>JBOFLH010000394.1:0-5580 GCA_051657765.1 Nocardioides sp. | reverse complement strand
CGGTCGGATCCGGGTGCGCTCCGACAGTTGGTCGACCGACAGACGCAGCCGCAGCCGAGCCGCACTGAGCACTGCCCCGATGGGGTGCCCGGGCATGGATTGACCGTCGCGCGGATCGTTGATGCGCGCCGTCCCGCCGACCAGCGGGTCGGCGTCTCCGGCTGGTACCTCATCGGACGTCGTGCGCAACACCACGGCGGGGCCGATGTCCGGGGCCAGGTCGTCAAGCTCCGGGGCCGGGCGACGCAGCTCCTCAATCTCGGGCAGTGCGGACGTCAGCGCGTCGGCGTGCGCCGGCTCTGGCATCGCCGAGTCGAGCGCGTTCGCGCCCACCGTGACCACATCGCGATGTCCACTCATGGTGGCTGCGCTCTGGGCGAGCGCAGCCACCCCGACAAGCGGGGTGCGCGTCGATGGCGCAGACGCCGGTGTCGATGGCCCAGGATGCGACGTGGACAACCCGGTGTCGGTGCCGAGCAAGTCGAGACGTCTGGTGGGAGCGTGCCCAGTGTCCGACGTACCAGTGTCCGACGTACCAGTGTCCGACGATTCAGCGACGACGGACTCGGTGTCGACGTATCCGGTGCCGGCGGTCCGAACCTCGGAATCGCTGAGCCGAGCAACAGCGGTGGCCAGATCTGGCTCGGCGCCGGCGATGCGGGTGGTCCACCCCAACGGTACGACATAAGGGTCACCGAAGACGCTGGCCAGCCACGCCGCGTAGCAGCGCGACGGCCACCGCAGCCGGGACAGCGCGGACTCTTCTGGGCTGATCGGAACCAGGCGGCCGTCGCGGGCCATCCGGCGACGGCCGCGAACCGACATGCCGTCCAGATCGGCCCAGGCGAGCCCGATCCACTGCCGGGCGAACCGCACCCGCACGCCCTGCCGGTCGATCACCATCCGAGGGGCGCGTGCGTCCCAGGCAATCGCCGCCCACAACACGGCAAGCGCTCCCAAGGCGCCGGCGGCGAGGACCGGAGCTAGCGCCCCGCCGGCATCGACTGCCCGGACGGCGTACGCGCCCGCGATCGCCGCGGCGCCGACCGAAACCGCACCCGCCAGCAACGGATTGCCCGAGACGGTGATCTGGTCCTCGACGTTGTCCACTACTCCCCCTGCATGATCGCGATCACGGCATCGACCTCGTCCGGCTTCACCAAGACATCTCGCGCTTTGGAGCCTTCGCTGGGTCCGACCACCCCACGGCTCTCCAGAATGTCCATCAGCCGCCCGGCCTTGGCGAAGCCCACTCGGAGCTTGCGCTGCAACATCGACGTCGAGCCGAACTGGGTAGACACGACGAGTTCCACAGCCTGGATCACCAGGTCCAGGTCGTCACCGATGTCGTCATCGAGCTCTCGCTTGTTGGCCGCCGGTGCGGTCACGTCCTCCCGGTAGGTCGGCTCGAGTTGGTTCTTGCATTGGCTGACCACCTGGTGCACTTCGGCTTCGGTGACCCACGAGCCCTGCACTCGCACGGGTTTGGACGAACCCATTGGCAGGAACAAACCGTCTCCTTGACCAACTAGCTTCTCGGCCCCCGGCTGATCGAGAATCACCCGACTGTCGGCCAGCGAGGAGGTGGCGAAAGCCAATCTGGACGGTACGTTCGCCTTGATCAGTCCGGTCACCACGTCGACCGACGGCCGCTGCGTCGCCAGTACCAAGTGGATGCCGGCCGCGCGAGCAAGCTGGGTGATCCGCACCACCGAGTCCTCGACATCGCGCGGCGCGACCATCATCAGATCAGCGAGCTCGTCAACCACCACCAGCAGGTAGGGGTATGGCGCCAGAGTTCGTTCCGAACCGGGGGGCACGGTGACCTTGCCGGCGCGGACCGCCTTGTTGAAGTCGTCGAGGTGCCGGAAGCCGAAGTTCGCCAGGTCGTCGTAGCGAAGGTCCATCTCCCGCACAACCCAGGCCAGTGCCTCCGCGGCCTTCTTCGGGTTGGTGATGATGGGCGTGATCAGGTGCGGAATACCTTCATAGGAATTGAGCTCGACGCGCTTCGGGTCAACCAGGATCATCCGCACCTCATCGGGTGTCGATCGCATCAGGATGGAGGTGATCATCGAGTTGATGAAACTCGACTTGCCAGAACCGGTGGCTCCGGCGACGAGGAGGTGCGGCATCTTCGACAAGTTGGCCACCACGAAGCCGCCCTCGACGTCCTTACCGAGGCCCACCACCATCGGATGCTGGTCGTTGCGCGCGTTGCCGCTGCGCAGCACGTCACCAAGCGACACGATCTCTTTGTCGACGTTCGGGATCTCGATGCCAACGGCCGATTTGCCCGGGATCGGACTGAGGATCCGCACGTCGGCGCTGGCTACGGCGTACGCGATGTTCTTCTGGATGCCGGTAATTTTTTCGACCTTGACGGCCGGGCCGAGCTCAACCACATATCGGGTCACCGTCGGCCCGCGGGTGTAGCCGGTGACCTGGGCATCGATCTCGAACTGGTCCAGCACCTCGGTGAGCCGCCGGACCACCGCGTCGGACGCGGGCGTCCGAGACTGGTGCGTGCTGCCTGGCTTGAGGATCTCGTGCCCCGGCAGGGTATAGGTGATGTCGCCGGAGAGTTCGAGCTGTTCGACCCGTTGCGGGAGGGGCGAGTGAGCAGGGGGCGGCAAGACGGACGGGGCCGGCTCGGCGAACGTCTTGGTGCCGCGCCGTGCGCCGGGCGGTTTGCCGGCCGGTCCGTCCGAAGACGTCGCTGGCCCGTCGTCGGCTATCGGCGGCAGAACCGGCGAGTCGTAAGCCGGATCGTTGGCGTAGGTATCGAGTTCGACCGCTGGGGTCGAGGCGTGCCTGCTGCGACCTCGCGCCGGCTGAGTCGGCACGACCGGGTCCTCGACCACTGGCCGTGTCCGGCCCAGGAGCCGGTCGCGGCCGGACCGCAACTTGATCGGGATCTGGTAAATCGGCGTGGCAGTGATCACCAGCACGCCGAACAAGGAGAGCAGAGCCAACAGGGGCACCACGACGTACCCAGTGCGGAGCAGGTCAAATAGCAGGCTGGCCAGCACGAATCCGATCGCGCCGCCGCCGTCCTGCAACGCGGTGGTGTCGCCAGCGGTGGGCTGCGGATTCCCGCTCGCTACCTGCACGATGCCCAGCACGCCGAACGACAGGGCCGTCCAGCCGATCAGCTGCCGCCCGACCGGGCCATTGCGCTCAGGATTGCGCAGGTTGCGCCAGCCGACGAGCACCAGCATCAGCGGTACCAGCCAGGCAATCTTGCCCACCGAGCCGGCCACCATCGTCTGGACCCCCGCCATGAAGCCGCCCGGCACGTCCCACCAGATGGCCGCCGCCACCACGACCGACACTCCGATCAACAGCAAACCGAAGCCGTCGCGCCGATGCTCGGGGTCGAGGTCTCGGGCAGTTCGTCCGATCCCGCGAACCCCGCTGCCGATCGCGTGCGCGATCCCTAGCCAGGTCGCGCGCAACATACCCCAGAGCACGCCGAACAGACGTGCGATCGGTCCTCTCCCGGAGCGCTGCGCACGCGGCGGCACCCGCGCGGTCGCGCCGCGGGGCGCCTGCCGGCGAGCACGGGCAGTCTTGTTCCGCGGCCTCGAAGCACCATTGGTGGCGCCTCTGGGGGCGCGACGAGGTGAGGAGGACGTACGGGTCGCCATGGTGCGACACTAGGCGATAGTCACACCTGCATCACGTTTCACAGGAGCGTGTCGCAGTCACAAGGTTGGCGGATCGGGCAGAGTCAACGGTTGGGCCGCTGCTTGGTCGTCTGTGTGCAGCACCACCGGCAAGATCATGGGACGCCGGCGATAGGTGTTGTTGACCCAGCGCCCAATCACCCGACGAATCGCCTGCTGGATCTGATGCGCGTCGGTCACCCCCTCGTAGAGCAGGCCGTTCACGGCCGCGACGACCCCCGGCTTAATGGCATCGAAGGTGGAATCGTCCTCGGCGAAACCACGCGCGGTCAAGGTCGGTCCGGCCGTGATCGCGCCGCGCGTGACATCGAGCACCACGATCACCGACACAAAGCCCTCTTCACCCAGCACCCGCCGGTCTTGCAGGCTCTCCTCAGTGATCTCGCCGACCGAGGTACCGTCCACGAATACATAGCCACAATCCACCTTGCCGGCAATCCTAGCCACGCCGTCGACCAGGTCGACGACAACGCCGTCCTCGCCCAGGATGATCCGCTCGGCCGGGACGCCGGTGGCCTTGGCCAGATCGCCATTCGCTCGCAGGTGCCGAATCTCGCCGTGCACCGGCAACACGTTGCGCGGCTTGACCACGTTGTAGCAGTAGAGCAACTCCCCCGCGCTCGCATGCCCGCTCACGTGCACCAACGCGTTCCCCTTGTGCACCACGGTGGCGCCCCAGCGAGACAACCCGTTGATTACCCGATAGACGGCGTTCTCGTTTCCCGGAATCAACGAGCTGGCCAGGATCACCGTGTCACCCTCTTCGATGTGGACGAAGTTGTGGTTGCGCTGGGCGATCCGACTCAGCGCCGACAAGGGCTCGCCCTGCGAACCGGTCGACACCAACACTTGGCGCTCCGGGGCGAGGTCGGCCAGTTCCTTGGCGTCGACCATCACCCCCGGCGGGACGTGCAAGTAGCCCAAGTCCTGGGCAATGGCCATGTTGCGAACCATCGAGCGCCCGACGTAGCCGACCTTGCGACCGTGCTTGGCCGCAACGTCCAGGACTTGCTGAACGCGATGCACATGGGATGCGAAGCAGGCCACGATTATCCGCTGCTGACTGGTGTGGAAGACCCGGTCCAGCACCGGTGAGATGTCCTTCTCATGAGTGGTGAAGCCCGGCACCTCGGCATTCGTCGAATCAGTGAGGAACAAATCCACGCCCTCCTCGCCGAGCCGCGAGAACGCACGCAAGTCGGTGACCCGACCGTCCAGCGGCAACTGATCCATCTTGAAGTCGCCGGTGTGCAAGACCAAGCCCGCGCCAGTGCGGATCGCCACTGCTAACGCATCCGGGATCGAGTGATTCACCGCCACGAACTCAAGGTCGAACGGCCCTAGGGTGATTCGGTCGCCTTCTCGAACCACATGGTGCACAGTCTCTTTGAGGCGATGCTCACGCAACTTGGACCCCAACAGCGCCAACGTGAGCTCGGAGCCAACCAGCGGGATGTCGCCGCGCTCTCGCAGGAGGTACGGCGCCGCGCCGATGTGATCCTCGTGCCCGTGCGTCAACACCAGCGCCTCCACCGCGTCCAGCCGATCTCGAATCGCCGAGAAGTCCGGCAGGATCAGATCGACACCCGGATGATGCTCCTCGGGAAAGAGCACCCCGCAGTCGACGATGAGTAGCCGGCCGGCATACTCGAAGACGGTCATGTTGCGACCGATCTCGCCGAGTCCGCCCAATGGCGTCACCCGCAACCCAGCTGGGGCGAGTGGTGGCGGCGCGGGCAGATCGAGCTTTGGGTAGCTCAAGGTTGGGGCTCCTCTAGATGACGTGGGACGCGAGGAGGGCCGCGCGCAACGCGGCGTACTCGTCGTCGTCGAGAGGAACGAGCGGGCTTCGCACGTTCCGGTTGTCCAACACACCGTGCAGCTGCAACGC
>JBOFLH010000393.1:0-1513 GCA_051657765.1 Nocardioides sp. | reverse complement strand
TCGCTATTGGAGTACGCCGCCGCTCGCCAGGTCGTGTTGGCATCCCCGACCACGTTGATCGCATTGCTCCGCACTGTCGCTCATGGCTGGACTCAGGAGACCCTGGGCGAGCGGGCGGCCGAGATCCATCAGCTCGGTTGTGAGCTACACGAGCGGCTCGCGGGGCTCGGCCGACACTTCGATCACCTAGGCCGCTCGCTCGGCGCCACCATCAGCCACTACAACCAGGCGATGGGTTCCTGGGAGTCGCGAGTGTTGGTCTCGGCTCGTCGGTTCACCGATCTCCGGGTCACCGACGTCGAGCTGCCCGGCCCTCGGCAGGTCGAGACAGTCCCTCGGGCGGTGGGTAGTCACGACATTTCGGCGGCTCCGGCGCGGCACCTCAACGGCGCTCGAGCCCACCCTTAGCGTGAGGGAGGTGAGTTCAACGGCGCCAATCCATCGCCCACTGTGGGTGCGCGGATGTGAGTCGGCGCGGGCGGTGGCGACACTGGGTCTGGCGCTCGCGCTCACCCTGATCGTGACCGAGGGGTCCGTGCGCGACACGATCGGGATCGGATTCGACCTCGGGTTCGTCTGTCTATGCGTGCTGATGGCGCTGATTGCCCGACCCGGTGACTTCATCCTGACGGGCTTGCTGCCCGCAGCGGTGATGACCGCAGCCTTTGCCCTCGTCGGTGCGACCTCACCGGGCGTGATCGCGCACCCGGAGGACGGGTGGATCCAAGCAACGGTGACCGCACTGGGACATCACGGCATCGCGTTGTTCGTCGGCTTCGCTTCGTGTTCGGCAACCTTGACCTACCGCCTGAAGTTCCTGGTCGTCTAGATTTCTGGTCGCCGTGAGGCTCTAGTCATCCGAAGTTCAGGCACGACCCCCCTCACTCGAAACGAGCCGTGTCTCCCGCGCCGTGTCGCACAATCGTCGGGCTGTCACCGGACCAATCGATCACCGTGGTGGGCTCGGACGCGGTCTCGCCGCTGTCAATGACCAGGTCGACTGTGTGCTCGAGCTGCTCCTTGACGTCCCAGCCCATGGTGCGCGGCTTGTCCTCTCCGGGCAGGATCAAGGAACTGGTCAGCAACGCCTCACCGTGCAGATCCAGTAGCTCGTGGACCAGTTGGTGGTCAGGGATACGCACGCCGACGGTTCGCTTCTTGGGATGCATCAGCCGGCGCGGCACTTCTCGGGTTGCCGGCAGCACGAAAGTGTAAGGCCCTGGCGTCATCGCCTTGATCATCCGGAAAGCCGCGTTGTCAACCTGCACGAACTGGCCGAGTTGGGAGAAGTCGCGGCACATCAAGGTGAAGTGATGTCGCTCGTCCAGCTCCCGGATGGCGAGAATCCGGTCCCGCCCGTCGCGGTTGCCGAGTCGACAGCCCAAGGCGTATCCGGAGTCGGTGGGATAGGCGATCAGTGCATCGTCGACGAGCGCCGCCACCGCCTGCGCTAGCAACCGGCGCTGCGGATTTTCCGGGTGTACGTCGAGGTATCTCGCCAATGCTCTCGCTC
>JBOFLH010000392.1:0-10850 GCA_051657765.1 Nocardioides sp. | reverse complement strand
GGGCTCTCCGCATTTGTTGGGGTCTGCCCGGCGAGTCACGGGTGCGGCTGTCCGATAGTTATTGCCTGGTGGGCTAACGAACCAGCCCTGCCATGACCGCCTCGTCTCATCCGCCAAATTTTCGCCACCAGTGCCGGCTGGCGGAGAATGGCCCCATGAGGTCCGCGAGCATTGCCGAGGCCAGCGAACCGAGGTCGAACGCGAGTCGGTCGAGTCGACCGTCGGCGGGAGAATCGCTTCCCGGGCGCCAGCCGGGGCCACCGCCGCCGGGGCATCGGTTCTCGCCGGACGGCGCTCACCTGCGTGAGGTGTTGTCCTATTCGCGTCGAGGTCACCGGTTGACACCGAGCCAGCACGCGGCGTGGACGGCGTACGCCGATGACTGGGTGATTCCAGGTGAATCCATGGCGGCCGACCACTTCGATCTGGCCGGCTGGTTCGGTCGGCAGGCGCCGCTGATTGTCGAGATCGGATCGGGAGTAGGCGAGGCGACCGCGGCGTTGGCTGCGGGCGCGCCGGCATCAAACGTGCTCGGGTTCGAGGTCTGGCGCCCCGGTATCGCCGCCACCCTGGGACTGCTCGCCGAGCACGATGTGCGCAATGTGCGGATGACTGGAGTAGACGCGGTGTGGGCGTTCGCGAACCGGATCGAGCCCGGCTCGGTGAGCGAGTTGTGGACGTTCTTCCCGGACCCGTGGCCCAAGAGCAAACACCACAAGCGCCGGCTGATCGATCCGTCGTTTGCGGCGCTCGCGACCAGTCGACTAGCGCCCGGCGGGATTTGGCGGCTGGCCACCGACTGGGCGCCCTACGCCGAGGTGATGACGAACGTCCTGGATGCCGAGCCCGGGCTCAGTGGTGCCCGGGTTGAGCGGTGGGCGGCTCGGCCGGCGACCAAATTTGAACGCAAGGGTCTGCGTGCCGGTCGCGAGATTGTCGACCTCGCCTATCGGCGAACCTGAGGCGCGGGCGCTCGGCCGGGATCATGGGGGGACCGCTCGGGCTACCGGGGCCGCGCGCTGCGGGTGGCCGCGCGCTTGGCGTCGGCTCGGTAGGATCTGTCGTGCGCGCACGACTAGATTCGGGTGATCAACCGCCGCCGAAACGCTTCCTCACGTTGCATGCGGGCACTGTCTCGATCGCGCCGGGCGGCGAGCACGGCGGCCAGGAATTCCTCTGCCGGTGTACCCGGCGGCGGGGACGGCGCGACGTGGGGCATCGTCTGCTGCGCGAGATCTGCGCCGATCCGCATACGTGAGTTCGGCTCGAGCTGGTGTGCGCGAGTCAGGAATTGTCGGGTGGCCGAGGCGAGCGGCGCCGACAGCGACCCGATGTCCGCGTTGGCGGCCCAGGTGATCAGCGAGGGAGGCATCGCGATGTGGGCACCCAACCTCATCGGAAAACGCTCGCGCACCACATAGGTCCCGGCCGCATAGTCGCCTAGACGCTTGCCCCGCTGACTGATCAGTGCGGAGAAGAAGGCGGGACCGCCCTGGAAGGCATAAACCTCGACAAAACCGATCAGCGAGCGCACGAAGGCATGATGGAAACTGATCGGGCCGGCGTCGTCTCGAACGGTGCGCAAGCCGAGGACAAGCTTGCCCAGAGACTTGCCGCGAGTGAGCGTCTCGACTCCGGTCGGCACCGCCAGGAACACCACGACTAGGGTACCGATGAGTGCGATATGGCTCAGCGCGTCGATGTTGCGCGGGCCGGCCCCGCTCGCGGCTATCGCGAAGGCGAACAGGATGGTGATCAGCAGGGCGTAGGTGACCACGACGTCGATCAGGCCGGCCGCCATCCGAGCCCCCAGGCTGGCTGGTGGCAGGTCCAGCGCCACCGCTTCGCCGGTGACCAGGTCGGTGCTGGTCGCCCTGGCGTAGTCCGACTGTGCAGGGTGGTTGGTCATCGCCGCAAGCATAGGCGGTCCGGTAGGCGTGATCGAGCGCGCCAGCGAACCTGCGGCCGCCTAGGCTGGGTTCATGGATGTCGATGCCTACATCTCCGCGCACGCGGGGCAGTGGCGTCGCCTGGAGCAACTCACCGCTCAGCGCCGACTCACCGGCGCGGACAGCGACGAGTTCGTGGAGTGTTACCAGCGGGTGGCCACCCACCTGTCGGTGGTGCGCACTTGGGCGCCGGACGCCGACCTGATCTCTTACTTGTCGTCACTGCTCGCGCGGGCCCGCAACCGTTCGGTGGGCACCCGGGTGGCCTCCTGGCGCGGAGTCGCCACGTTCTTCCTCGGCAGGTTCCCGGCCGCGCTTTATCGGCTGCGCTGGTGGTGGTTGGGGTGTCTGGCCGTCAACGTAGTTGCCACGGCCGTCATGATGTGGTGGTTGTCGGCGCATCCCGCTGTCGAGCAGTCGCTGCTTTCGCCGAGCCAGATCGACGACCTGGTCAATCGCGACTTCGAGAACTACTATCGCAGTTCTGCCGCGTCTGCGTTTGCCGCCCAGGTGTGGCTCAACAACGCCTGGGTTACCGCGCTATGTCTGGCACTCGGCGTTCTCGGGCTGCCGGTGATCTGGCTGCTGTTCAACAACCTCGCCAACCTGGCGATCATCGGCTCGATCATGACCCGACACGATCACGCCGGTCACTTCTGGGGCCTGATTCTGCCGCACGGCCTGCTGGAGCTGACCGCGGTTTTCGTCGCCGGGGGAGTGGGCTTGCGGTTGTTCTGGTCCTGGATCGAGCCGGGCCAGCTGTCCCGCGCGAAGTCCCTGGCTCGGGAGGGGCGTACGGTCGGCACCATCGCCTTGGGCCTGGTTGTGGTGTTGTTCATCAGCGGGTTGATCGAGGCGTTCGTCACCCCGTCGCCGTTGCCGACCTGGGCCCGGGTTGGCATCGGCATCATGGCCGAGTTGTTGTTTTTCGGCTATGTCTTCGGCGTGGGCCGAGCCGCACATCGTCGCGGCGAGACCGGTGACATCGACGACCGGCTCCTGGAGGACCGCATTGCCACCGTGGCCTGATGCGCCATCGACAGGTCCGCCCGCTTGTTGCTTACGGCGGCGCCGTAACTACCGGAGTTGTGACGATCGTGCGGCTGCCCGGACGGCGGCGACTGCTCGTAGAGCCTCACAGGAGGGCGTTGGCCTTCAGCATCAGATAGTGGTCTGCGAGGGCTGGGGGCAACGACTCGGCGTCCGCGTCGATAACGTCGACTCCGAGCGCGCGGAGCACATCGGCAGTGTGCCGACGGCGGGCCAGGACCTGCTCAGCTGCTGCGGCGTCATACACCTCGTCGATGGTGCCTCGCGTCCGCGACAACCGGGTCAACTCGGGGTCACGGACCGACGCCAGCACGACCCGGTGATAGCGGGTCAACGTCGGCAGGACCGGCAACAGGGTCTCCTCGACGGCCGCGGGCTCCAGGGGTGTGAGAAGCACGACGAGTGCCCGCTGGCGTCCCAGGCGGGCCACCGCCCCGGCCAGCGCGGACCAGTCCGCTTCGGCGATGATCGGCTCGAGATCGGCCATCGCGTCGGACAGTCGGGCGGTGACCTCGCGCGCCCCGGTGAACCGGAGCTGCGCCCTGATCCGGCGGTCGCCGGCCAGGAAGTCCACCCGATCCCCGGCCCGGCCCGCCAACGCGGCCAGCAGCAAGGCGGCGTCCATCGCCGAATCCAGCCGAGGCACATCCTCGATCCGGCCGGCCGACGTGCGCGAAGTATCCAAGACCAGTATCACGCGACGGTCTCGTTCGGGCTGCCACGTCCGCACCACGACCCGTCGGCTCCGCGAGGTTGCTCGCCAGTCGATCGACCGAACGTCGTCGCCGCGCACATACTCACGCAACGAATCGAACTCGGTGCCCCGGCCGCGAATCCGGACTGCGGCGCGGCCGTCCAGCTCGCGCAACCGGGCCAGCCGAGACGGCAGATGCTTGCGAGACTCGAACGCCGGCAACGAGCGCAGGACACCTGGAATGTCGACGGTTGTTTGCCGGCCGGCCAGGCCCAGCGGCCCGCGGACCCGGATCGTCACGCCGCACGCCCGGAGGTCGCCACGCCGCCTCGGCCGCAACTCGGTGCGCACCAGGTGCTGATCGCCGGCCGCGAGCCGAAGTCCGAACCGATTGTTCGTCGCGCCCGCACTGGGCTGCCAGGCGTCGCGGACGGTGGCCACCACGGACCGGGTGCCGGTGTTTACCACGGTCAGGGTGCTGCTGGTCGACGTGCCGGTCCGAATCGGCGCGAGGGCGGCGCGAATCACCGCGAGGGTGCTTGGTCGCGCGGCGGCGTACCAGTCCAGGGTCACCACGGTCAGCACCGCAATCACCCACAGCCACACCGTGACCAGGGACGGGCGGAGCAGGATCGGGACCAGCCCGACCAGCAGGAGCAGCGGTGTTCGTCCGGTGAGTGTCATCGGTGGCCAGGAATAGTTCGGTATCGGTGATCGCGGCTAGCGCGGGACCGGCACCGAGCCCAGCGCCGCCGCCAACACTTGGCCCACCTGCACGCCCTCGAGTTCGGCCTCCGGTCGCAGCCCTAGGCGGTGCGCCAAGGTGGCCTGCGCCAGCGCCTTCACATCGTCCGGGGTCACGAAGTCACGCCCGGACAGCCACGCCCAGGCTCGAGCCGAGCGCAACAAAGCGGTGGCGCCGCGCGGGCTGACCCCGAGGCTGAGTGACGGTGAGGAGCGAGTCGCGCGCGCGATGTCGACGATATAGGCCGCCACTTCCGGCGCGATCTGCACCTGGGTCACCGCCCGTTGAGCGGCCCGGATGTCGGCGTCGTTCGCGGCTGGCCGGATGCCGGCGCCGACTACGTCGCGTGGGTCGAAGCCGTCGGCGTGCAATCGCACGATCGCGAGTTCGGCGTCACGGTCCGGGATCGGCAACACCACTTTGAGGAGGAACCGGTCAAGTTGGGCTTCCGGCAGCGGATAGGTGCCTTCGTATTCGACCGGGTTCTGGGTGGCGGCGACCAGGAACGGTCGTGGTAGCCCGCGCGACACACCGTCGACCGACACCTGCCCTTCCTCCATCGCCTCCAGCAGCGCCGACTGAGTCTTGGGTGGGGTGCGGTTGATCTCGTCGGCCAACAACAGATTCGTGAAGACCGGTCCCTCGCGAAACCTCAGGTCACCGGCCGCGGCCTCACCCGTGCTGTCGATCACCATGGATCCGGTGATGTCGCCCGGCATCAGGTCCGGGGTGAACTGGACTCGTCGGGTGGTCACCGACAACGCGGCGGCGAGGCTGCGGATCAACAAGGTTTTCGCGATGCCCGGCACTCCTTCCAACAGCACATGGCCCTGACACAACAGCGCGACCAGCAGCCCGGACACGGCGGCATCCTGGCCGACCACCACTTTGGCGACTTCGGTGCGCGCCGCGGCGAATCGGTTCCGTAGGTCGTCGTGGTCGATTGTCTCGGTGTCCACGCCGGGCTGCCGCTCGATCTCGGAGACAGGGTAGGGGTCGGTCATGGTCGGTGTACCTCTTCGTCGAGTTCGGCCAGCCGGTTGGCCAGCGAGATCAGTTGGTGATCGGTGGTGGGTGTGGCGGCATCGGGGGAGAGGTGCTCGGCGACCTGGTCGATCGGTCGGCCGAGGCGTTCGGCGAGCTGGCCAATGAGCACCTCGGGAGGGGTTCGGGCCGGCAGATGTAGTCGAGCTCGGAGGCGCTCGCGCGCGGCCGTGCGCAGCGTGTCTGCCGCGTGGGCGCGGTCGCCGGCCTTGCGATAGAGCCGACCGCGGCTCAGGGTTGTCTCGATCGCCTTCACCTCGACCGGGGTCGGTTCGCCGACCAGTGGTCCGAGACGGCGCCCGCGCCACCCGATCACCGCGATCGCGGCCACACCGGTCAACAGCAACGCCGGTCGCAGCCAGGCGGGCAATAGCCGCGACCATGCCACGCCGTCGTCGCCGGACAGGTCGGCAAGGTCGGGCAGGTACCACACCAAGCGGGGGTGGCGACCCAGCAGGCGCAGGGCGACCGCGGCGTTGTCCGCGCGCAAGACCTGGCCGTTCTGGAGGATCTGGCCCGCGCCGAGCACGGTGGTGCCCTGCCCGGTGGTGCCGAGCAAGCCCCCGTCTTCGCCGGCGAAGCAGCTGACCGACAGGTCGTACTCGATGCCGGCGTCGACAGCCACGGTCAGCTCGTCGAAACGAGCATCGGCACAGTCACCTCGCCGCGGGCCGGATACCGGTACGCCGTAGGGTTCCACGCCGAGGTCGAGCTCGGACGCGATCACTGAACCCGGCTCGACCACGATCAGGTCGCCCGGCTGGGAGTGGTTGAGGAGCCGTTTGGCCGTGCTGGCGCCAAGACGGTCGGTCGAGGTGGCCAGCACGGTCGTGGCGGTGTCGATGGGTTGTTGCTCGAGTTCGGCCGCGCTGCGGGCGACGATTACCTTCACGGACCGGTCTTGGAGAACCTGAGCCACCGCGCGGGCGCCGTCGGGCAGCGGGTTGGTCGGGTCCAACGGGTCCGGCCGGGCGCCACGCTCGTTGGTGAGCATGGCTAATGCGACACCGACGGCTATGGTGAACAGCGCGAACCCCACCAGCGTGCGTACTCGTTTCGCGGTCTGAAGTGCAGGGGTCGCGAGTAAATCGGCTGCGGGCGACCCGGTCATCGGTGTGCCCGCAACAGCTCGTCGAGCCCGAGTACGTCGTGTGCCTGCTGCCGGGTAGCCGGCCGGTCGCCATAGCGGACCGCGTCGAAGAGCTGAGCCGCTGACCGCATTGAGTCGGCGGCTGGTGGGTAACGCTTGGCGAGCAACGCGCCGAGTTCGCGTGCGGTGGCCTGCGGCAGATCGGCGAGGTGGCCACGATCGATCTGGTCGCGAGCCAACGCGCGGAACCCACTGACGATAGCCAGGGCGAAGTCCTCCGTAGCGAACGCCGATTCGGCGCTGCGGCGGTACTCGGCGGCGCTCAGGTGGGCGTCGAGGCTCGCAGCGGCCGGCGTGGTGGCCAGCGAGGTTGTTCGCCGTGTCCGGGCGAGCAGCCAACCCGTGCACGCCGCAAGCGAGGCGAAGATGGACACCGCCACCATCGTGGTGATGAGTGGTGATGCCGACGCCGCATTGACCCCGCCGTCGAAGTGGCGAGCGAACCATTCGATAACACGACCGAGGACGGTGCGGTCGTCGTACTCCGGTCGCAGAAGCTCCTCGCGTATCGCGTCACGGGCGTCGCCGGGGCTCGGATTGAGTTCGAGTGCGACCAGGGACCCGTCGACCAGGGCTCCGTCGCGCAGGGGCCCATCGAGCCGACCACTCACGGCCGGCCGACCACGGAGTCCTGGGCATGGGTGACCGCCACCAGATGTAGGTCGAAGGCCTCCTTGCGCATCCGCAGGTCGACGTATTGCAGGCAGGCGACCGCGGCGGAGAACGGTGTGACGAACGCGGAGGAGATGATGGTGCTCACTGCTTGGATCACCGCGTTGGTCATGAGCGAGATCGTGCCGTCGCTGCTGACGGCGATCGCTACCGCGACCATGCTGAGTGGGAAGGTGAGGATTCCGCTGGCGACGCTAGTGAGCACGAGGGTCAGCATGGCTATGCCGAAAGTGCGCCAGAAGTGTCCGCCGGTGAGGCGGTAGCTGCGACCGAGGGCCCGACCGATGCCGCCGCGTTCAAGCATGAGCGGTGGCACGGCCAGGTAGGACAGGCGAATCCACAACCAGGTCAGCAGAACCATCATCACCAGCCCGCTGAGCAGCCCGACGACGACCACCGCTGGCACGCTCTCGGTGGCAAACCACAGCCAGACGAGGGCGGCCACCCAGCCGCCGACGATGATGACGAGGAACGTGCCTATCCCGAAACTGAGCCCGATCAACCGCCACCTGGTGCCGCGGGTAGCCGACCAAGCTTCGGTCATACTCAACCGTTTGCCCAGTACGCCGGCGGCGACCACCTGCGCGATCATCCCGGTCACCAGCGTCAGCCCGAGCACCTGCACCAGTGCGCCGATGAGGGTGCCAGCCGCCGCGATGAGTTGACCCGCCACGGCTTCGGTGGATGTCGGTCCGGCCGGTTCGGGCGAAAGGAACCTAGTAGATGTGCTGCTGGCCGGCGAGATGTCACCGTAGACCGCGGTAACCACCGCCGCGATGAATACCGGAATCAACATCGCTACCGCGGTGACGATCACCGAGACCCCGACGGTCGCCGCCGGGTTCACCCGGATGATCGTCAACGCTCCGTCGTAGAAGTCGCCGAGACCTAACGGCCGTAACGCGATAGCGCCGGGTTTGTGCGCTGCGCCCATCGGCCGGGGCCCGGGACCTGGCGGGTGGAACCCCGGTCCAGCGACCTGAGTCGGTTGGGTGAGAGGTGGCGGGTAGCCCGGTGGCGGATGAGCCTCGCTCGCTGCCCCTGGCAGAGGCCCGGGGGTTGGGCCGGGCGGTGGCGGCTCGGCTTCCGACATCTATCTCCCCTGTACGGTTCGCTCGCGGGCGATGCTGCACTTGGCGCTGGCACGGCCCATCTTGCCATTGCGCCGCCGACCGCCGCGCCGCTGGTGCGGCGGAGTGCCCGGGCCGCGCGGCGCTTTCCTCCAGCGGCACCGGCGCCGCTGGAGGTCTCGGCTCGCCGCGATTTGTGCGGCTGTGGAACCTCTGACAAACTATCCCGGTTGCTCTGGCGGGTTGCCGGGGTGCGCTACATCTTGACTACTGAATCGCGTTTCCAGGCAGGATATCCTGCGGGTTTGGTGCTCTGGCGGGTAGCCGCACCAATCCGGAGACGCGATTGGCCTCACAAGACCGTGGGGCGTCACCAACAAAGATCTTGCCCTTGCCGGTGAGTTGTGCGGGTTGAGCCTTGCGAAGAAGGCGCGACACGCCCGACCTCGGGGGTCGCGGATCTCAGGTGATCAGCAGCGGGCACATGGCCTCACCCGGGGTCGTGTCATCAGGACAGACAGCATTGACGAGTAAGGACGAGAGAGACCTATGGCGGGACAGAAGATCCGCATCAGGCTCAAGGCCTATGACCACGAGGTGATCGATACCTCGGCGCGCAAGATCGTGGACACGGTGACGCGAACGGGCGCCAAGGTCGCTGGCCCGGTGCCGTTGCCGACCGAGAAGAACGTCTACTGCGTCATTCGCTCACCCCACAAGTACAAAGACTCGCGTGAGCACTTCGAGATGCGCACTCACAAGCGCCTGATCGACATCCTGGACCCCACGCCGAAGACGGTCGACTCGCTGATGCGCCTCGACCTGCCAGCCGGCGTCGACATCGAGATCAAGCTCTGAGGACGACGAGCAGATGACTATCGAACGCAATGTGAAGGGATTGCTGGGCACCAAGCTCGGCATGACCCAGATGTGGGACGAGAACAATCGCGTCGTCCCGTTGACCGTGATCGCGGCCGATACCAACGTGATCACCCAGATTCGGCATCCCGAGACCGATGGTTACAACGCCATCCAGGTTGGGTACGGCGAGATCGAGGGCCGTAAGGTCACAAAGCCGTTGGCCGGACACTTCGCCAAGGCCGGCACCACCCCACGCCGCCACGTCGTGGAGATCCGCACCGCCGACGCCGCGTCGTATGCCGTCGGCCAAGAGCTGAGCCCGGAGTTGTTCGCGGCCGGCGAGCAGGTGGATGTCACCGGCACCAGCAAGGGCAAGGGTTTCGCGGGTGTGATGAAGCGGCACGGCTTTCGGGGCGTGTCGTCCTCGCACGGCGCCCACAAGAACCACCGCAAGCCGGGCTCCATCGGAGCCTGCGCCACCCCAGGCCGAGTCTTCAAGGGCGTTCGGATGGCCGGGCGGATGGGTGGCGACACCGTCACCACCCAGAACGTCACCGTGCATGCCGTCGACGCCGACAAGGGCCTGATCCTGCTCAAGGGCGCAGTGCCTGGGCCCAAAGGCGGGTTGGTTGTCGTTCGTTCGGCTGTGAAGAAGGTTTCCGCCAGCACGAACGGAGGCAGAGCATGAGCGCGAAGACTGTGCACGTTGATCTGCCGGCGGCGATCTTCGACGTCGGGGTCAACATCAGTTTGATCCATCAGGTCGTGGTGGCGCAGCAGGCCGCGGCTCGCCAGGGCACGCACTCCACCAAGCGGCGTGGCGAGGTTCGCGGCGGCGGCCGCAAGCCGTACAAGCAAAAGGGCACCGGCCGGGCACGCCAGGGTTCGACCCGCGCTCCCCAGTTCACCGGCGGCGGCATCGTGCATGGTCCGAAACCGCGCAGCTACGACCAGCGCACCCCCAAGAAGATGAAGGCGGCCGCGCTGCGCGGTGCGCTCTCCGATCGGGCTCGCAATGGTCGGATCCATGTCGTGCAGGGGCTGGTCGAGGGAGACAAGCCGTCGACCAAGTCCGCGTTGGCTGCGCTCGCCAGCCTGACCGACCGGGTCAAGTTCCTGGTGGTTCTGGAGCGCTCGGACACGGTGACCTGGCTGTCCTTGCGCAACGCTCCTGAGGTCCACATCGTCGCCGTTGACCAACTCAACACCTATGACGTGCTCTACTCCGATGACATCGTCTTCACCAAGGGCTCCTACGACGCCTTTGTCAGCTTGCCGGCCAATGACACCAAGGCGGTGAGAGCCGGACGCGTCCAGGCCGCAGTGACCGACGTCGTCCAGACCGTGAAGCCGACCGAGCCGGAGAAGACTGCCGAAGTCGTCACGACGCAGACGCCTGCGGAGGCAGAGTCCTCTACGCCCGTGCCCGTCGATGAGAACACCCCGACGCTCGCGCCCTTCACGGCGATTGCGGACTCCGACTTCGCTGGTGCCGCGCAACCGGGCGAGGGCGGGGCTGCGCCGGAGGGCTACGAAATCAAGGGCAACAAGGACTCGATGCTCTATCACGCTCCCGGCGGTCGGTGGTATGACGCGACCATCGCTGAGGTGTGGT
>JBOFLH010000391.1:0-3306 GCA_051657765.1 Nocardioides sp. | reverse complement strand
CTTGATGTAGTTGAGTTCGTCAAGCACGTGCTTGGCCATCTGGACTGCAACCAGGTCGCCGTCCTTGGCCTTCACCACGAGGTCATCGACCCACCTCTTGAACTGGCGGGATCGGTAAACCTCCACCCCACCAGTATGCATTCTAGGGCGTACGCCTTCAAGGGCATTGTGTTTCGGGCGGGCGGGCGGGCGGGCGCGCTGCGCGCCGATTTCTGTGATCACTCGCGCGGGCTCGCCGGACTTTCGGGGGGACGCCGTCTGAGCTGGCAAATGTGTGTCCTGTCACCGCGTCCCCCCGGTCGCAGGGGTGGTGTTCGGGGGCGGGGGAGGACATGCCCGCACGCGACCTTTCACCCCGGTGCTCTTCCGGGTGCCTGGTTGAAAGGGGTCGGTGTGATGGGTGTGGCGGATCTTCTTGGTCTGGACGACCACGTCGGTGGGTTGTTGGGGACCGGACGTGGGCGAACACGATCCCGATCGATACCGAGGAGCAGGTCGACTACTTCGAAGTCGCCGCCGCTATGGAACGTGCGTGTTTGTAGCCGGATAGGGACGAGTATCGGCCTAGCGGCCTGAAACCTGAGGTCGCTTGTTTTTGCCCGGTGGGCTGTCTTGGCGGGTTACGCTGCTGGCTTCCTTGGTGTCTCGGGAGGTATTCGGTGGTGTTTCGGCCGTCTTTGAACCACTTGGCGACTGGTGCTGTTGAGCGCGCGGTCGGTGAGACTGTTCGTGCTGTTCGTCCTGACGAGGCCTCGTTGGTCGGGGCGTCGCTGGCTGTTCGTTCTCGTGATGGCCGGCTGGTGCTGTCGCCGCCACGTACGGTCGGGTCCGGGGTCGGTGTGGGTGTGGAGTCGCTGACGCTGGCGCAGATGCTGATCGAGGTTGGGATTCAGGCGCTGGCGCAAGCGGGCGGACTTGCGGTGGTCTCGGGCGGTGTGTGGGCCTGGAGACGGCGCCGCCAAGCGCGGACGGATCTGGCCCCGGCCGCGGTGGAGTGGCCCGAGTCGCTGCGGTCGGCGGTTCGTCAGCATGCGCAGGTGTTCGATCTGGACCCTGCGGTGACCGAATTGCTGGCTGATGCGTTGGTCGGTGCCACCGAGCACCCCACGCCACGCGAAGACCGATAGCCATGGCTACCGATCACTCGATCGACCCGCCGCCGGTTGATGTTGGTGCTGGTGGTCTGCGGCTGGGTTGGCTATACGCGATCTTGGCGGTCTTGGTGATCTCCTTGGGAGCGTTCGTCGGGTCCGCCCTCTACTACGCACTATTCAACGACCACATCGAGAGCAACTATTCGTGCCTGTCGGGCGCGACCGCCGAGGCCGAGTCGACGATGATCGCGGATCCCACGATGCCGATCAACGAGGCGTTGGAGCCGTACTACACATGCTTGGCCCGACAGCGTGGCGAGGAGGCGGCAGCGATCGCGGTGGGCGTCACCGTCACCGTGGTGGCGTTGGTGGTCGTGACGGTGGCCAGGTCGCGACGGGATCGTCGACGACTGGTGCGGACAGCATTGCGGGGGTCCGGCCGGTCGGGAGTCGAGGCCGGTTGGGTCAAGGACGCGAGCCAGCGCTTCGAACTCTGGCGTTCTCGGTTTGGTTTGAACTCGACCAGGGCCGAGTTGGTGGTCGCGGGTCCAGCGGTCCGGGAGGCGTTCACCGGTGCTGGACCTGGGTTGCGGCCGTGGGTGATAGTCCCGGCGGCGTTGACTCGTCCGGACCAGACGGCCGCATTCGATGCGATCGTGTGTCACGAACTGGCTCATGTGGCACGCCGCGACACCACCTGGGTCGGTCTGGTTCAGGCGCTGCGGTGGCTTGTGGTGCCCGCGACGCTAGCGACCTATCTGCCGGAACTGGTCCGCGGCGAGCCGCCCAGCGCCGTGGAGATCACGGTCGCACTCGGTCGTGCGGGGGTGATGGCCGGGTTGCTTCTGCTGCTGACCGGTGTCCTCCTACGGGTACGTGAACTGGACGCCGACTCTGTCGCGGTATCGGCGGGCGCCGGCCCGGACCTGCGTCGGCTGCTGAGATCGACCGATGGTCACCGTCCACGCGGCAGCGGTAGGCCACAGTTCGGCCGTCGAGTGCGTGCGTTGTTCGCGACTCATCCCAGCGCCGACCAGCGGATCGCGGCACTTGCTACGAGAGCACGGACCCCGCAGAAGCTGTTGTTGTTCGTGCGGGCCGCCGCGGTAGCTGGTGCGATAGCGCCGCTGAGTTGGGCGGTTAGAGCGGTCACCTACAGTCTGACCATCGGGACGCCCAGCCAGGCGGCGGTGACCCTCGGCGTGGCCGTCGTAGGGCTGGTGCTGCCCTTCGGGGTGCCTTTGCCACGACGAGGCGAGGCCGGGCTGGGCGTCGTGGACTCGATCGGCTGGGCGACCTCGCGGCGGTTGCTCGCGGCCGGTGCCTTGGTCGGATTCATTGCGGGTTCGATAGCGATGCCGGCGTTGAACACGCTGTCGATCGCGCCGACAGGCCCGACCGTGGTGAACGGCTCCGGTCCGGAAGCCGTCGCCTTGATGGTCCTGGCGGTGGTGTGTGCGGGTTCGGTGTGTGTGGCCGCCGATCTGATGGCGTGGTACGCGGAGCTTGGCGTGCCTAGAATTCTGGCTCGCGTCGGCCAAGTCACGTTTGTCACCTCCACTGTGATGACCTCGGTGTGGGCGACGACGATGTTTGACGGTGACCTTCTTGTCGAGAAGGCCTCGCTGGTCTACCACGGCCTCCATCCGTGGGCGTTGGTGAGTCTGCTGGTGCTGCTGTCGTTGTGGGTGCTGCCAGTAGTTGGCTGGGCGCGAAACGCTCATCGCGGCGGACTCGCAAAGGTCGGACGTCAGGTAGCCCGGGGGTTGTGGCTGCCAGCGGCGTCTGCACTTGGGACTGGTGTTGTTGTCCTGGTGTGGCACCTCACAGCGCCGCCGCTGGCCGAGCTTGCCAGCGAGCGGGACGGCATAGCCTATGGGGTCCTGATGGACCGGGTGTTCCGCGGATTCGTCGCCTGCTTTCTTGCCGGTGCGATGGTGTTCGCGTTGTCTCGCCCGGCTGGCAGATCTGGAACGGCGCGCGCTAGTTCTCGTGCTCTCACGACTGCCTTGTTAGCAGGGGCGGTGTCCTTAGCGGTCCATATCGCGTTGACCCAGGTCTCGGGTTCGTGGTTCTGGGTC
Organism: Nocardioides sp.; assembly: GCA_051657765.1. Classification (GTDB taxonomy): domain Bacteria; phylum Actinomycetota; class Actinomycetes; order Propionibacteriales; family Nocardioidaceae; genus Nocardioides. The sequence continues at coordinate 131 of JBOFLH010000391.1, read as the reverse complement.
CGGGTGATCTCCACTCCACTGATTTTCTGGACCGCATGGGTGTTGCCGTTCTTGGCGGCAATCGCTGTCCTCGCGCCGCGGCCACGGTTGTGGCTGCGAAGGGGTGCCGCACTGACACCGTCTCACCCCCC
>JBOFLH010000390.1:0-7401 GCA_051657765.1 Nocardioides sp. | reverse complement strand
ATCCACCTCACGCCACTATATTTTCGTTTTTCGATTTTCGGCTCCTTGGGCACGAGCGCACACCCAGGCTGCCGACCTCAGGGTCTCGGGTTGCCCGCCAAGGTCACACGGGCAATCGCTGATCACTACGCACCGGTGCCCAGCGCTAGCGGCCGGACAGACCTGGCCCCAGCCGACAAGATCGCCTGGGCGGCGACAGTTGCGGTCCACCCTGTTCCCACCAGGTCGTCGGCCAGCAGAACATGGTGCCCCGACAAGGCAGTGCCTAAGGTCACCAGCGAGTATCGGGCACATACCGCGGCCACCCGCTGCGCCGAGTTGGCTGCGCCTCGGTTGGGGCCAATGTCGGGATTGACGATGGCGAACCGACCTACGACGGGAACTCGCAGATGACGCGACAAGCCGTCGGCGAGATCAGCGGTCAGCACGGGCCGTCGGCGCGACTCCACCGACACGATCGCGGTCGGAGACAACTCGTCCCGGAACCATTCAGCCAGCATCTCTAGGACCGCGGCTACCAGGGGCACCGGCACCGGACCATCGGGACCCTCCGGCGCGAAGAGCTCACGCAGCAGCTCGCCTCGGCCCAGGTCCGACAGGCGTGCGACAGCTCGACCAGCGTCTGCCGATGGCGTGATCTTGCCGCGGAGGTCCATCCCCAGATTCGCCAGTCCGCTCGGCCACATCTTGCGGGGCTCCAGCACCACACCGGGTCGCGCCAGGTGCGCACCCGCCTCGGCAGCCAGATCGGGCGCAATCGACCCATCCCAGGTCGTTGCTCCACAGTTGTCACACCGGCCGCACCTCGACACTCCCGGATCGGCGGCCAGCGACCGATCGTCGAGCTGATCGCGCAGGAACCACATCCGGCACCGGTCGGTGGCGATGTAGTCAAGCATGGCCTGTTGTTCGACCGTGCGGGCCGCGGCAACCCGGCGGTAGCGGTCGTCGTCATACACCCACGGCATACCAGTCGCTTCCCAGCCGCCCCGAACTCGGCGTACCGCCCCATCGACATCGAGCACCTTCAGCATGGCTTCCAACCGCGTGCGACTCAGGTCCACATAGGTCTCCAGGACGGCGGTGCTCACCGGTCCCCGCTGCTGCGCCAACACCGACAGGGTGTGCCGAACCATGGCCTCCGGCGGAAACGCAAGCGACGCGAAGTATTGCCAGATGTCGCGATCCTCCGGCGCCGGCAACAACACCACATCTGCTCGATCGGTGCCTCGGCCGGCACGTCCGACCTGCTGATAGTAGGCAACCGGCGACTGCGGCGCGCCCAGGTTGATTACGAACCCCAGTGGTGCGTCGAAACCCATACCTAACGCGCTTGTGGCCACCAACGCCTTGCGGTGTCCAGCCAGCAACTCGCCCTCTAACCGCTCACGCACGGCGGGTTCGGTCTGCCCTGAGTATGCCGCGACCGCATGTCCACGGCTGGCCAGGAAGTCGGCGACGTCCGTGGTCGCGGCTACCGTCAGGCAATAGACGATCCCGCTGCCCGGGAACCCCCCGAGCCGCTCGGCGAGCCACGCCAGTCGTTGGGCGGCGGTAGGCAGGCGAACCACCGCCAGATGGAGCGAGGAACGATCCAGGTCGCCGCGTAGCACGAGAACCTCGCTTCGCGACCCGTTGGTGGCCAGCTGCTCGGCCACATCGGTGGTGACTCGCTGGTTGGCTGTCGCGGTCGTGGCCAGCACCGCGATTCCTTCTGGCAGCTCGCCCAGCATTGTGCGGATCCGCCGATAGTCCGGCCGGAAATCGTGGCCCCAGTCCGAGATGCAGTGGGCTTCGTCGATCACCAGCATTCCGGCCGTGGCGGCCAGCCGTGGCAGCACTTCATCGCGAAACCCGGGGTTGTTAAGACGCTCCGGACTGATTAACAAGACATCGATCTCTCCTGCGGCGACGTCGGCGTGAATCCGTTGCCAGTCGTCCAGGTTCGTCGAGTTGATGGTCACCGCTCGGACCCCGGCCCGCCGCGCGGCGAGGATCTGGTTGCGCATCAACGCGAGCAACGGCGAGACGATGACGGTCGGCCCGGCACCGTCCGCGCGGAGCAGGAGCGTGGCGACAAAGTAGACGGCCGACTTGCCCCAGCCGGTGCGTTGCACCACCAAGGTACGACGCCGGTGGACCACGAGCGCTTCGATCGCGGCCCACTGGTCGTTTCGCAGCACTGCGTCATCGCGCCCCACCAGGGCACGTAGGTGGGCTTCGGCGAGTGCTCGTTGTTCCGTGGTCGCCGGCACCGGCTCGCCGGCGACGATCACCGGGCGGCCATCACGGCCGGGCCATCAGCGGGCCACCAAACACCCGGCCTCCGATCACCGGCCCCGCTACCAGATCCGCACGCGATCACCGGGATCCAACCACAGCCCGTCTCCTTCGGACGTGTCAAAGGCATCGTGAAATTCAAGGAGGTTACGCACGATGTTGGCTCGAAACTCCGCCGGACTGTGCGGGTCGATCGTCAGATATTGACGCTCCTGCTCCACGCGGCGTTTGGTTCGCCAGACGTAGGACCAGTTCAAGAACAGGCTCCGGCTCTCCTCGACGGTCACCGCCCCGCCTCGGGCGATGACATAGGCGCGGTACGCGATGGTAAGGCCGCCGAGGTCGCCGATATTCTCGCCTACCGTCAATGCGCCATTGACCCGCTCGCCCGGGAGGTTGCGCGGTTCGAAGCCGTCATATTGCGCGATGAGGGCTTTCGCCTTCAGTTCGAAGGCCGCCTTGTCCGCTGCGGTCCACCAATCGTTCAGGTTGCCGGCACCGTCATAGCGCGACCCCTGGTCGTCGAACCCATGCCCGATCTCGTGACCGATCACTGCCCCGATTCCCCCGTAGTTCTCGGCCGGATCAGCGTCCGGTGAGAAAAACGGCTTCTGCAGGATCCCCGCCGGAAAGCAGATCTCGTTCGTGCCGGGGTTGTAATAGGCATTGACGGTCTGCGGGAGCATGAACCACTCGTCACGGTCGACCGGGGCACCGATCTTGGCCAACTGCCGATCGGTCTCGAACGCGGCCGCGGCCGCGACATTGCCGAGTAGGTTGTCCGGTTCGATCCGGAGCGTGCTGTAGTCACGGAACCGATCGGGATAGCCGATCTTGGGTCGGAACGCATCCAGCTTCTCGAAAGCGCGCTGCTTGGTCTCCTCGCCCATCCAGTCCAGTTCGGCGATGGACTGCCGGTAGGCCGCCAACAAATTGGCCACCAATTCATCCATCATCGCCTTCGAGGACGGTGGGAAGTGCCGAGCGACGTATTCTTTGCCGACCGCCTCACCGAGCGCCCCGTGCACCAGGGCGACTCCCCGCTTCCAGCGGGTACGCAGCTCGGGTGTGCCGTTCAGAGTGCGGCCGTAGAAGTCGAAACTCGCCTGCACGAACTCCTCGGGCAGGTAGGCGCCGGCATGGTGCAACACCTTGACCGCAAGCACGGTCCGCCACTGCTCCAACGGCACCTCGGCGAGCACGGTGTTGAGGTGGCTGAGGTATGACGGTTGCCGCACGACTACTTCGGCGATCGTTTCCTGGGTGCCGCCGAGCCGCTCCACATAGCGATCCCAATCGAAGCTGGGGCACGCCTCGCGCAGCTCCCGCGCCGTGACCAAGTTGTAGGTCTTGAAAACGTCCCGAGTCTCGGACCGCGCCCAATGACCCTCGGCAAGCCTCGACTCAACCGCGAGGACTCCGGCCGCGGCGCCACCCGGATCCGGGAACCTCGCCAGCTCCAGGATCGTGGCCAGGTATTGGAGGTACTTGTTGCGGATCTCCGCGAACTTCTCGTCCCGGTAGTATGACTCGTCGGGCAGGCCCAGGCCGCCCTGCGTCACGTTCACCAGATAGCGATCGGAGTCGCGGTCGTCGCTATCGACATAGGACCCGAACAAGCCGGAGCCGCCGTTGCGTTCGAACGTGCCCAAGAAGGCCGCCAGCTCGGTCAGATCGGCCAGTTTGGCCACCTCGTCCAAGGTGGCTCGGATCGGCTCGATGCCCTGGGCATTGATCCGCTCCTCGTCCATGAAGCAGGCATACAGGGTGGCGATCTTGGTGTCCTCACTCATGCCCTCCGCACTCGCGCGAGCGCCGGCACCGGAATTGGTGGACGCCACCAGATCCTCGACGATCGCGTGCACCTGCTCCTCGGCGATGTCCGCGAGCTGCACGAACGGCCCCCAGCTGGAGCGGTCACTCGGGATCTCCGTCCGGTCGAGCCAGGTCCCGTTGACGTGTCCGAACAGGTCGTCCTGGGGTCGGATGTCTGGGTTCATGCCGGCGCGGGCATCGTCGAGAATCGTCACATCGGCCAGCCTAGCGGTGCCAGGATGCGGGGGACGCGGCGAGCGGCGGCCGAGAACCACGTTGAGGCCGATCACTACACATGAGTATGCACATTGACCCCGACGATCTGGGCTCGGCAACCTCGAGCGCACCTGTCTAGCGATCGTTGGTCGCTAGCGCGGCCGCACCAGCCGGTCCATCTCGAAGTGCATGGGGTCGGTGTAGTTCCAGTCACCACCCCAGGCAAAACCCCACTTCTTGAAGATCGAGACGATCGTGCGATCCATCTCGCCGACCGTGCCGCGTTGGTTGCCGGGCACGTTGAGGTCGAGCGCAATCCCGAAGGAGTGCAGGCTGAGCTGGGTCGACCCGGCGATGAACCGCGGGTAGAAGCATCCGGCGTACTGATCCGGATAGATCTTGTCGGCCAGACCCCGCGCTTGGATCTCGGTGAACGCCGCCCGCAATTGGGGGAGTACGACACGGTGGCAGGTAACCGAGCCCAAAATCGGTATCGTCTCAGTGCGGATGTTGGCTTTCACCCAGGCGGGATCTGGCGCGATCCGGCCGCCGCCGAGCACACTGTAGGAGAACGAACCGACCGCGGCTGCTACCGACCCACCAGTGAGGTAGGCGGTCTGCTGGACGGTGATGTCGAGGTCCGGGCCGAGAATCTGCACGGAGACCCCCGGCCCGACAATCTTCTGAATCTCAGGGCGAACCGACCGCGGCGCGGCCGTGCCGGTCTCCACCAGGATCGCATTGCGCGGTCGCATGCCCAACGTCTCCACCCAGGTCGAATTCACCACCGCGTCGATCTGTGGGACCTGCGGGGCGTATGCGCCGATGTGCACCTCCGGCGCGGACTGGTCGTTGCCCAGCCGAAGGTGGCCCGACTCGTCTTGCAGCGCCTCGCCAACCTTCTGAGAGACTGAAATCTCACCCCCGGCGACTCGCGCCCACACCTGTGCTTCTTCGGCGGTAGCCCGCGGGTTGAATCGCCAGTAGGTCGCCGGATCGACGGCGGCCACCTGCAAGATCCGATCCTGAACGGCCACTTGAGCGACCGAAAGCGACTCGGCATCGGTGACTCGGGCCAGCTCATCGATCCGGGTCAAGACCTGGTCACTCAGCGGCTGCTGACCATAGATCAACAGATCGGCTCCAGAGAGCACACCATTCAACGATTGGGGCGGCGCCATCGTGTGGGCTGGATCCAACACCGGCGAACCCGCTGGCGTCGGATCGCCGGACCTGGGGTTGCCGGTTGGGCCGACCGAGGGTGGCAGCGTCGAACTGCCGCTCGGCGAACCGTCGGAGAGAGTGGCACCGCTGGAGCCCGCCACCTCCGGGGTAGCAGCACCCGCGCCTACCCGGGGTAGTTGACCTTGGCTCCCGCAGGCCGACAACCCAACTAGGCAGATGGCTGGGAGCAGACACCGAGTTTTCCGCAGATACAACCACATGTCACTAGGGTAAATCCCGAGACCACGGACCCTCACCTCTGAGCGGTGATCCGCCCCATCCGCAGCACTGGGCACCGCTGCGGGTCGGGGCTAGCACACTCGAACCGATTCGTCGATCAGACCCTTGAACCTGGAGAACTTCACCGAATCACTCAGTGTCCAGTCGGCCACCGAGTTGGCTGAGGAGTCGTAGTAGGACAATCCGCTACCGCCCAGCGCCACCAGGTCGCGGAACGCTCGGTCGAGCCACTGCGGGTCCTCGGCGGCCGCCCGACGGGTCTGCCCGGTCTCGCCAATTGCCCAACCCTTGGTGCCGTGCGTCGCGGCCCACGCGGCCATCTTCTGGTAGTACGCACGGATGTCGAGCGCTCTGGTGCCCACTCGACCACTACGAGTTGCCCCCATGTCGTTGTAAGCATCAATAGCCAAGATGTCGATGTGCTGATCACCCGGCCACTTGGTGGCAAGGGTGTTCCGGCCGCCACCGAAGGTGTTCCACCCGCTATAGATGACCGAATAGGCCACATTATCGGTGCGGGCGTGGATGATCGGCGCGATCCGCGCCTGCATGGCGGTCCACTGCGCGATATCTCCGTCGTTCTCAGGCTCATGATGAACCGCGAGCCAGACCGGGCCCGGCACCGTTTTCAACGCGTCGGCAAGTTGGGTTGCCCACGCGTCCCCTGCGCCCGCTGCCATCTGGGACCAGGAGTAAGGCGCCTTGAAGCTGATCCACGGCAACCGACCCATTGCCAGATCACTCTTGGCCTGGCGCACGGCGCCGTCGATCTGACTCGCCCCGTAGTACGTACGATGGAGCGCCAAGGTTTGTCCCAAACCCTCCTCCACGCTGGTGAGGTCACGACTTCCGTTGACCGCGGCACCCAGATAGGCACCGGACTTCGGAATGCCCATCGGATCGCTGACACAACCCGAGGCGGGCACGGCCGGTGGTTTCGTTGGCGACGCACTGGGCGTGGGTGACGGCTTCGCGGTAACAGAGGGCCGCTGACTTGGGCGAGGCGTCGCGGTATCGGCGGCGCTAGCACTCGGTGTCTGGCTCGGATCGAGGCCAGTCGGGCGGGGCGCAATCGGAGCGGGACGACCCTCTGGTCTCAGCAGATACATCGAGACGTTGTCAACCAGAAGGGTGGCACCGGGTCGAACCCGGGCACTGCGCACAGCTAGATCCAACTCCGAGCCCGCGCGCCGGGCAACATACGTCAACGTCACCTTGGTCCACGAGCCAGAGCTTGCCCGGAACTTGGTATGGCCGCGGGCGACCAGACGCTGGCCGCCGACCTCACGCACCCGGAGACGACCGCGCACCTCGGCGCCCGGGGACCGGACGAACGCGGTTAGCGCATAGGTTCGGCCGGCTCTGGCCGAGGTCACGGTGTTCGCCGCGTCATGAACCACAACTCGGCCCCGAGTGGTTCTACTCAGCGCCGCGGCGCCATCACCCGACGCCGCGTCGTCCGAGAGGCTCAGCCGTTGGCGGCGCTGGTTGTTGACCTGCCACCCGGCCAGGCCGTCCTCGAAGTCTCCGTTCCGCACCAGGTTTGGCCCGTGGCCGGCAGTCGGCGACTTCTCCGGACTGGGCCGACGGAAGCCGTCGGTGGCGGCGATGGCGGCCGGCAAACCC
>JBOFLH010000389.1:0-6476 GCA_051657765.1 Nocardioides sp. | reverse complement strand
GATGATCCCCGGTGCGGCGGAACACCGCGGCGACGATGTTGATGTCGTCGCCGTACGCAGCCCGCACCGAGGCCACGGCCGCAGTGAGAGACCCACCCCGAGGATTGGAGTCGTCGTACAGGATGATCGTGTCTCCCGGTTTGACCTCAGCTCTCGGGAGGGTTGGCACGAACTGGCGGGCTCGCGCCGACCGCTCCCCTTCGACGTCCGAGCGCACGCGGACACTGGGCAGGAGATAGCCGAGCACACTCGATGTGGGGGCCGGCGAACCTGCGGACGCCGCCGCGGCCACCGCAGCCAGCAATGCACCGCTCTGGGCCAGGCCGAGGTGGACGAGTGTGCCGTCACCGGTTGGTTGAGGCCAGGAGTAGGCGCTGGCGAATTCGTCCAAACTGGCTCCTCCAGCGGCCAGCACATGGAGGAACGTGGCCGCGGCCAGCGGGATGGCGAGGTCTTCTGGTGTGTTCGGGCCATAGAGACTTGCCACCACTGCGGCGCCCACCTTGATCTCGGCGGCGAAGCGGCGCTCAAGGTCGGCTACTCGCGCGTCGAGATCGATCCAATCCGCTGGCCGAGCGAAGCCGGGCAGTGGCGTCCTTGGCGCCCCGCCGGCCGGGGATCGGGTAAGGGCGACACCGAAGTCGGTGTACAAACCCGAAACGGCAGCCATGATTTCGTCGCGCTGTTCCGGTTCGAGATCGTGCTCGGCAACTGCCATTAGGGCCCCGGTCAACTGCCGCGCGATGGTCAACACCCGGGCGTACAACGCCATAATGCCGTCGAAACTCGGTCCCGCAAGGACCTCCCCCACCGACTCCGCTGCACTTGACGTGTCCTCGTCTGTGTTGACCAACTCCTCAAACACGAGGGGATGGCCCATGAACTCGGTCGCGTTCTGCTGCCGCAGGTATTCCGCAGCGGACAGGTCGCCCGGAACTGGCGCGTAGTCCTCCGGCAACAACACCAGCGGGTCGCGGTCATCGACCCGCTGGCGTTGGGCTAGTCGCCCAAGCTGGGCCGCCAGGCCCACTCGCCACGGATCGCGGCACTCGCTCTCCGTTGAGACCGTCACCTGGATGCCGGTTAGATCGATCCGTTCGTCGGAGCCGGGCACTAGGAAGGTGCCCTGGTAGGTCAGGACCGCCGGCACCTCCGCTGAGCCGATGAGCCGCAGTTCCTGCCCGAGGAAGGCCGAGAGTCGTATGCCGGGCAGATACCGGCCGGTGAGTTCGTGGTTAGCGAACCAGTCAATCCGCGCTTGGGTGATCTCAACGCGCCGGGGCATCCCGTCCTCCGCAGGGGGCACCACCATGAGTTCAATCGCGTGCCGGAAGACCGCGGACTTAAGTTGGTCTTCATCGAATTCGACGTCCATGCCGACGGCAACGGCGCCTCGATGGGCAGATTTGGCAATCACCTGCCAGCCGGTGCCTTGGGTCAACGTTGGTGAGACCCACACCTGGTCCGCGTGCACCGATGGCTGCCCATTGACAGATCCGCGGCGTCGCAACGCAATCAAGCCGGCAAGCTCACCTCGCGGACCATCCGGATCCTGCCGGTTCACACTGCGCTCGTCGAACACCGATATCACCAGGTCGGCCGATCGCAGCGAGTCTGCGACGTCGTCAGCGTCGATCCCAGGCGGCAGCACCCTCGCTTCCAGCAATCGATAGACCAAGTCGAGCGACACCGCCAGACCACGATCACACCTGATTCGCATGCCCGCGGCCGGATCGGACCACGCGACGGTGCTCACCCGGGCGAGGTCTCCGTGGTCGAACCCCATGCTCATGCCAGCGGCGATCGCCGCACGACAGGCAAAGTCCCAGATCTGCTCCCAGCCGGCAGCTTGCGCCAACGTTGGGGACACCCACGCCTGGGCCACATGGGCCGCTCGCGGCATATCGAGGGATCCGCGTGTTCGTAGTGCGATCAAGCCGGCAAGCTCGCCCTGCGGGCCGTCCTGATCCTCCGCGCCCACGTCGCGCGAATCGAACACCGACACCACCACATCGGCCGATCCCAGCGCCTCGACCGCGACTCGCTTCTCAAGACCCGGCGGGATCACCTCGCCGCCAAGCAATCCAGCGACCAGATCGGGCGTCCAAGTTGCCCCGCGATTCGACCGCACTCGGAAACGATCTAAGGGCGCCGGATCCGCACTCTCATAACAAAGACTATCTATTCTAGAATTGTCGGGAATCAAATCCGACCATGCCGCACCAGCCACCGGTAGGTAGTGGCACCTCAAGCTCCTGATAAACAGTTGGTCCGAGCCGGGGACGGCGTTGATCCGAACCGAGAGCCTGGCCCGCTCGTTGGATCCCGCGGTGGTCGTGTTGAACCACAACAACACGCCTTCCGAATGCACACTGTCCGCAACCTGCGCCATCGCCAGCCGCGCAACAATCTCGAACTGATGACCGAAAACTGCGACACCACGCATAGCCGGTAGAAACCAAGCGAACGTTGTCACTAGCCGGGCAGGGTCAAAGACCGCTCCATGAATTGCTTGCCATTGCACGTTCGAGTTACCGAATTCAGCAGAATCGAGCGACGCACCACTGAAGTCGGCGCCTTCCAGGTGAGCGAACTGAAATTTGGCTCCAGTCAAGATAGCGTTCTGGAAGTTCGCTTCGACCAACCAAGACTCTCGGAGATCCGATCCAGACAGATCAGCGCCTGACAAATTCGCCCCGGATAGATTCAACGCCGACAAGTCTTGGTTGACAAGGCTCTCGCTGTTTAAATCTACATTCGGCCCCATTAACAAGCCGTCTGCATTACTCCACAACTCGCTCACATACCGTATACTCGCGACAGAGGAGGGAAGGCTTGGATCTGCCGCCATATAGATCGGGTGGCCAGTTATCGAGGACAGATGCGACGTTAGAACGTCACTGGGAACACTGCCATCGCGGCGACGGCGTCCACGAGGGTTCCACGTCACCGATTGTTCAGGAAGTAGCAGATCAATCGGGAGACGCACGGTCGGCACCGGTCGATATCGAGGATCGAAAATGCTCAAACCCCAGGACGCCGGCAACCCGGCAGCGTATCCATCACCACCAGCAGCCGACCATTGACCGTCCCCACCTTCTACGATTACTTGAGACAATTCGGCGGACTCGATCCTACCGATTCGGTCCCCCGGACCGAAGGCTAGTAGACCGCGAAGAATCGCACTCCTCGCCGGAATATAGTGGAAGCGATCACCGGCAACGACCGCCAAGTCTCGAAGCGTAAACGTGTCACCTTCAGAATTGGTTTCCAACCCGGTCTCACCAGAACGATACACTAAACCGTTAACACCGCGGTCAACCAGAAGAACGTTGGCGACATCATCGGTCGGCTGCAAAGCAAAGACCAGCCCACCGACCTCCGGTAATCCATCGAGATAGTCCGCTAACGATTCCCTATCCGCGAAGCCGGCGCCCAGGATCACTCTCATCAAATAAGCTACATAGTCAGCGTTCAACCAATCCGGCAAGTCCGGCGGAACCGCCAAGGACAGCTCGCGCAATAGCCGAACCAGGCCGCCCCGCAACACATTGACGTCGAGCGCCGGGTCATAGCCTCCATCGTCAAACCTCGGTCCCGCCGGGACCTCCCCCACCGACTCCGCCTGTCCACCGGGTCGAGTCTCGCCATCGGCTCGGTCGCGGTCGGCGTTCCACCGCTCCTGCATGATCGGTTCGCGCGCCAACTGAGCACCGTCCGGTTGGTTCGACAACCATTCGACGAACGACCCGGACGGATAGAAGGTGACCTCGAGTGGGTCGACCACCTTGCCGTCGGCTCCGCCACCGATTTCGTGGACGGCCCGCAATCGGGTCAATGCAGCCACGAAGTCGGCGAGGCCCAGCGTGGTGACCATCGCGTCGGTGACATCGAGATATGCCGTCCGGTGTCCCGCATATGAGGTTTCCCAATAGACGCGATCACTCAGCACTCGGAGCTTCTCCGGCGCTACCTCGATGTCCGGAGCTGCCGCCGCACCAACATCAGCCGAAGACCCCACCACTCCCCTAGCCAGCGTAGACAGATCGCCGCTCGGCGTTCCGGCGTCGGACTCACGCGAAGCCGGGAAGTCACCTGGGCGATCAGCGGCAACGAACGGGCCCGCGGCTTCCGCATCGAAGCCGGGATTGACTTCGACTTCAAACTGCATCAAGGCAAGCGCGCTCGCGCGATCGGCGGCGTTCTGTAGTACCACTTCGGGTGTAGTAACGCGATGGACCGCGCGCACGTAGGCGGGCTTGACGCCCGTCGGAATAGCCAGCTGCGAGGCGGGCGACAGCATCGGCAACTCCGGTGGCAGGGCGAGTCGACCGGCCCGGAAGGCCGCCAAGTAGGACAGGTACTCCGGGCCGTAGTGATGAGCGAACCAGCTGGCGACAGGGTCGACTCCGGTCGGCACGACCACCTCCACCAGCGACGGCGGGCCCCACTCCTGGACCAGCACGTGCGGCTGTAACGGCCGCGGCCCCGAGCCGTAGGCACGACCGCCCAACACGTAGTTCAGCCAGGTCGCCTGGACAGCAGTCAGGTCGACGGATCCGACAACGTACGCCCGGCGCGGCTCGAACGAGCCGAGGTCGACCAAGTCGAGGTTGTCCGGATCCGCACCTTCGGGACCGGGCGCGCCGGCCGACAAACCATGCTCGAAGAGGTCAGCGGACGGTTGCCACGAGATCATGTATACCGATTGCCATTGCGCCGGAGTGGCCCAGATCGGCGTCGGGTGAAGCCGATCCAACAGGAGATCCTCACCCAAGGCCACCTGGCTGAGCAGCTCGGCCGACACTTCCGCGGATCGGGTCGGACCCTCGCCCACCGAGTGAGCCAGGCCGCCGCCCACAATGTCGGAATCCGGCCCGGAATCTGAGTCGACATACGCCGGGTTGGCGTAGGTGTGAATGGCAAGATCGGGGAGGACGCCTTGCAGCGCATCGGCCGGCCGTTTGGCATTGCCGGGAATCCCCGGGAAGAAGAACTCGCGGCGTTCTTCCGAGGTTCGGCGCGTCAGTGCCGGGGAGATCCACTCACCAGTCGCGTTTACATTGAGATTGATGGTGTAGACGTCCTGGATATGTGACACCGGCAGACCGCCGTAGACCGCTAGGTGGGTATCGCGCGGCGGATGGTAGAGGGTGAAGAACTCCAGCAAGGACCGGCGATCATCGGTATTCATTGCGTGGCGAAGAGTGCGATCACCGAAAGCGGCAAGGAATTCGGCGGCCCGATCGCCGAACCTCATCCGGAATAGGGACTTCGTGACGTCGACCGCGTGCACCTTCGCTCGAACAATCACCAACTCATGTCGATCCGGGAATGAACTCGCGGCCACCGCCTTCACCACGCGGTCCAACAATACCGGCAACGATGTCATCCCTACCGCATATGCCTTGCGCAGCTCAGTCAGACCTCGATGTTGCCGAGACCCCCAAGCGAACTGCTCCAAAGAGGCCGCTCCGTAGAACTCCTGCATCGCGTTGACATCGATCACCGGTTCACCGTTCCCGTTCCGACGGAAACTGATCTCGGGCGCTTCGGGGAGCGGGTTGGTCGGCACGCCGTCGTGCAACACGGCATCAGCGTTCAGCCAGGTCACGCGTTCGGGCCGGCGGACCGGATTCCCGGTTGCCTCCAGTCGTCTCCAGAACTCCTCCAGCCGGGCTTGCTGCTCGGGTGTCTCCGGTTCCGGGAAAGTGGCAGCGACGAAGTAGGCCTGCTGCGGCTGGTCGGAGACCACCCACCACGGCAGGTGGCAAGCGTCGACGACGTCCGGGTCTCGGCTGGAGTCCCGCAACAACTCGATCACCCGACTGTTGTCTGCGCCATCGTGGCTCTGCGGCGCCGAGCCCGATTGGGCCCGGCGTCTGACGCCCTGCAAGCCACGTGTGTCACTGAGGTCGGCCTGCTCGAAGTCGGCTTCGAGCAGCTCGGCGTCCCGGAAGTCGGCATAGCGCAGGTTCGCGAAGCGGAAACTTGACCGCACCAGCGCCGCACCCCGGAAGTTCGCGGAGGTTAGATTTGCCCGGTCGAACCTGGCATTGGTGGCCGTGATCGCGGCAAGCCGAGCACCAGCCAACACGCTGTCCTGCAATCCGGCCTCGGTGAGCCGGGCATCCCAGAGGTCGACGCCCTCGAGATTCGCTTTCCTGAGATCAGCGCCGCTGAGGTCGAACTGGCGTAGGTTCGCGCCGCTGAGGTTGATCCCTTGCAACTCCAGATTTCGAAGGTTGCCCTCGACCAACCGGGCTAGCAACACCCCATGAAGCGATAACTGGTGCAACACGCGCGGCAACCACTGGGGATAGGGCAACCACGGCAGTAGAACCTCGGGCACCGACAATCGGCCGGTGTCCGGGTGTATTTGAACGATCCCCGAGGCCGCCCACTCCCGCAACGACCAAGCCTGACCAATGATCAGCCGACCAGCTTCGTCAACCTGAGCCGGGATGTGTACGTCG
>JBOFLH010000388.1:0-1056 GCA_051657765.1 Nocardioides sp. | reverse complement strand
CCACCGGCATCCCGGTCTGCCTGTGGTTCTTCGCCCGGGATAAGGCCAAATATGGGCCCAAGAGTGGGAAGAGCCGTGCGGGGGAGGTGCTGTTCATCGACGCCCGCGAGTTGGGCTTCATGGTGGACCGCGCCGAGCGAGACCTGAGTCCCGAGGACATCAAGCGGATCGGCGACACCTTCCACGCCTGGCGCGGCTCGCCCTCGGCGACGGGGGAGTACACCGACGTCCCCGGCTTCTGCAGGTCCGCCACCCTGGCCGAGATCAAGGCCGCCGACTACGCGCTGACTCCGGGCCGGTACGTCGGCGCGGCCGAAGTCGAGGACGACGGCGAACCCATCGACGCCAAGATCGAACGGCTCACCACCGAATTGTTGGCGGCGTTCGACGAGTCGGCACGGCTCGAGAAGGTCGTCCGCGAGCAGTTGGAGCGGATTGATGGGTGAAACTCTGCGGTTGGAAGACGCGTGCTCCGAACTTGTTGACTGCGTCAATCGAACGGCCCCCGAAACGTCCGAAGGTGGGTTCTTTGCCGTGGGTACGCCAGCTATGCGCGGCAACATCATCAACCTTGCCGAAGCCCGCGAGCTGAGCGGCGAAACCTTTCGTATCTGGACACGACGGTTGGTCCCCGAGGAAGGGGATCTACTGCTTGCGCGAGAAGCGCCCGTTGGACCAGTCGTTAGAATTCCGAGCGGTGGACGGCTAGCGGCTGGTCAGCGCACTATGCACCTACGTGCCGATGGCGCGGTCATAGATTCGCGGTTCATGTTCTACGTGTTGACTAGCCCTCGTGTGCAGCAAGAACTGATGGCACTCGCCATGGGATCGACTGTTCCTCACCTGCGGGTAGCGGATGTGAAGGCTTTCAGGCTTCCTGTGCTTCCAGATCTCCACCAGCAGCGGGCGATTGCGGGGGTGCTGGGGGCGCTCGACGACAAGATCGCCGTCAACGACCGCGTAGCTACTTCCGGTGATGAGTTGGCCGCGGCCCTAACACTCGACGCCTTCTCCGACGAGGTCGTCTCTTTGTCCGCCGTCGCTTCGGTGACGATG
>JBOFLH010000387.1:0-13261 GCA_051657765.1 Nocardioides sp. | reverse complement strand
GGCCCGCCTTGACCACCGCGTGGAGTCGTGGTGTGGACACCGATGGGACGGGCCAGCCTCTCGATGAGGATCTGTGCTGGCAAGCCGAGTTGTGGCGACGGTTAACGAGCGCGATGGGGTCGCCCCCGCCCCACACCCGTCATGCGCAGACAGTTGCCCAGTTGACGGGCGAGGACAGCAACGGCGAGGGTGCCGCCCTGGATCTGCCGGCCCGGCTCTCCCTCTTCGGGCACACCCGTATTCCGGTCACCGAGGCGCAGTTGTTGGCCGCGTTGGCGCGGTCTCGCGAGGTGCACCTGTGGTTGCCGCAAGCCTCGCCGGAGCTGTGGACTCAACTGGTCCAGGCGCCGGTTCGGTCTGGTCCGGAGGCGGAGCGCCCCCGGCCGACAGGTCCGCTCCGGCGAGTCGACGACGACTCGGCCGAACAAGCGCGGCACCCGCTGTTGGCTTCGTTAGGTCGCGACGGGCGCGAGCTGGCCCATCTGATCGGCCCGCTGGTTGAGGTCGATCACTCCGGGCCCGACGCGGGGTTACCTACGGCTGGATCGCCACGCTCGTTGTTGACCTGGCTGCAGGCCGATATCGCTGCCAATCGACGGCCGGGGCGCGCGGAGGTGGCCCAGCGGGTGGTCGGTGAGTCAGATCGCTCCGTTCAGGTGCATGCGTGTCATGGCCCGCATCGCCAGGTCGACGTGCTCCGCGAGGTGCTGGTAGGCATCTTGGCGGACGATCCCACCCTGGAACCGCGCGACATTGTGGTGATGTGCCCCGACATCGAGACGTTCGCGCCCCTGATTCAGGCCGCGTTCGGCCAGGCTCAACCCCACCGGGCCGCAGACGAAGTCGGTGAGCGCCAGCACCCAGCCCATCAGCTGCGGGTGAGTCTCGCCGATCGCTCACCGGCGGCGACCAACCCGCTGCTGGCCGTGGCTACCCAGTTGGTCGAGCTGGCCGGTGGGCGGATCACCGCCACCGAGGTGCTGGATTTGTTGGGCGCGGAGGTGGTTCGGCACCGGTTCGGCCTCGACGACGACGACCTGGCCCGAATTGCCGGCTGGGTGGACGCGGCTGGCGTGCGCTGGGGCTTGGATGCGTCGCACCGGGCGTCCTTCGCTATGGACCGGTTCGGTCACAACACCTGGCAGTCCGGCATGGATCGGATCCTGGCGGGGGTCGCCATGTCTGCCGACGAGTTGGCACATATCGGCTCGGCGCTGCCCCTTGATGACGTAGGCAGCAGCGACATCGAACTGGTTGGCCAGCTGAGCGAATTTCTTGATCGCCTTGAGCACTGCGTGACGCAGCTTGCGTCGGCCGTTGAGGTCGCGACCTGGCTCTCGGCGCTGTCCGATGGGATTCGCGCGCTCACCGAGGTACCTCGCGAGAACCAGTGGCAGCTTATTCACCTCGAGCGCGAGCTTGCCCACGCCTGCTTGACCGCGACCGCGGCGCCGGACCAACCAGCACCCCGGTTGCGGCTGGCCGATATGCGGGCGGTCTTACAGTCTCTGGCGGTAGCTCGGCCGACCAGAGCCAACTTCCGCACCGGCACGCTCAGCGTGTGCACGCTGGTGCCGATGCGTTCGGTTCCGCATCGAGTGGTGTGCCTGGTTGGTTTGGACGAAGGTCTCTTTCCGCGGGCTATCGGTGTTGACGGCGACGACGTGTTGGCGCGCGCACCGATGACCGGCGAGCGCGACCCGCGCAGCGAGGACCGTCAGCTGCTGCTGGACGCGATCATGTCCGCGCGCGACAGCTTGGTGTTGTGTTACACCGGCGCCGATGAGCATACTGGGGCGGTCCGGCCTCCCGCCGTACCACTCGACGAAATCCTCGATGCGGTCAGCCGGACCGCGGGAACCGACCCGACCACGGTGCGCGAACACATCCTCACCCGGCATCCGTTGCAGCCCTATGATGCGCGCAACTTCCGCGACCACGGCATCTGGGCCTCGCCGAACCCGTTTTCCTTCGACGACACCGCGGCCGCGGGCGCGCGCGCCGCGGCGGGTGACCGCCGGCCGGCGCCAGCCTTGCTGTCCGCCCCGCTGCCCACTGCCGACCTGCGACCGGCCGATCTCAACCTGGCGGACCTGAAGACCTTCTTCGCGCACCCGGTCCGCGCGTTCCTGCGGAACCGCCTTCAGATCGGGGTGCCACTGGAGCGAGATGTCCTGCTCAACTCGATTCCGGTGGAGCTCGACGCTTTGGAGAAGTGGGATGTCGGCGATCGGTTACTCCGCGAGGTGGTCGCTGGACGCGACCCGGTGGCGCTGATGACCGCTGAGCAGCTACGCGGCACGCTTCCACCGGGCCAGTTGGGCGAGGTCGACTTCCGCCGCATCACCGCGCAGGTTCAGGCTCTGGTCAATCAGACCGCGCCGTTGCGAGCCGTCCCTCCGCGTGCGGTCGACGTCAGAATCGACGTCGGGTCCGGTCGGCTACTCACCGGCACCGTGACCGGCGTCTACGGCGCGCGCATCGTGGCGGTGAGCTATTCGTCGCTGCGTGCCAAGCAGCGATTGATGTCCTGGTTGGACCTGCTGGCGTTGTCGGTGGCCTTCCCCGATCAGTCCTGGACGGCCCACGCGGTGGGCAAGGCTCGTGGTGGCCCGACCCGCGCCCTCGCCGGGCCGCTCGATGAACGAGGCAGAGATTGGCTGCTCGATCTGGTCGCGTTGTATGACGAGGGTCAATGCTCGCCGCTGCCGGCGCCGGTCAAGACTGCCTGTGCCTGGGCTGAAGGCACCGTGCAGGCGCGCCTAGGCAGTGACCGGACGCCGCGGGAGATGGCGGCGAAGGCCTGGGAGACCGACCCGAATAGCGGCCTGGGTCGTGTCGGATCCTCCGGCATCCCGGGCGAGCACGCCGATGCCTATCACCGCCGAGTCTTCGGTGAAGGAGCGCCGGTTGACGTACTGCTAGACGGCGGGATGGCCGATGTCGCGTGGCGGATCTGGCAGCCGCTACTGACGGGGGCGGAAAAGGTCGGCGCACTATGAGCGTCGACGACGAAGCCGCACCGGAGGAGGTCGCGCTCGGGATCTTCAGCATCCGTGATCCGTTGCCGACCGGCACTACGCTGCTCGAGGCCAGCGCCGGCACCGGCAAGACCTGGACGATCGGTGCGTTAGTGACCCGATTCATCGCCGACGGTGTGGCCGAGCTGGAACACATGCTGATCGTCACCTTCGGGCGGGCAGCCAGTCAGGAGCTTCGGGAGCGGGTGCGTGCCCAACTGGTCGAAGCCGAGGGCGCATTGGACGCGCACCGTGCGACAGGCTCCCCGTCCGGTGCCGGTGACAGCGTCGAATTTCCGGACCTCCCCGGCCCGATCAACGCTCGGCCCGAGCCCAATGAGCTGATCCAGGTGCTGCTCGACGGTCCGCCGGCCCTCCTCCAGGTGCGCCATCGGCGCATTCGGGTGGCGCTGGCCAGCTTCGATGCCGCCACCATCGCCACCACCCATCAATTCTGTTCGCTCGTGTTGGATTCACTGGGGGTGGCTGGTGACACCGACTCGCAGGCCACCTTGGTGGAGGACCTCCAGGAGCTGATGACCGAGGTGGTCGACGACCTGTATCTGCGGGCGTTCGCCTATTCCGGGGATCGGCCCACGTTCTCCCGGGCCAAGGCCCTGGAGATCGCCCGGGTTGCCGTCACCGACTCGCAGTCACGTCTCGAACCGGCCACGCCAGGCCCCGTCGGCAACCCGATGACGACAGGCGACGGCACCGGACCGGACGGGGACCGACCTCCAGGGTCGGGTCCAGCACGTCCGGCGCATACCGATGCTCGCAAGGTGGCCTTCGCGCACGCCGTACGAACCGAGCTGGACCGCCGCAAGAGACGGCTCGGCATCTTGAGCTACGACGACCTACTCAGCCAGCTGGCGCAGTCCCTCCAGGACGAGGGCTCGCCGGCGCGGGTCCGGATCCGCAACCGCTGGCAGATTGTATTGGTCGACGAGTTCCAAGACACCGATCCGGTCCAATGGCAGGTGCTCGATCGAGCGTTCTCCGGGCACGCCACCATGGTGTTGATCGGTGACCCCAAACAGGCCATCTATGCCTTTCGAGGTGGTGACGTGCACACCTATCTCGCCGCGGCCAGGAGCGCGACGACCCGAAAGACCCTGGGCGTCAACTGGCGCACCGACGCAACGCTGGTTAAGCCGTTGTTGCGGTTGCTGGAGGGCGCCGCGTTGGGGCACCCCGACATCCTGGTGCGTCCCGTCGCCGCGCGTCACCCGGGGCCCCGGTTGGTCGACGCCCCGCACCCGTCGCCGTTGCGGCTCCGGGTCGTCCGTCGAGACCAGTTCGCCGGCGGCTTGCCGCCCGGCCCCCAGCAAGGGTCGATGAGGTTGGGCCCCTTGCGCATCGGAACGGTACGTCACCACATCGCGGCCGATCTGGCCGCCGACATTCGCCACCTGCTCGCCGCCCGCGCACGGTTCGACCATCGAGAGCTCCGACCCAGCGACATCGCGGTGATTGCGCATCGTCACAGCGACCTCGCGGAGGCCAAGGCGGCATTGGACGCCATCGGTATCCCGGCCGTGATCGCGGGCGGCGGCAGTGTCTTCGCGACGCCGGCCGCCGCGGCGTGGCTCACCCTGCTGGAAGGACTGGAGCAACCCCACCGGGTACCGCGGGTGCGCGCGGCCGCGCTGACCGCCTTTCTCGGGCACACCGCCGCCGAGCTGGATGCCGGCGGTGACTCGCTCACCGACGACCTTGCCGAACGGCTCCGCGAGTGGGCGGACCTCTGGCGGTTCCGCGGGATCGCGGCAGTCCTCGAGGCCGCGAACGCGCGCGGGCTGACCGCGCGGGTGCTGAGCCTGGTCGACGGCGAACGGCAGTTGACCGACCTGCGCCACCTGGGCGAAGCGCTGTACGAGGTAGCCCGGGCCGATCACCTCGGGGTGGTGGCGTTGGTCGCCTGGCTGCGCGACCAGATCACCCGCGCGCGGGCGGGTGGGGGCGCCGAACGCACCCGTCGCCTCGACAGCGACGCGGCCGCTGTGCAGTTGGTCACGATCCATGCGAGCAAGGGCTTGCAGTACCCGGTGGTCTATCTGCCGTCGTTGGCCGACCGGCACGTGCGGAATGCGCCGCCCCTGCCGTTGTTCCACGACGCCGACGGTCGACGATGCCGTGACGTTGCTGAGCACGGCCCGGACTGGGACGCGCACCTGCGGGCCGCCAAGGCCGAGGATGCGGGGGAGTCGCTGCGGCTGCTCTACGTGGCGATGACCCGCGCCCAGTCGCAGGTGGTCGCCTGGTGGGCGCCCTCGGTCAATGCGCCGGCCTCGGCGTTGCAACGGCTCATTCTTGGACGAGCTCCGGGTGCCCGAGCGGTCCCGGACAGCGTGGCTACGCCCACTGACGACGAGATCGTCCAGGTGTTGGCACGCTGGCGTGATACCGGCGGACCAGTGCCCGAGCTGTCGGCGATCCGCCCGACTACCACCATTCGTGGCGCGGCGCCGGTCGACGAGCTGCGGGCCCGCCCGTTCACGCGGCGGATCGACCCGGACTGGCGGCGCACGTCCTACTCCGCGCTGACCGCGCTCGCGCACTCCGCACCGCCGGTGTCGGGAGTGTCCAGCGAGCCGGAGGTGGTCCCCCGAGACGACGAGTCCATTCGGGCGCCGGCGCACGGGGCCGGTGTCGGACTCCTGCTCGAAGATCTCCCCGCGGGCGACCGCCCCGACTCACCCTCGCAGGACGAGACACGCCAGCCCGCCTCGGTGGTGACCCTGCCGGCTCAGTCGACGGGGCCGATTGAGTCGACGGGCCCGGTTGAGTCGACGGGGCTGGTTGAGTCACCAATGGCCACCTTGCCGGTCGGGGCGAGATTCGGGTCCTTGGTGCACGCGGTACTGGAACACGCGGACCCGGCCGCTCCCGATCATGGTGGCGACCTGGCCGCCGAACTGGCCGCTCGCCTGGACCAGCAGCTGGTCTACTGGCCCGTCGAACTCGATCGCGCGCAGCTGGTGGCTGCCCTGATCGAGGTGTGTGACACACCGCTCGGGCCGCTCGCCGACATGAGGACCCTGCGAGGGTTGCCGCTGGGCGATCGACTGTGTGAGTTGGACTTCGAGCTTCCGCTGTCCGGCGGTGACCTCTATCGACGTGTCCAGGCGGGGCCGGGACCGGACGAGTCGGGGGTGGTCTGCCTCGGCGATGTCGCGGAGCTCCTGCGCCGCCATCTTCCGGCCGGCGACCCGATCCGGAGCTACGCCGACACACTGGCTCCCCGCCACCCGGGTCGTGCGGGCTCGGGTCGTGTGGACTCGGGTCATTCGGAGTTGGGCAGGCAGAAGCTGGTTGGTTACCTGACCGGCTCCATCGATCTGGTGATGCGCATCGGCGAGCGCTATCTGGTGGTGGACTACAAGACCAACTGGCTGGGCGCGTTCCCCGAGGTGGGCAAATCTCCTCGCTTGCACGCGCTCGACTACCGTCCGCACGCGTTGAACGCCGCGATGGTCGGTTCGGACTACCCTCTCCAGGCACTGTTGTACGCCGTGGTCTTGCACCGGTTTCTGCGCTGGCGGGTGCCCGACTACAACCCAGCGGCCCACCTAGGCGGTGTGTTGTACCTCTACGTGCGCGGCATGTGCGGACCGGACACACCCGTCATCGACGGCCACCCCTGTGGGGTGTTCTCCTGGCGGCCGCCGGCCACCCTGATCGAAGATCTCTCCAACCTGCTGGACGGATCACGCGGGCCGGCGCCGGCGATCGGGAACCGGGAGTCGTCGTGACGGAACCACGCGAACCCGTCGATCGGCTCGACCAATGGGATCGGCGCCGGGTCCGCTCGTCAACCGGCATTCTGGACGAGCTCAATCGCGCGGGCCTGCTGGATCCCGCCGACATCCACGTGGCGACTCGGTTGTGCGTCCTCGGTGACGAGTCGGACGAACTCGTTCGGGTGGCGGTGGCACTGGCGGTGCGCGCGGTGGCCCAGGGCTCGGTGTGCGTGGATCTGGCTGCGGCCACCGCCGAGATACACGAAACTCGGCCCGGCCTGCGACTCCCCGAGCCACGGGAGTGGTTGGCCCGCCTAGCGGAGTCTGCGCTGGTAAGTGTACGGCCCGACCTGGCTCGGCAATCCGGAGAAGGTCCCCCGCTACGCGCTCTGGAGCCAAGATCGCGGCCGATCGTCGCTGAGTTCGGGCTGCTGTATCTGGACCGCTACCACCGTCTGGAGCTCCAGATTCACGACGACCTGATCCAGCGGGCGACCGGTCCGAGACCACTTGTTCACGAGGCGACGCTGACCGCCTCCCTGGACCGGGTGTTCCCGCCGCCTGGCTATGTCGAGCAGCGCCACGCCGCAGCGCACGCCGCTCGTTCGTGGACCACCGTCCTCACCGGCGGTCCCGGGACGGGAAAGACGACCACGGTGGCCGGCCTGCTCGGCGTACTGCTCGATCAGGCACAACGCGCCGACGCCAGCTTGTCGATAGCCTTGACCGCGCCAACCGGGAAGGCGACCGCGCGGCTCGCGGAATCGGTGCAAACCGAAGTAGCCCGGTTGCCAGCGATGGACCAGGCACGGCTACGCGGCCTACCCGCGTTGACCTTGCATCGGCTGCTCGGCTGGGTGCCCGACAACGCTACTCGGTTCCACCATCATCGGGGCAACCGGTTGAAGTACGACGTGATCGTGGTTGATGAGACCTCGATGGTCGATTTGCTGTTGATGGGCCGTTTGCTCGAAGCAGTGCGTCCGGACGCGCGGCTGATCCTGGTGGGTGACCCGGATCAGTTGACGTCGGTCGGTGCCGGCGCCGTCCTGTCGGATCTGGTTCAGGGATTCGCCGGGGCCGCCCCCAGCGCCGGCGCTAGCCGGGCCGACAGGGCCCAGAGCGACAGGGCCCCGACTGGCCGGCCCCAGAGTGACGGGGCCCAGAGTGACGGGGCCCAGAGTGACGGGGCCCAGAGTGACGGGGCCCAGAGTGACGGAACTCGGACTGGCCGGGGGGCGCCGTCGCCGGTGGTCACATTGTCCACCACGCATCGGTTCGGCACCGAGATCGGCGAGCTGGCCGCCGCTCTGCGCCGGGGCGACGCGGACCGCGCGCTGGCCGCGTTGCGAGCCGGCGGGGAGCGCGTGGCATTCATAGAAACCGATCAGCCCGCCGAGGTGTTGCGGCCGTTGATGATGCCGGTGGCGCTGACGATCCGCCAGGCTGCGCTCGGCGGCGACGCCCCGGCCGCGCTAGCCGCGCTCGGCGAGCACCGGCTGATCTGCGCCCATCGCGACGGGCCGTCGGGTGTCGCCTACTGGAATCGACAGGTCGAGCAATGGCTGGCCGAGGCGACCGGACAGGACCATTGGCCACTCTGGTACGCGGGTCGCCCGCTCCTGGTCACCCGCAACGACTACTCCTTGGGGATCTACAACGGTGAGGTTGGTGTGTGCGTACGCAGCCCATCCGGTGCCCTGCGTGGGCTGATCGGCGGCTCGGACGGAATCCTCAGTTTCGCGACCACTCGGCTCACCGAGGTGACCACCATGCACGCGATCACGGTGCACAAGAGTCAGGGGAGCCAGGCCGCCGCGGTCACGGTATTGCTGCCGCCTGAAGACTCGCGCCTGTTGACCCGAGAACTGCTGTACACCGCGGTGACTCGCGCCGAGCGCACCGTTCGTGTGGTCGGCTCGGAGGCGGAGGTTCGCGCGGCGATCGGACGTCGAGCTCGTCGAGCCAGTGGTCTAGCCGCCCGGTTGGGCACGCCTGGGGCTCGAATCGGGGTGCCGGGTCAACGGTGACCATTCGGTCGGACCGAAACACCCCAGTAACGGCCGGCGGCTATGGTCGGACCATGTCATTTCTGCTGCGGGTGACGTTGCCCAACGTCCCTGGCTCACTGGGCAAAGTCGCCTCGGCGATCGGCGGCGCGGGGGGTGACATCGACGCGATTCAGATCGTGGAGATCACGCCGACCGGGTATGCCGTCGACGACGTGCTGCTCAATGTGGCGCCCGGATCGATGCCCGACTCGATCGTCTCGGCCTGCAACGCGCTAGCGGACGTCGAGGTGCTGTGGATTAGTAGGTATGCGGTCGGCGGCACGCTTTCCCTTGACCTGGAGGCGGTGGAGTCGATGACCACCCACCCGGATCGGGCACTCGAATACCTGGTGGACATCGTACCGTTGACATTCCGCGCCGACTGGGCGGCTCGGGTTCGCCAGTCCGCCGCCTCGGGTGGCTGCAAGGTCATTCAAGCCACCGAGTCCTCCCCCATGGCATTGCCGTGGCCCGGCAGCCACCTAAGGCGCCTGGACTTGGACGATCAGGAAACCCTCGCCGTGGCCGCACCACTGGGCAAGCGGGAGTCGCTGGTCGTGGGCCGCCGTGGCGGGCCGGCGTTCCTCGACTCCGAGCTCGCCCGGCTCAACCACCTGGTTGCGCTGGCCAGCAGTATCGCCCGGTCCTCGTCCCCCCTGTCGTGAGGGTCTCTGAGCACTGTGCCCAGTGCGTGGGGGCCCAGTGCGTGGGGGCCCAGTGCGTGGGGGCCCAGTGCATGGGGGCCCAGTGCATGCATGGCCGAGTGCGTGGATGACGGACGCGGGCCGGCTCGATCAACACGCCGCCGACTTGATCGGGTGGGCCCGGAACGCCACCCACCCGCTGGGTTTCGGGTGGCTTTCGGAGTCTGGCACCATCGACGTCGATCGACCGGTCGAACTCTGGATCACCTGCCGGATGACCCACGTGTTCGCGCTGGAAACCCTGCGCACCGTGCCTGGCGACAAGGTGCCCGAGGGCGGGGCGGCTGAGGGTCGGGCCGCTGAGGGTCGGGCTGCTGAGGTTATGGCCGCTGGAAGTAGGGCGGTTGACGGCAGGCCGACCGTCTGGGCGAACGGCCCGGCCGACCGTCTGGCCGACCGTCTGGCCGACCGTCCGGTACCTGCACGCGCTGCGGCTGAGCACGGCGTCCGGGCGTTACTCGGCCCGCTGCGTGATGAGCGGCGCGACGGCTGGTTCGTCTCAGTCTCCGCGAGCGGTCCGGTCGATGCCGCCAAGTCTGCGTACGGCCACGCGTTTGTGATGCTGGCCGGCGCGTCGGCGGCCGGAGCAAAGATCCCGGGTGGGCGAGAATTGCTGGACGCTGCACTCGGTGTCTTCGACCGGCGCTTCTGGCGCGAGGACGACGGCCTGATCGTCGAGAGTTGGGATCGGGCCTGGACAGATCTCGAGCCGTATCGTGGTGCGAACGCCAATATGCATGCCGTCGAGGCGCTGTTGGCGGCGTACGACGTGACCGGCGACCGCCGGCGATTGGATCAGGCATCCCGGATCACCGAGCGCCTGCTGCACGAGTTCGCCGCGGCCGACGACTATGGACTGTGCGAGCACTACGATCCGGCGTGGACACCGATCCGCGACTATCACCGGGGCGAGCCCGAGGATCGGTTCCGGCCGTACGGCGTCACGATCGGGCACCTGTTCGAGTGGGCCCGGCTGGCGCTGAATGTCCGCACCGCACTCGGTGAGGCCGCCCCGGGCTGGCTATTGGCCGATGCGGTAGGCCTGTTCGATCGAGCGATCCGGCACGGGTGGTTCGTCGATGGCGCGCCCGGTTTCGTCTACACCACCGACTTCGCTGGGCGGCCGGTGGTCCGCCAACGCTTGCACTGGGTGCTCGCCGAGGCGGTAGCGGCGGCGTGGTCACTATGGGCGGCGACCGGGCGATCGACGTACCTGGGGTGGTACGACGAGTGGTGGGCCTACGCCGAGCACTACCTGATCGACGGGGTGTCGTGGCGGCACGAACTGGATCCCGCGAACCGGCCGGCGGCGACGGTGTGGTTGGGACGCCCGGATGTCTATCACGCCTACCAGGCAGCCATTCTCCCGCTGGTGCCGCCGACCGCGTCCTTTGTCGGTGCACTGACCGGGCGGAGTTCGGCCGGCGCCGCACCCGGTTAGGGTGCGGGGTGTGAGTGTGATCGACGGCGTGTCCGAGACGTTCGACCCGGCGGCCTGGGTTGAGGTGCCCGGCTTTGCGGATCTGACCGATCTGACCTACCACCGGGCCCGGGGGCACGGCACGGTTCGGATCGCGTTTGATCGGCCCGAGGTGCTCAACGCGTTCCGGCCGCACACCGTGGACGAACTCCTGCGCACCCTGGACCATGCCCGGACGTCGCCCGACGTCGGCTGTGTCCTGCTCACCGGCAACGGGCCGAGTGTGAAGGCCGGGCCGAATACGGCGAACGGGCCGAACATGGCGAACGGGCCGAATACGGCGAACGGGCCGGCGCCCGATGGCCCCAAGGTCGTCAAGCGGGCGTTCTGCACCGGGGGCGACCAACGGATCCGTGGCCGCGCCGGTTACGAATACGACCCGGTCGCCACTCCCACCGCCGAGGCGTCACAAAATCCCGCCGAGGCGTCACAAAGTCCCGCCGAGGCGTCACAAAAGGCGCGACTCGGGCGGCTGCATATCCTCGAATGTCAGCGAATGATCCGGTTCATGCCCAAGGTGGTCATCTGCCTGGTGAACGGCTGGGCCGCCGGCGGCGGGCACTCGCTGCACGTGGTTAGTGACCTGTCGATAGCCAGCCGTGAGCACGCGCAGTTCAAGCAGACCGACGCCGATGTCGGGTCCTTCGACGGCGGTTTCGGTTCGGCGTACCTCGCGCGGCAGGTCGGCCAGAAGTTTGCCCGAGAGATCTTCTTTCTCGGCGACACCTATTCGGCCGAGGACGCGCACCGAATGGGCATGGTCAACAAGGTGGTGGCGCACGCCGACCTCGAGAGCGAGGCGCTGGCGTGGGCCCGCAAGATCAACGGCAAGTCACCTACCGCCCAGCGGATGCTGAAGTACTCCTTCAACCTCATCGATGACGGTCTGGTGGGCCAGCAACTGTTCGCCGGCGAAGCCACCCGGCTGGCCTATATGACCGACGAAGCAGTCGAGGGCCGCAACCAGTTCCTGGAGAAGCGCGAACCCGATTGGTCCGCATACCCCTGGTACTACTGATCTAACGCGTTTGCGCAGTGATGATGGTGGGGATGCCTGATCCGGTTGGATCGCGGTGGAAGTCCCCGGTCGACTGACTCTGGTTTGCGCCGGCTTCGTGCCTTTGACCTGAACTGTTGTTGGCCGTGGGCGCGCACCGGCCGGACGGTTCGAGTACGGGCGATCTTCGGCTGGATGGCGAGTCGACCGTCGACCGCTCGACTTGTCCCGACTGCGGAGCGGACTACTTGTTGGTCAAGAGCTTCGTGCTCGACGACTCGGGTCCTTACGCAATTGCTTTCATTGCCCTGCACTGGCACGGCGAGGCCGAAGCCTGGATTGATGTGATCTTCGGGGCCTTCGAAGGAGACGCCGCTGATGATGACCGGACCATGTTCCGGGTGCCGAGTCGGACGAGTGGAGGAAAGCGGCGAACCCGCGGCAACGGCTGTCCAAGCCGCCGTGCCCTACTCGAACGGGTCGGTGTCGGACACAAGCTGAGCCGCGACGAGGCACTCGCTCACCCCGTGTCGCGGACTTCTGGCGGGTGGTGGACTTTCCTCATGGAGAACGAGCCCGCTGTCGCTCATCACATCCACGGACATCGCGCCGAGGGCCGCCGGAGGTGGTGAAGGCGCCAAATCTGATCCTGTCACAACACTACCGTTTTCAGTATAGTTGTGACATGGCCGTTGAGGTGAAGTACCGGGACGTCGTGCGCGAAATCGCGCTCGATCAGTACGGTTACGTCACTACCAAGCAGGCGGTCGAGGCAGGTGTCCCGGCCGTCGAGCTGCCGAAGCTTGCCGCTCGCGGTGGTCTGGAGAACGTCGCCTACGGGCTCTATCGGCTGCCAGATGCGCCTGCTACCCCGTTCGCGCAGTTCGCCGAGGCGCTCCTGCGTGCGGGCGAGGGGTCGTACCTCCACGGAGACTCGGTGCTGGCGCTGTTTGGCCTCGCCGACGTGAACCCTCGATGGATCAGGGTGGCCGTCCGAAAGCGCACCCGGCCGAAGCTGCCGCCGTTCATCGAGCTAACACTGGTGAAGGGCGATGTCGTGACGACGCAGTACGAAGGTCTCGAGTCGCAACGTGTTGCGGACGCGATTCTCGAATGCCGCGGGCGCATCGAGCGGAGCCGGCTGATGGAGGCTGCCGAGGAAGCGCGGAAGGAGGGCCTGGTGACCACCAAGGAGTGGCAGCGGGTCAGAAAGGAACTCCGGTCGTGAGCTACACCGATGTGCCGAACAGTGTCCGGTCGTTGGAG
>JBOFLH010000386.1:0-4189 GCA_051657765.1 Nocardioides sp. | reverse complement strand
GGATCTCCTTGGCGGCCTCGGTGCTGATCCCCTCACGCTGCCCACCGTCGACCTGCTGCTGACGGATCCAGTTCCGCAGCGTCTCGGCATTCATCCCCAACCGACTTGAGACGGCCTTGATCGCCGCCCACTCACTCGAGTACTCACTGCAATGATCGATCACCAGACGAACAGCCTTGGCCCGGGTCTCCGGGTCGTACCTGCTTGGCATGAAACACAACCTTCCAAGAAAGGAGGTGTGCATCAAACGCGGGGCAGTTCAATGCGCGGCTACGTCCAGATCGACTACGCCGGATGGCTCCGCGATGTCGAGATGGAGGGCACGGTGCATATCGAGGAAGCGGATGGTGGTGGGGTCTACGTCTTCCAGACCCGGTAGCGATGTCTCCGGCCGATCCAGTATTCCAGGCTCCCCGGGAGCCCGCAGCGACGAGAACGAAATCCATCGTTCGCGCGCTGCACCACCCCGAGGAGGTGGCCCACCGTTATGGCCCGCGCGCCAAGCGCGTGGTCATGGCATCCAACCAAATGTGTGGGACAACACCCTCAGAAAGGAACAAGTGCAGGAGTCATGAAGACCCTGGCTATCCGGTTGGAAGACGAGCAGCATGCTCGTCTGTCCATCCTCGCCAAGCTCAGTGACCAGTCGGTGACCGACGTCATCCGCGTCGCCATCGACGAGCGTCTGGTTCACCTAGCAGCCGACCCAGAAGTCTCAGCCAAAGCTGAGGCCCTGACGGCTCAGATCGAACAAGACGCCGCTGAGCAGCGAGCCGCCATTGCTGAGTTGTTCGGCTCGAAGACAACAGCCACGACCACGGCATCCAGTCGTAGTCGCAAAGGCTGAACGCAACCACCAGCATGGCACCGGGTGGGAGACCGAATCGAGTGCAGCCGTTGCGGCCGCTCGATTCGGCTCCCGCCCGAAACACAACAAGAATTGAGATCAAATAGCAAAGATCCAAACAAACAGCCGACCAAATAGGCAAGGCTCGCCTCATTCATTTCATGTTGTGGAATCAACATTTCTTGTTGCATTCGTGCAACACATCGAGGATAATTGAATATGAAGAAACGTTAATTAAAAGGATCGATTCCACCAATGACTCATTCACAATCCAACAAACTCATCCGCCTGCTCGCCACTGCCAGGGAACGCCGAGGCATCTCAGCCAGAGAGCTGGCCAAACGCAGCGGCGTGGCAGCCTCGAACATCGTCCGGCTGGAACGCGGCGAGATCGCCCGCCCGACCACCGAAACGCTCGACGCACTTGCCACCGCCCTCGAACTCGACAGCGCCCGCCTGTACGAAGCCGCCGGTTACCAACGACCGGCAGCCTTGCCGACCTTCACGCCGTACCTACGCAGCAAGTACTCCAAGCTGCCACCAGCCGCTCGGGCCGAACTGGAGACCTCGTTCGCCAAGATCGCCGAGAAGTACGGCTACGACCCAGCCGGACCGCTACCAGGCGAAGATGAAACCGAAGAAGACATCGATGAGGATGACACCCCACCCATGAAGTAACAAACAGCCATTCACCTGAAAGGAGGCACACCATGACACCCACAACCAGCACGACCACAACCACGGTCACCAACAGAACAACCGTCCTGAAACGCCTCCGAGCCCTCACGCCACTGCGGGAGATCAGCTTCGGCGAAGCACTCAGGATCGCCGAACTACAAGCCTCTACGCTCGTCGCCCTGCTCACCGCAGGCAGCCAAGAACTGGACATCGCCGACCTGCCCCGCATCCGCATCACCTACGAAGACCTCGCCGTCTCCGGCAGCAGCCACTGGAATGGCCGAACCTGGGTCATCACTATCGCCCGGAGCGACAGCCTGGCCCGACAGCGCTTCACCCTCATGCACGAGTTCAAACACATCATCGACCACGGCAACACCACGCGCCTTTACCTCGGCGATAAGCGCCGAACGAGCGAGCAGCAAGCCGAACTCGCCGCTGACTACTTCGCCGGTTGCGCCCTCATCCCCAAACGCGACCTCAAACGAGCCTGGGGCAACGGCATCCAACGCACTGTTGACCTGGCCCTGGTCTTCGGCGTCAGCGAACCAGCTATCCGTGTCCGCTTGGCGCAAACCGGCCTCAGCACCGAGATCGACCACATACCCACACCCCGCTGTGCCCGACCAGTCCGCACCCCACGCGGCCACAGTCAGGCCTTCCGACCTGTCCACCCGCGCTACCCCTACCCGAGAAGGAGATACGTGTGAGCGAGCTGGTACGCGCCGAACCATTGGGCATTCGCCCGATGGCAGTCATCTACCTCCGCGTCAGCACCAAAGACCAAGCCGGACGCGGTGGCGAAGCCGAGGGCTTCTCCATTCCCGCTCAACGTGACGCCTGTCTGCGTAAAGCCGAAGCACTCGGTGCGGTCGTCGTCGGTGAGTTTGTCGACGCTGGCGAGAGCGCCCGCTCAGCCAACCGACCCGAATTACAAAAGATGCTCACGTTCGTCAAGGAGCACAAAGTGGCGCATGTCATCGTCCACAAGATCGACCGACTGGCACGTAACCGGATCGACGACGTAGAGATCAACCTGCAACTCACCGCCAGTGGGGCTCAGTTGGTCTCCTGTAGCGAGAACATCGACGAAACCCCCTCCGGCATGCTGCTGCACGGCATCATGAGCTCGATCGCCGAGTTCTACAGCCGCAACCTCGCCACCGAGTCCAAGAAAGGACTCCGGCAGAAAGCCAAAGGCGGCGGTACGCCGGGCAAAGCACCATTCGGCTACCTCAACACCCGCGAACGGCTGGACGATGGGCGGGAAGTCCGCACCGTCGTCCTCGATCCAGACCGTGCCCAGTGGGTGCCCTGGATCTTCGAGCGCTACGCCACCGGCGAGTGGACCGTCGCCATGCTGCGCGAAGAACTCGAAAAGCAACACGTCACCACCGTCCAACGACCCAACCAACCAGCCCGACCGCTGGCCAACTCGCATTTGTACGCCATCCTCGGAAACCGCTACTACGTCGGCAAGGTCTCGTTCGAAAGCATCGAGTACGACGGCAAACACGAGCCACTCATCACCGAAGCCCTGTTTGCCGATGTCCAACGCGTCCGCCAAGCCCGACACCAGAGCCGCGAGAAACCCCGAGTCCACACGCATTACTTGAAGGGCTCGGTCTACTGCGGCGAATGCGGCGAACCACTCACCTTCGAGCAGAGCCGCAACGCACGAGGGAAGCTCTACGACTACTTCTACTGCCTCGGCAGGCAGCGGCTGAAGAACGGCTGCGAGTTCCGCGCCATCCAAGCCGGACACCTCGAAGAACTCGTCGCCGACCACTGGAACACCATCCAGCTCAGCCACACGCGTGTTCAGGAGATCCGCCAGGTCGTGCTGGAGCACATCACCATCGTCATGCCCAAAGAGAGCACCGAACGCCGCCAAGCACGTGATCGACTGGTCGAACTGGAGCAGGAAAGCCAGAAACTGCTCGACGCCTTCTACGCCGACGCTCTCGACACCCGCGACCTCAAACGCGAACAAGCCCGCATCGCCGGACAGCGAGCCGTCTGCGAATCCACCCTCAGCAAGCACGATGTCACCGAAGACATCCTGCGCAGCAAACTCGACGGCTGCCTCGACCTGCTCGGCAGCGCGCAGCGTCAGTACCTCGCCAGCGCCAAATACCCCCAGTTGCGCCGGGACCTCAACCAAGGGGTCTTCGCCAAACTGTTCATCGATGACGACGAAATCGTCGGCAGCGACCTCACCCCCGCCTACCAGCGCCTCATGGCAGATGACCTGGCGACAGATCTCGCCCGCGAACGGAAGAGGGAAGAAACAGCACGCGTTAGAACCCCCGACCTCTACATCGTCCCACCAGCCACAGAGGTCACAGAACTGGCTCACAGGGGTCAAGCGCGAATGAGTGCCGATCTGCCCGGCAAGGCCGTCCGGGACGCCCAGAACACCCGATTCGGCCGGTTCTTGCGCCTCGAACGCCCCAGGGGCGCTCTCCCATGGGAAAAAGAAAGAACTCCGGCCCCTGAGGACCGAAGTTCTAACGAATTGCTTTTGGTAGCGGGGGCAGGATTTGAACCTGCGACCTCTGGGTTATGAGCCCAGCGAGCTACCGAACTGCTCCACCCCGCGTCGCCTGAGAAAGGATACGCGACGGGGAGAACCATCCCAAATCGGTCGGTGCCAGAGTCGAT
>JBOFLH010000385.1:0-2500 GCA_051657765.1 Nocardioides sp. | reverse complement strand
GAGATTCGCGACCTGGCGGCCGAGCTTGAGCTGCGCCCCACCAAGCAACTCGGGCAGAACTTCGTGATCGACCCCAACACGGTGCGCCGGATCGTACGCGCGGCCGGTATCACCGGCACCGACCTGGTGGTCGAGGTGGGGCCGGGCCTCGGCTCCCTCACGCTCGCCCTGCTGGGCGTTGCCCGCGGGGTGGTAGCCGTCGAGGTCGATCGCCGGCTGGCCGGTCGGCTGCCGGTGACCGTCGCCACCTACGCGCCCAGCGTTAGCGCGGCGCTGCACGTGATTTGTGCCGATGCCACCCGGCTCGACCCGGCGGCGCTAGGCCCATCGCCCGGCTCGGCGCCGACCGCATTGGTCGCCAACCTGCCGTACAACGTGTCCGTGCCGGTGCTGCTTCATCTGCTGGAAGTGCTGCCCACCCTGGAGCGCGGCCTGGTCATGGTGCAGGCGGAGGTGGCCGACCGCCTGGCCGCGCGGCCAGGGTCAAAGGTCTATGGCGTGCCGTCGGCCAAGGCATCCTGGTTCGCCGAAGTACGCCGAGTGGGCACGGTAGGCCGTACCGTGTTCTGGCCGGCGCCGAATGTCGATTCCGGATTGGTTGCATGGACGCGGCGCGATCCTCCCGACAGCACCGCAACCCGCGAGCAGGTCTTCGCGGTGATCGACGCCGCCTTCGCCCAACGTCGCAAGACGCTGCGAGCCGCGTTGCGCGCGGTGGCCGGGTCGAGCGAAGCGGCGGTCGCGGCGTTGACGCGGGCTGATATCGATCCGATGGCTCGCGGCGAGACCCTCGATGTGCGGCAGTACGCCCGCCTCACCGAATGCCTGATCGCGGTGCGCGGCGAATTCTCAACCGGGCTCCCGATCGACTTCTGGACCAGACCGGGTGCCCCGGTAGCGAAGGGCAGTCCACCGTGAGTCCGTTCGCCGCCGACCGCAGCGGTTCCTACGTGGTGCGCGCTCCGGCCAAACTCAATCTGCACCTGGGGGTGGGCGCCGTCCGAGAGGACGGGTTCCATCCGCTGGACACTGTGTATCAAGCGATCGGGATCTATGACGACGTGATCGCATCCGCCAGCGAGGTTGACCGGTGGCGGGTGTCTCTGGTTGCCGCGGACTACGTCGACGTTGATGCCGTACCCCTCGACGCAAGCAACATCGTCGCCCGGGCGGCCCGACTGCTGCGGCCGCGGGCCCGACCGGGGACGGAGGTCCGGATCCGCAAAGACATCCCGGTCGCCGCCGGCATGGCCGGCGGATCGGCGGACGGCGCGGCCGCGTTGGTGGCCTTGGACCGGCTATGGAATCGCCGGACCACGGATCGCGAATTTCTCGATCTAGCGGCTCGGCTGGGCAGCGATGTGCCGTTCGCGTTGGTCGGGGGTACCGCGCACGGCACCGGTCGGGGAGAGTTGGTCGAGCCGGTACCCGACTCGGGCTCGTGGTGGTGGGTCGCCGCGTTGTCGCCGATCGGCCTGTCCACACCCGAGGTGTACGCCCACTGGGACCGGCTTTTCCCCTCTGCTGGCCCGGGGCCGACGCCGGCCCTGCCAGTGTTGACCGCGGTGGCATCGGGCAATGTCCGGGCCCTGGCTCGGGCTATGCACAACGACCTGGAGGCGGCGGCGTTCGATCTTCGGCCCGATCTAGCTGCTCTGGTCGAGCGTGGTGAAGCGGAAGGCGCTCTACGCGGAATGGTGACCGGCTCCGGGCCGACGTGCGTGTTCCTGTGTGAGTCGGCCGACCATGCCCGTGATGTCGCGGCGGCACTGAATGATCGAAACCGGGTGGTGTTGGTCGCCAACGGGCCGGTTGCCGGCGCCCACCTGGTGAGCTATTCATGAGCGAAGCCAGAGAGCGCGGCGGCCCGCGCCTTGGGGGTATGTCGTGGGGTTGCGGTCGAACTGCGAGCTCGCCAGGAGGAACTGTGAGCGAAGCGAGAGAGCGCGGCGGCCCGCGCCTGGGGGTATGTCGTGGGGTTGCGGTCGAACTGCGAACACACCGGGTGGATCAATGAGCAACTTGGTCAACCTGGAGCGGGTGTCGAAAGCGTACGGTGTGCGCCCATTGCTCCGTGAGGTGTCGCTCGGAATTGGCGCTGGGCAACGGATTGGTGTCGTCGGGCGCAACGGCGATGGCAAGACGACCCTGCTTCGGGTGCTCACTGGCCAGGAAGTTCCGGACGCCGGTCGGGTTTCGCGGACCCGGGGCGTACAGGTCGGCTTCCTGCACCAAGGTGATGAACTCGACAACACCCAAACGGTCCGCGAGGCGGTCTTGGGCACCTCGATCGACGACGAGCGGCTCGCTCGCGAGTCCGACGATACGACCAGCGTAGATCACCGCTGGGCCGCGAACCCGCGTACGCGCGAGGTCATCGAAGTGTTGTTGGCCGGGGTTGCCCTGGATCGGTCGGTGATAGGCCTGTCCGGAGGAGAGCGACGCCGATGTGCGCTAGCTGCGCTACTGCTCGGCGAGCACGATCTGATCGTGCTCGACG
>JBOFLH010000384.1:0-2640 GCA_051657765.1 Nocardioides sp. | reverse complement strand
CTGCAATCCCGGCACCGAGCCAAACCAGTTGTTGATCAGCACGAAGAAGAACAACGCGAAAAGATAGGGCACATATCGAGCAAAGTCGCGGTCGCCGAGAATGTCGCGGCCGAGAGAATTGCGAACGAAGCCATAGCCCTGCTCGCCGATGTATTGAAGACGACCGGGCACGAGTGAGGTCCGGCGGGAGACCACATAAAAGAACACGAAGATCAGGACGGACGACAACACCAGCTGGACCATCGGCTTGGTGACACCCAAGTACATGGTCTCGCCAAGGAAGCTGAAGGTCCGGTCTGCCCCTACCGGGGGCAGGTTGAAGTCCGCCGGGCTCGGCGGCACGTAGCCGCCACCTTCGGTGGCGGCGGATAGCGCCTTCTCAATCACACTCACTCACTCTCCTGAACCTCTACGCGGGCGCTGCTCGTTATCGTCCGAACCGTCTTGTTGCGAAACATCGTCTCCGGCATCACGGTCGTTGCCAGGTGACTTCTGCTGCTGAGGGACCGCGCTGATCGGAAGAGCTCGGAACCTCGCCCAGGTCTGATAGATGCCTAGACCGGAGCCGACGAGAATTCCGATGACTACCAGGAAGGAGGTTCCGAACCAGCGATCAAGCAGCCAGCCAGCGCCGCCATAGAGGACCACGCCGGCGACCAGATAGCCGAACGCGTGCCAGGGGTCACCTCGCGGGGCTTCGTCGGGTATCTCCGGCAGGTCTGGTGGATCCTCCATGCCATCGGAGACACTAGCAGCCATCGGCGCCCACCCCGCACTCGGCTCGGTCGAGCGCCGGACCGGCGCCAGCGGGCCTCGCCGCCGCCCGCGAGGTGCTGGCTACCGCGGTGCGGATCTGCCAGGTCAGCCACCCGACGGTCACCACGACCAGCCCGCCCGCAATGCCGCGTTCGTCAGCCGATCGGCCAAACATGTCAGTGCGCTGGGCCGCGGCAAGGAAGGCCGCCAGCACGAGCACCTGCAGTGTGTAGGTCAGCAGCCCTACCGCCATCGACGCGGCCGGCATCACCGTCGAGGTGGTTGTCATCAGGACCGAGCCCAGCGCCATAACCGCGAAGGCGACCAGGCCGCCGAGGGCGAGGCCACGACCAACTGGTCCGCCGGCGATGCCCACGGCCACCATCGCGAGCGCGCTCACGACGATGACGGGGACGACTAGCGATGACCGGAGCCACCGCGGAGCCGGGCCGGTCCGGGTCATGACTGATCGTCACCTTTCTCACCACGCTAGAGTTTGTGAAAAGTAGCACAAGCAGGTCGGATGGGGTCAAATCACCGCCGTCGACCTAACCGGCCGACCAGGAACGGTCGTCGCTATGAGGTGCGTCCGCCGCGATCGGTGAGTCCCCAGCCGGGCGGGACCGCGGTCGATAGCTCAGCGGAATCGCCACCGTGCCCACCACCGCGACCACCAGCATTGTGCCCAGCGACCACCACACCAGCGGACCCGCATAAAGCCCGGCCAACACCGTCCCGAAGCCGAACAGGCCGGCCCACAACCACATGATGACCACAGCCCGCGGGTGGGAGTGGCCGATCTCGAGCAGCCGGTGGTGCAGGTGTTGCTTGTCCGGGTGGTAGAACATCTGCCCCCGACGAGTTCGGCGAATAACCGCCAACCCGAGGTCAGCCAGTGGGATCAGCAAGATCGAGACCGGAATGAGCACCGGGATGAACATGAGCAACGGACTGACGGTCGATGCTGGGGTGGCAATGAGGTCTTGCGGATTGAACTGACCAGTGACGGTGATCGCGCTTGCCGACAACATCAGCCCAAGCAACATCGACCCGCTATCGCCCATGAAGATCCGGGCCGGATTGAAGTTGTGCGGCAGAAAGCCCGCGCAGGCGCCGGCCAGCAACGCGCTGAGCAGCGCTCCCGTGGTCGCGAGGGTCAGATTGTTGAGATTGGCCAGCTGATAGCAGAACACGAAGTACGCAATCGCGCCGATACCGACCACCCCGGCGGCCAGCCCATCCAGGCCGTCCACGAAGTTCACGGCGTTCGCGGTCGCGACCACCACGAAGACCGCGAGCAACGCTCCTTCGTTGCGAAGGTTGATCGCTCCGCCGTCAGGCATGTAGAAGAAGTAGAACTGAATGCTGAACGCGACCAGAGCGCCCGCCGCCAGAATCTGCCCCCCGAGCTTGGTGAGCGCGTCCAACTCCAACACGTCGTCGAGGACACCCACCGCACAGATCAGACCGCCGGCGATCAGCACCTTCCCGGCATCGGCAAAGACGAATTCTTGGCTGCGCGAGAGGAAAGGCAGCTCACGAGCCACGACATAGGCCGCCACCATGCCGCCATACATGGCCAGCCCACCCAGGTAGGGAATCGGCTCGTCATGGACGTCGCGATCGCGGATCCCGGCGACCGCGCCCAGGCGAAGCGCGATTTCGCGAGCCACCACGGTCAGCAGATAGGTCACCGCGGCGGCGACCATGAAGACCAGGACGTATTCGCGCACAGATCGCCTAGGTCGCGGGGTCCGGATCAAGGTCAGGGTCGAGACCCAACCCATGGAGCACACTGGTCAACTCATGGTGGCCGATCGCCCCCAGGCGCAGCACCGCGGGTCGCTCACGAGTAGCGTCAATGATCGTCGACGCCTCACCCAG
>JBOFLH010000383.1:0-9443 GCA_051657765.1 Nocardioides sp. | reverse complement strand
GTGGACTAAACCGGCGGTGAGCGTGACCGGTCTCGATGCGCCGGCCACCGCTGGGGCCTCCAACACCCTAGTGCCGGTGGCTCGGGCCAGAGTGTCGATGCGCATCGCGCCCGGGGACACCACCGAGAACGCCGCGCGGTGCTTGACCGACCACCTGCATGCCCGGGTGCCCTGGGGAGCCGAACTGACGGTGACGATGATCGATCGCGGTGAGCCGATCGCGATCGACGCGGCCGGGCCGGCATACGACGCGGCACGGGCGGCCTTCACTGAAGCCTGGGACGGCATGCCGCCGGTCGATATGGGCGTGGGCGGCTCGATCCCGTTCATCGCCGAATTCCTCGATGCCTTCCCGGACGCCAGTGTGTTGGTCACCGGCGTCGAGGACCCCGATACCCGGGCACATGGCGCCAACGAAGGTCTGCACCTCGCCGAGTTCGAGCGCGTGTGTCTTGCCGAAGCGCTCTTGTTGCGCAACCTCGCGCCTGGGTAGGCGCGGTGAATCGGCGTCGCGCTCGGTGTGCGCCTACACTGGCGTCGTGCACGTGCACCCCCAGCAGAACCCCCGCCGCAAGGGCGGTGACGGCCAGCTCACCGCGGCCATCGATCCCACCGACCACGGACCGCAGGACGCCTGCGGGGTGTTCGGGGTGTGGGCGCCGGGCGAGGACGTCGCCAAGCTGACCTACTTCGGTCTCTACGCACTGCAACATCGAGGCCAGGAGTCCGCCGGAATCGCGGTGAGCAACGGTCGGCAGATCTTGGTCTACAAAGACATGGGCCTGGTCTCCCAAGTCTTCGATGAATCCACGCTGGAGGCGTTCAAGGGGCACATTGCGGTGGGCCACTGTCGTTACTCGACCACCGGTGCGAGCACTTGGCACAACGCCCAGCCGACCTTCCATCCGACCGTCGACGGGTCCATCGCGCTGGCCCACAACGGGAACTTGATCAACACGACCGAGCTGGTCGGTCTGGTCGCCGACCAAGGCGGCACCGAGGGCGAGCTCGATCTCCAGGTCAAGCTGCCCGGCCAGGCCACCAGCGACACCAACCTGGTGACCACGTTGCTCGCGCACCATCCGGACAGCTCGCTGGAGGACCGGGCGGTTGAGTTGCTGCCGACCATCCGCGGCGCGTACTGCTTTGTCTGGATGAACGAGTCGACGTTGTATGCCGCGCGTGATCCCCAAGGGATCCATCCGCTGGTGCTCGGCCGGCTCGAGCGCGGATGGGTGGTGGCCTCGGAGACGGCCGCACTGGACATCGTCGGCGCGTCGTACGTCCGTGAGGTGGCACCCGGCGAGCTCGTCGTGATCGACGAGAACGGTTTGCGCGGCCGGGCTTTCGCCGAACCCGTGCCGAAGACCTGTCTGTTCGAATTCGTCTATCTGGCCCGTCCGGACACAAAGATCAACGACCAGCGGGTGCATAGCGTCCGGGTCGAGATCGGCCGTAAGCTCGCCAAGGCGTTCCCGGCCGAGGCGGATCTGGTCATTCCGGTTCCCGAGTCCGGAACCCCGGCGGCGATCGGGTATGCCGAAGCATCGGGCATCCCTTACGGCACCGGACTGGTGAAGAACTCCTATGTCGGTCGCACCTTCATTCAGCCGTCGCAGACCATCCGACAACTGGGTATCCGGTTGAAGCTGAACCCGCTGCGTGACGTGATCGAAGGCAAGCGTTTGGTCGTGGTGGATGACTCGATCGTGCGCGGGAACACCCAGCGCGCCCTGGTCCGAATGCTGCGCGAGGCCGGTGCCCGCGAGGTGCACGTGCGCATCTCCAGCCCACCGGTCAAGTGGCCGTGCTTCTACGGCATCGACTTTGCGACTCGAGCCGAATTGATCGCCAACGGGCTCGGCAACGACGAGATCTGTCGCTCCATCGACGCCGACACTCTCGGCTACATCTCGTTGGCGGATCTGGTGGAGTCGACGACGGTGCCGATGAACAATCTGTGCCGGGCCTGCTTCGACGGTGTCTATCCCATCGAGCTTCCGGGGCCTGAACTGCTCGGCAAGAATCTCTTGGAGGCCAGCGCCTCGGGCGCTACCGTGAGGTCAGCCGCAAAAACCGTCACGGAGGTGACCGATGTCGACGGCTTGGTGGTTTCGCTGGCCGGAGTGGGTGCCAATGACGCGCTGGACCGGCCGTGACTGGTGAATCGGATCCGGTGGCCGCGAATGCCTACGCGGCGGCCGGTGTGTCGATAGCGGCCGCTGATCGAGCGATCGATCTGATGAAGGCCTGGGTCGACAAAGCCCGCCGCCCGGAGATGATCGGCGGCCTGGGTGGTTTCGCGGGGCTTTTCGATGCCACCGCCCTCACGAAGTATCGACGGCCCTTGCTGGCGACCTCGACCGACGGCGTCGGCACCAAGGTCGCCATCGCGCAGGCCATGGACGTCCATCACACGATCGGGTTCGACCTGGTTGGCATGGTGGTCGATGACTTGGTGGTGTGCGGCGCCGAGCCGTTGTTCTTGACCGACTACATCGCCTGTGGTCGCGTCGTGCCCGAACGTATCGCGGCCGTTGTCCAAGGCATTGCCGAGGCTTGCATTCTCGCGGGTTGCGCCCTGATCGGCGGCGAGACCGCGGAGCACCCGGGCTTGCTCGGCCCTGAGGAGTATGACCTAGCCGGCGCGAGTACCGGTGTGGTGGAGGCCGACGACGTGCTTGGTCCGGACCGGGTGCGACCGGGTGACGTGCTGGTCGCGATGGCCGCGTCGGGCCTGCACTCCAACGGCTATTCACTGGTGCGACATGTGCTGCTCAACACCGCCGGCTGGCGGCTGAACCGAGAGGTGCCGGAGCTGAGCCGCACGCTCGGCGAGGAACTTCTTGAGCCGACTCGAATCTATGCCAAGGCCTGTCTTGACCTGGCTCGAAGCACGGACACTCACGCGATGTCTCATGTCACCGGCGGTGGCTTGGCCGCAAACCTGGCTCGGGTGCTGCCGGCCGAGCTTTCGGTGACGATTGATCGTGGCACCTGGACCCCGCAGCCCATCTTTGACCTGGTACGCCGAGTCGGCGAGGTGCCGCAACCGGATCTGGAGATGACTCTCAATTGTGGCGTCGGCATGGTGGCACTGATCGCGGCCGCTGATGCCGACCGGGCCATCGGACTGCTCGCGGATCACGACGTCCGGGCGTGGGTCGCCGGTGAGGTCACCACTGAGCCCGGGGGCGCGGTGTCCCTGGTCGGTCAACATCCCGGTTGGTGATCGTGCGGCCCAGCTCTCAACGACAACGGGGCACGTGCGTCGATGTCGTGGCGATGACGCTGAGGTGACAACAACGAGGGTGCAGCCGTGCCGGGAGCGGACGCGGCTGTTCTAATGGCGCTATGGCTCTCGCTCGAAATCCGGAAGAGTTGTATCCGACCTATCGCAGCTATGCGCACGCAGTTGAGGTGCCAGCCGGCTCGCGCACCTTGTTCATCAGTGGGTTGAACGCCTTCGCTTCCGATGGGATCACTATGCCGGAGACATTTGGTGATCAAGCCAGGCTGATCTGGCGGCACCTCGGCCAGGTGCTGGCCGAGGCCGAGATGACCTATCGCAATCTGGTGTCCTTGCGGTTCTATCTCGCGGATCCGGCCGACGACCCGGAGAATGTCGAGATCCTGGCCGAGCACCTGGGTGACCACCGCGCGGCGCGCACGGTGGTTTGTTGTCGGCTGCTGGAACCATCCTGGTTGGTGGAGATCGAAGCGGTCGCCGCCGGGTGACGCGTTCATCCAGGAGCCCGATCTCCAACTCTCAGCAGAAATTTGGGCCCTGGTTCGCAGGAACAGCCAGAGACCCGGTAGCGTTATCTCTACGAAAGACTTATCCAGTTAGCCCGGGTGCCCCAAAGCCCCGGCCAGGCGTACGAGGGGGTCGACCCTATGGGGCGCGGCCGAGCGAAGGCCAAGCAGACTAAAGTTGCCCGTGACCTGAAGTACCGGACTCATGAGACGGACTTCGGCGCGTTGGCCAAAGAGCTGCACGGCGAGAAGAGTCAATCCACTCCGGTGGACAACGACGAGCACGACGAGGAGTGGGCAGACTATGCCCAGCGGCGCGACTGAAGCCTGATTCCGAGCCAGCCGCACTCGTCAGGGTCACCGCTAGCGGGGTGTGTCGAAGTCTCCATAGGTCTGCCGACGCCCCGGCGC
The DNA here is from genome assembly GCA_051657765.1 of Nocardioides sp. Taxonomy (GTDB): domain Bacteria; phylum Actinomycetota; class Actinomycetes; order Propionibacteriales; family Nocardioidaceae; genus Nocardioides. The sequence continues at coordinate 5,276 of JBOFLH010000383.1, read as the reverse complement.
GGGTAACCCCGACGACGGCGCCGCCGCAGACACAGACACGCGAGACCGACCGCGTCGTGAGGTGACGGTACGGCGTGGCGGTGCGTCACCTGGCGGACCTATGGCGATCCACGTTCCGCTTGCTGGGGGTGTAAGTCGGCTGGCTAGCGGAGTCGAGCGACGTAGGATGCCGCGCTCACAGCATTGGCTCGCCGAGCCTCCCAGGTGATCCCGACGCCCATCAGACACATCCCGGCCGCGCCGATCAGCACCCAGGACGGCAGGGCAGCCGAGTAGGGCACCGCCTCCCGCAGCACCAGCGTCCCGCCTACCGTGGCCCCCACAGCCAGCGGCGCACTCCACCGAAGCTTGACGCCGGCAAGCACCAAGAACAGGCACGCTATCCCCAACAGCATGGCGCGGAGGGAGATCGGTTCGGCCAACACCCTGAGCAGTGACGGCACGGTGGCCAAGGTCAAGGCCGGGCCGAGCGCCAGGCGGGTAGCCGCCGAGGGCTGTTGCCGCAGGTGCCACAGGCCGACCGTCGCAAGCGCGACGGCTGAGGGCAGTGTGTAGGCCTCGGGTGCCCGGACCTCGATGTCCCATAGCCGCACCCAGGTGGCCATCGCGAGCAGAAGTCCACCGCCCCAGCCCAGCCGGCGACGGTCGGCGTGCAGCAGAGACGACCCGATCAGCAGCGCTCCGGCGAGTGTCAGGTGGATCGCGAGAGTCGACGGGGTATCGCCGGCGGCGCCTACCGCGGCGAACGCGGCGATCGCCCCGGCACCGGCCGCCGACGTCTCGAGACGCACGCGAGGCCGAATCATCGCCACGCCGCCGACGGCCAGCAAGACCGGCCCGGCCCGCCAGGCAACCTCGACGTTGGCGACCTCGGCGACAGTCCACAGTAGCCCGGCGAGTCCCATCGGTAGCAGTACCTCGCCGACGGCCCGGACGATCGGTGACCGAGCCCGGATGGCGAGAGCAGTGGCCAGCACGGCGGGAACCAGGACGCCGAGACTCAGCCAGTCGCTAGGCAGAGCGGTCACCAACGCGGCGAGCCCAACCGCGCCCGCACCGAGCTGGCCGGACAGGTTCTGATTCTTCCGGGCCCAACCGACGACGCCGCCGGCCAGCCCGAGCAGACTGAGCACCAGCGCGGCTACCGGAACTGGGTAGAGCCCGGCGCATCCGATGGCTGCCAGCACCAGCACGGCGATGAGCGTCGCTCGGTTGCCGAGCAGCCACGAGGTCGCGGCACGTCGGTTCCGAGTTCGTACCGTCGCGGCGGCGGCCACTAGCGCGATCACCACTGGGACCAACAACAGTGGGTGCGCCTCGGTGGCCGTCGGGACGTGCCGGACGCTCGGCTCAGCGACCCAGATCCCCGTCGGCTCGCGCCCGAGGGTGATCAGCACGGAGCTGACGGACGCTACCGCCAATGACGCGCCAGCCGTCGCCGGCATCCCGGCGCTGATCAGCAACGGTGCGTAGCCGGCGAGTCGGCGAGCTCCGGACAGGTTGAGCACCGCCATGCTCCACCCGATGAGGGCGACAAGAGTGGCCAGCACCAGATCCGTGACGCCGTTGTCAGTCGCCGGGATGATGCCAACCAGCGTGCCGATGCTCGCGCTAGCGGAAACCGACGCAATCCTGATGGCACGGGGCAGCCAGGAGAACATCGCCGGCCCGCCGGCCAGCAGCGCGGCAGCGAGCAACGGCCACACGTGTGCCTCAAGCCAGAGCGCGTGGATACTCGCATGCTCCAGAGCGCGGAACAGGCCAGCTCCCAGCAACCCGAGCAGCCACAGAGTGAACCCGCCCAGCGCTGCCCACGGCAGATAGGTCAGCCCCACCAGCCGAGCCAGGTAGGCGATGGCCAGCATGATGGCTGTGGTCGCGGCTAACGTCGCCACCGGGCTGCCAGCTACGTTGGCCGCGCCCGTTCCGCCAGCCGTCAGACCAAGCAGCACCGCCGCCTGCGGTGCGACGAGTTCACGGGTACCGCGCATGGCGAGCGCGGTGGCACCGGCGACCGCGGCGACCAGGGTGCCGACCAGAAACAACAACGCGGGCGCGCTCATCTCACCGAACACCCCGACAAACCAGCCGGCGTTCTCGGCGCCATACAGATCCAGGGCCAGGAGTCCCAGGCCTACCGAGGTGAGCGCCTCGGCTGCCGTTCGCAAGCCACGGCTGGCCAGCAGCGCTCCCATCCCGCTGACGATGACGGTCAGCCCGATCAACACCCCGGTGCGCCCGCTGACTCCGAGAAGCTGCCAGGCAACCGCAAGGAAAGTCAATGCCGCCACCAGCAGGCACACCGCGCCGAGCCACAACAGCATGCGCTGGACGGACCTGCCCGACAAGCCCTGATGCCCGGAATCTTGTCGACCCGGCTCAGGCCGGAGTGTCTCGCGGGTGGCCCGGCCGGAACTGAAGACGCCGCTGCCCCGGATATCGGCCGGGAGATCGTCCCGCGCCTCATCCGGGTCGGCCGGAGCGCCCGGCACCGCTTGGTGGCGCAACTGAGCCAGGAGCTGGTCCGCGCGAGTCAGCGTCGTGAAGAGCGCGGCGGCGTCAGGGCCGAGGAGCCGAAGCCCGCAGGACCCGCAGGTGGCCCGAGGCGGCGCGAGTGAGGCGTGACAGTCGGGGCAGCGGTCGGGATCGGCATAGCGCGGCATGCGCCTATTGACTCACGCCGAACACATACCCCGCTGCGCTTGGGAACTCAATATCCGCTGAGTCCAGCTACTCAGCTCGCATCGTCAGTCGGCGAACACCACGGTGCGGCTGCCACACAGAAAGACGCGATCCTCGGCATGGGCCGCCACCGCGCGAGCGAGCACCAAGCGCTCGACATCGCGACCTAGGGTGACCATCTGTTCGGCCGTGCGGGTGTGGGTAACCCGGACCACCTCCTGTTCGATGATCGGCCCTTCATCCAGGTCGGCGGTGACGTAGTGCGCGGTCGCCCCGATCAGTTTCACACCTCGCGCGTGCGCCTGGTGGTAGGGCTTGGCTCCCTTGAATCCCGGGAGGAACGAGTGGTGGATGTTGATGGCGCGACCAGCCAGGCGGGCGCAAGCTGAATCGGAGAGCACCTGCATGTACCTCGCCAGGACCACGAAGTCGACAACATGGTCCTCGATGAGTTCGAACAGCCGGGCTTCGGCGTTCGGCTTGGTGTCCGGGGTGACCGGAACGTGTTCGAAGGCGATCCCATAGCTCTCCACCAACGCTCGGGTGTCCTCGTGGTTGGACACCACCAGCGGGATATCGACCGGTAGTTCGCCGCGTTGCCACCGGTAGAGCAGGTCCATCAGGCAATGGTCGAACTTCGACACCATTACCAGCATCCGCCGGCGGCGTTCGACCAGGCGAAGCTGGACCACCGGCTCGAGTCCCTCGCTCACTACTTCGGCACCTCTCAGGTGCGCCAGGGCCGAGGTGATTGTGCCGAGGAGTCGGGTCTGATCGGAGACCGGGGTTTCGAACACGGTTCGCACACAGAACAGCCCGGTTTCCGGATCGGAGAACTGTGCGCTCTCGAGAATGTTGCCGGCCAGCTGGCCGACGCCGGCCGCCAACGCGGCTACGATGCCGGGCTGGTCCGGGCACTGAAGCGTGGTGATGACGTGTTGCATGGGGGCGCCGTCGTCAGCTGGTAGTGGCCGGGTCCCACTGCCATGAGTCCAGCACCTTGGAGGTTGTGCGCTTGACCACACCCCCTGAGGTTCCCTTGAGGAACGAGAAGACGATGACGAAGACCTGGTCCTTACGCAGCACGTAGAAGGCCGCGGAGTTGACCCGCAGCTTGCCGACCTTCAGGTTCGAGGTGACAAGGCTGGCTTCGGTGCCGGCAATCGGCCCGCGACCACGGGTGCGGACCTTCGACGCGACGTTCTTCGTTTGCTCGATTGCCTGTGCCTCAAGAGCATCGAGATTCTCGATACCGCCAGCCGGAGCGGTAGTCACGGTGACGTTATTCGCATAGCCATCGGCCCGGTCGGCCTCGGCGACGGCAAGGTCCAACGTGGGCTGAGCCGCCTTGAAGACCTCGGTTTCCTCGGTCCACTCCTCGGGGGCATCGAAACCGTATCCGTCGCCCACGAACTGGGGTTGGTCGCCAGCCGCGTCGGCGGATTCGCTCGAACCGGGCTCTGTCGAACCGGACTCTGTCGAGCCGTCGCTCGACTCCGCCGATGTCGACGGCGACGTTGTCGTCTTGTCCTCTGCTTTGGTCTTTGCCGAATCGGGCTCCCCGGAGCACGCCGTCAAACCAGCGACGAGGAGTGAAACAACGAGAAACACGCGGATGCGGTGGGTGGTGGTCACCGCACGATGCTAGCCGTTGGCGGTTCGGCTACCGGCAATCGGTGACTTGGTGTGCCAACGAGCCTCTCGACAGTCGGGTGCGCGTCGGTGCGAACACGGCATGACGGACCACGATCCTGGCGACCTGAGGATGTGCGGGGGTATTCTCGCTGTCGAGCGCGAACGATGGATCGGGATGACCGCCGCCGGTGGGAGGGAGCCATGGAAGCCAATGAAAATACCGATCTTGGCGCGTCGAAAGACGGCGCGGATATCCGGTCATTGAGCGACGTGGTGGCCGCCTATTGCGTTGGCTACTATCCGGTCGATCGGGACCCAGCGAGCAAGCTCGTATGGGAAAGAGCAGATCCGCGCATGTATGTTCCTCTCGAATACTTCAAGCCCTCGGCGAGCCTCCTCAAGCGGGCGCGCAACGGCCGCTTCAGGACCACCGTCGACACCGCATTCGAGCCAGTTGTGCAGGGGTGTGCCATCGCATTCCGAGGAGAGGTTGCGTCTAGTTGGCTCACGCCTCGCCTGGTGGAGCTGTACATCGGCCTACATCGGATTGGCGCGGCGCGTAGTTTCGAGGTATGGCGCGACGACGAGCTGGTCGCTGGCGAATTCGGGATTGCGATAGGCAAGATATTTTTCTGCGACAGCTCATTTCACAAGGTCTCGCATGCCGGGAATATCTGCACTAACACTTCTCTCGCGCAATTGAAGGCGGAGGGTTTCGCGGCGTACGATGTGCAAGTGCCTCGGCCGTATATGGAGCGATTCGGCGCGTTGACGGTGTCCGGCGACGAATTCGATGACCTACTCCGGGACGTATTGAGCCCTAGTGGCGCGGATTTGAAGTCTCTTTCCGGTTGGTCTTCTTGAGGATCTCGTCAGCGCTCTTGGTCCAGACGAAGGCGTGGGATCGGTTGTTCCAGCCGTCGACGTATGCGCGGATCTTGGTGTTGAGGTCTTTGACC
>JBOFLH010000382.1:0-4063 GCA_051657765.1 Nocardioides sp. | reverse complement strand
AAGCAGCGTAAAGAACTCCTTCTGGTCCGCCTTCACCTGATCGGTCGGGTCGGCGTCCAGCGGCATGCCTAGCGCCAGCTTCGGTACGCCATAAACCAGCGACGTCAACGCGGTCAGGTCGGTCGCCGACCCGAGCCGGCCCACCAACAGGGATACCCAGCCCAGTTCGCGCTCCGACAGCGACGCGAGCCGGCTGATGTCGGGGCTTTCGCGCACTAGGGTGCGATCCTCGATCGGCACATAGTCAGCGGTCCACGTCATTGCCCGAGACAGCCGCGGCTCGAGCTCCTCGACCGAGGCATGTGGGTAGCCCAGGTCGGCGACGATTCGGCTGATCTGCGTCACGTCGCCGGCGGTGATGTCCGCGGCCGCTTGCAGAGCTCGAAACGGGGCAACCACCGATGGCGTCGGCAGCCGGCCAGCCGTCGAGGTGGTGCTGGCTCGCTCGTAGGCCAACACCTGAGGATCGCGTTTGGTGGAGTCGGCGGACTTCTTGGTGAGCGCGTCCCATTCGTCGTACAGTCTGATGACCTCCGGGCCGAAGTCGATATTGAACGACTGTTTGGGTTGCCGCCGGACATAGAGCCAGCGCAGCATCGGCGCCTCCAGCACCCGCAAGGCGTCGGCGGCGGTTGGCACTCCGCCCTTGGACGACGACATCTTGGCCATCCCGGCGAAGCCCACGAAGGAGTAGCCGAACGACGCCGGCCGACGCCAGTTCCAGATCTTCTCGACCAACTCGTTGCCGACGGTAAACGAGGAGCCGGGCGAGGAGTGGTCCGCGCCGGCCGGCTCGAAGTTGACCGATTCAAAGGCCCACCGCATCGGCCAATCGATCTTCCACACCAGCTTGCCCTCGTCCTGAGCGGTGAGGTTGGTAACCCCGACGAACCCGCACGCGGTGCACGCATAGGACAGGTCGGTCGTCTGCTCGTCATACCCGGTGATCGTGGTGGTGTCCCGTGCGCACCGGCGGCAATAAGGCTTGACCGGAAAGCGGGTCAGCCCGGCCGGACCGGCGGAGCCCCGGTCCATCGGGTCGCCGACCAGTTGGTCGCCGTCGTCCAGGGCCACCGAGTCCGCCATGGCGGCTGCCTCCTGGTCGCTGCCGGTCCGGCCTACCAGCCCGACGGGCGCCTTGGTGCGGTAGCGCCCCAGGACCTCCTCGATCTCGTGGCGCCTGCTGACCCCCTCGAGGATCTGGCTGCGATAGGCGCCGGCGGTGTACATCTCGGTCTGGTTGATCTCGACCATCTCACAGCCCATCTCCGTCAGCGCCGCGCGCAGCGGGGCTTTGAAGTGGGCGGCCCAGCTGGGGTGACATTCCCACGGATCGGGAACCGCGGAGAGCGGTCGGCCAATGTGCTCGTTCCACGCCTCGTCGACACCAACCGGGACCTTGCGGAACCGGTCATAGTCGTCCCAACTCTGTAGGTGCCGCACCGGCACGCCGCGCCGGCGCACTTCCTCGGCGACGAAATGCACCGTCAGAAACTCCCGCAGATTGCCCAGGTGAATCGGGCCGCTAGGGCTGATTCCGGAGGCGCAGGTGACCAGGCTGGCGCCGGTTTCCTCGAAGTGCCGGATGGCTGAATCCGCGGCGCGGGTCACCCAGTCCGTGGGCGCGGAGGTGCCCGACGATTCTCGTGCCATGCTAAGTGAACTCCTGATCCGGTGGGGTGCGAACCGAACGCTACCGGAGGTCTAGCGACGGTCGGCGCGGGCCTTGAGCGCCGACTGAATCAGGGCACCAACAAGGCATACGCCGCCGGCTCCACGTGCCAGCTACGGCGTCGCTCGGGGCCGTAGCTCGCCCCGTCGCCGCGGCACCAGAAGTCCTGCCCGGAGATCGTCACCTGAGACCCCCGGAAGTTGGCTATGGCACCGGGTCCTGGAGAGCGTCGACGTCGGGAGTCGATCGCGCGGTGATAGCGGTCGAGCGGTCCGCTCGCCCGCGTGAGGGTGATCTCGATCTGATGGGAGCTGGCGTTGGCATCGAGAGTGACCTCTTTGCCAGTGGGCCCATCGCCGATCGCTTGGTTGCCGCGGTGGCGCGACAGCCTCACTCCTGATAGCGGCTGGTCGAAGTCGCTGACGACGCGGCCATCAACCTCGATGCGAAGCCGGATCTGGCTTGGCCGGACCGAGGCCCGCAACGCGCGCATCGGCGTGTCGACGGCATCGACGGACCAATCGATAGCCCGACCGACGGCCCAACCTAGGCGCCGGCGGTTGAGTGTGTCGGCGCCGAACTCGGCCAAGCGATCGGACCAGTTGGTCGGTTCGTCACGAACCCGCGGGCCGGCCCCCACCCACACCTCGTTGATCACCACCGCCCCTACCTCGTCCAGCAGGATGTCGGTCGGTCGGGGTACGCCCCGTAGCGCCACCTGCGCTGCCTGGCGGACATCCAGCGGTAGGCCGTTGGTGCGCGCGAATTCGGTGCCGGTGCCCATGGGCAGCAACCCCAGCACCTTGGTCTTCAGCTCATAGCGACGATAGAGAGCAGCCACCACCGCATGCATGTTCTGATCGCCACCGGCGACGATGATACGGCGCGATCCGGCTCGATGCAGTACGCCGTCCAGGTCGCCCGAACTCGAGGTCGACGCGAGCTCCACTGAGGCCTCGGCCCGTAGTACCTCCAGTGCCGCGGCGAGCAAGGGATCGTCGGATGGGTCGGCCTCGGCGTTGGCAATCACCAAGATCGGATCCACGCCGTGGACCCTATCGAAGGCGAGGCGCCCAGGGCTGGCTATTGGCGCTATTGGGTGCCTGGGTTGGTGATGGCCGCATCAGTGCGGCCTTTATGACCGCTGCGCCTTAGAGTGGGGCGTCGCAGGGTCGGATGGTCGCCGGGCACACCGGAGAGATGTTCGTACGGCTAGGCGCCGGACGTTCGGTGCGGGTGCCTGGTGCGGCGAGGCTTCGCGGAACCGACGCAAGTGGTTGACAGCAACGGGAGGAATCATGCCGGCGATTGTGATCCTTGGCGCGCAGTGGGGCGACGAGGGCAAGGGCAAGGCGACTGACCTGCTGACCTCCGATACCTCGATCGACTACTGCGTGCGCACCAGCGGCGGACACAATGCCGGACACACCATCGTGGTGAACGGTGAGAAGTTCGCCACCCACTTGTTGCCCAGCGGAATCCTCACCCCAGGGTGTACCTCGGTGATCGGCAACGGCGTGGTGGTCTCGCCCGAGGCGTTGTTCCGCGAACTCGACGCCTTGCAGGCCCGGGGTGTGGCCGCGGACAATCTGGTGATCTCCGCGAACGCGCACGTCATAGCGGCCTATCACGCCACGATCGACAAGGTGACCGAGCGGTTCTTGGGTGCGGCGAAGATAGGCACCACCGGTCGCGGCATCGGTCCGGCCTATGCGGACAAGATCAATCGGATCGGCATCCGGGTGGCCGACCTGTTCGACGAGTCGATCCTGGCTCAGAAGGTGGAAGCGGCCCTCGACGTACGCAATCATCTGCTGGCCAAGGTTTACAACCGGCGCGCGATCCGACCCGAGGACGCCATCGCCGAACTCTTGTCGTACGCAGAACGGTTGCGGCCGATGGTGGCCGACACGTCGCTGCTGCTCAATCGGGCCCTGGACAGCGACCAAACCGTGTTGTTCGAGGGCGCTCAGGCGACCATGCTCGATGTCGATCACGGCAGCTACCCGTTTGTCACCTCGTCCAATCCGGTCGCCGGCGGTGTGTGCACGGGTGCCGGGGTGGGCCCGACGCGGATCGATCGGGTGATCGGGGTCATCAAGGCGTATACCACCCGGGTGGGTTCGGGGCCGTTCCCGACGGAGTTGTTCGATGCCGATGGCGAGAAACTCTGGGAGATCGGCGGTGAGGTGGGTGTGGCCACGGGCCGCAACCGCCGCTGTGGGTGGTACGACGCGGTGATCGCGCGGTATGCCGCTCGGGTTAACGGGCTTACCGAGTTGTTCTTGACCAAGCTGGATGTGTTGTCCAGTTGGGAGCGAGTGCCGGTGTGTGTGGCCTATGAGGTGGACGGCGTACGCCATGACGAAATGCCGATGACCCAGACCGACT
>JBOFLH010000381.1:0-9403 GCA_051657765.1 Nocardioides sp. | reverse complement strand
GACGACCATGTTCCGTCGGGTGATGTTGCGGAGTTCCACTCGTGCGGTAGTCATGTCTTCCATGGTGCCATCGGTTGCCCCCCACGACTTCCTGGATCAACCCGGCGGGAGTGGTGTACCGGCCTTGGGATCGAGGGGGTACGCGCCTGGGTATCGAGGGGGTACAGCTGGCTGGGGGGTATCGAAGGGGGGTACGCGGCTCGATACCCCCGGCTGACCAGGCAGGATGCACATCTTCGGGTCGTGTACCCCCCGAGACGGAGGAGAGGGTCCTACGCGCGCAGGCGCGCACGCGCGCGAGGGGAACACCAATCCCCCCGGTCTCCGGGGGCATCCCCGGAACTCTCGCCGCACCCAGTGATTCAGGTGAATCACCCCCCAGCCGTACTCGTTCGTAACGGCCTAGGACCGAGAGTGCATGGGGTCCGACGTAGTGAGGGATGTCCGACGTAGTGAGGGATGTCCGGATCCGATCGAGGGGTGGGCATCCAGGGGGATTCAGATGAATCACTCGGGACAGGCGGGGCTGGGTTCGTCCGTTGGGGCTGGGGCTGGGGCTGGGCCCGGCCCCCATGCCCCCGGTGTCGGTGGTCGTCTACACAATCAGGCTATGACCGAGATCGAGATCGCACCGCCGACCATCGCTGATCGTGTCCGGGCGTTTCTGCATCCGCCACCCAGGGTTGTCGGGGGCGACCGTGACGACCCGCCCCGCGTGGTTCTGGTTCGGCAGTCGTGTTTCGATGACGTCGTCTTGATCCTCGAGGCGCTGGCCCATGTGCTGGCGGTTCGCCTGAAGACCACTGACGCCGAGGAAGAAACCGAGGTCATGATCGAGCATCTGAAGACGTTAGTCGGCGAACTCACCATGAGCGGTGACATCTCCGAGAACGCCCGCACACACGACCCGGACGAGTTCAAGAAAGACCTTCGCTCGCTGCTCGCCGAGGGCGCAGACCCCCGTTACCAGGACAGGTGAGAGGACGAAACATGCAGTACAAGGACCCCGCATCGCTGACGATGGCGAAGACACATCTTGAGCGCGCTGCGGCCGCGACCAGCCCGAGCGTGGTTGGCCGCGCGGCGCAGCTCGCCCAGGTGGACGCGCTGGTCAGCATCGCCGAGTCGTTGGCCCACCTCGACCAGATCGGCATCCAGGCCTTCGCCGAGTAGCCGCTGGCGACCCGCGTGGTCCAGGGGCCGCCACTTGCGTCGAGTTGGGGGGTCGGCCTGACCCACAAAGTGATGCAGCTCGGGTTGTGGTTTGTGAGAATCCCTTGGTGATGTCAGCGGGAACCAGCGGTGGGTTGCATGCGTGGGTTGATGAGTCGGTCCATGTCGAGGCCGGCTTGTATGTGCTCGCGGCGGTCGTGGCCGACCCGGTGGACCGCGATACGCATTACCCGGCGCTACGGGCTCATCTTCGATCGCCTCGCCAGCGGTTGCACTGGCGTGACGAAGAAGCGAAAGACCGGGTGTTGATCGCTGAGACGATAGCGGCGCTGGAACTGGCTCATGTGGTGGTCGTGGCCGGTTCGTTGAACCCGAAGCGGCAGGAGCGGGGTCGCCGCAAGTGCCTTGAGTGCCTGCTCGTACAGCTCGGTGACGGGGTTGGCCGGGTGTGGTTCGAGTCCAGAGGCAAGGCCTTGGATCGTCGTGACCTGGAGATGGTGACGGCGTTGCGTACCCAATCAGTATTGCCGGAGCGGGTGCGGGTGGACTTCGCTCGGCCGCTCGATGAGCCGATGTTGTGGATTCCTGATGCTGTCGCCGGCGCGGTCGCAGCTGCCCGAAAAGGAACCGGTATCTACCGTGCCGCACTGGGTGAGGGACTCGTTGAGCTTGATGTTGGCCTCTAGGAAGCGCGAAAGCCAGGTCCCGTCATGCGGCGGGGGTCCTGGCTTCACTTCCTCACACCCCTCAGGGGGAGGCCTGTTGACAGGCTACAGGGCAAGGGCCTGGCTCATCAATGAGCCAGTTGAGCTTCCTTTGTCTAGAGGTTTCGGGAGAGTACGGAACGGCTGACGCCGATGGTGCGGGCGGCGGCGGCGATGGTGGAGCCATCACTCACAAGCTGCCGGGCGACAGTAAGGCGGTCGGTGGTCATGACGGTGGGTCGTCCTCCGCGGCGACCGGCAGCGCGTGCGGCGGCGAGGCCGGCGCGGGTGCGTTCGACGATGAGGGCGCGTTCTGCTTCGGCAAGTGCGGCCATGACGTAGAGGGTGATCCGGCCGGCGACAGGGTCGGTGGTGTCGATCCCGCCGTGTAGGGCACGGACTCCGATGTCGCGGCCGGCGAGGTCGTCGACGAGCTCGAGGAGCGAGCGGCCGACGCGGCCGAGCCGATCGAGGGCGGTGACGACCAGGACGTCGCCGGCGACGAGCTGGTCGACCAGGTCGTCGAGCACAGGCCGGCGGCCGGCACCGGTGGTGGTCTCGGTGTGGACCTGGTCGACGCCGGCGCCGCGGAGCTGGGTGACCTGGCCGGCGACATCTTGGGTGCGGGTGCTGACTCGGGCGTATCCGTAGGCCGTCATAGCGACCAGTGAACCGGAGTCCACCCGCACGGTGTGGGAGGCCTTGAGCGTTCGGCACGGGGGTTCTGCACGGGTTCTGGTCGCGCGTGTCGTGAGTGTGTGGAAACGGCCGTTTGATCACGCTAGGTGTCAGGCGGGGTTACGGCCGTGTGGGAGGTTCAGCATTTTCGAGGTGGCCAGTGGTCGAGGAGGTCGCCGGGTGCGAGGCCGAGGGCGCGTTCGATGTCTCCTGGTGTGGTCTCGCGGAGGTATTGGGCTACCTCTTGGGAGAGGTCTTGCCAGTAGCCACGTGCTGTTGCTTCGCCGATGTGCATAGTCTTGGCGATCTCGGCGTAGGTGAGCCCGCGGGCTCGGCTGGTGAGGAGTTCGCGCTGCCGGGGGCTGAGGATGGTCAGCGTGCCGCGTCGGGCGAGTACTTCGGCCATTCCTATGAGTTGGGTTGGCATCACGACCTCTCCGTCGAGCACGCGGTGGACCGCGCGGTCGACGGCCTCGGGTGGTGTGGATTTGGCGATGAGCCCGCGGGCGCCCGCTGCTACGCATGCCGCTAGCACCAGCCGGCGTTCTTCTTGGGTGTAGAGGCAGGTGAGATAGCCCGCTTCGACGACTTGGCGGACGGCCTCGAGACCTTGCACGGCATCTGGCTGGCTGTGGTTGGTCAGGTGCAGGTCGAGGATGACGACGTCGACCTCGACACGGTGGTGGGTGAGGAGCTGCTCGACCCGTTCGACGGCGATGATGATGTCCAGGCCAGGTAGCAGCAGCGGCAGTGCCAGGCGCAGTGTTGCGATGTCTTCGACGAGAGCCACCCGGGGGCGGTAGGTCGGCACTTCATCTGTTGGGGCCGGTCCGCCGGTGGTGGTTGGGCCGGTCATTGCACGTCGGCCCGTGCGCTGTTGGAGACCGAGACCGTGGTCCCCAGCCCGGGAGAGGAAGCAACCCGGGTTGTCATCCCCACTCGTGCCAGCTCGCCCTCGACTTGCTCGGCCAGTCCGAAACCGCGGGGGGTGGTCGCCGGGTCGAAGCCGCACCCGTTGTCGTGCACGGTCAGGGTCCAACGCCCGGACGCCGCGGCCGTGTCGGTGTCGGCGTGGATGACGACTTCTGTTGCTCCGGCGTGGCGGCGCACGTTGTGCAGCACCGTGGTGAGCGCACCCGTCAGGGCGGCGGCCTCCGCCGATGACAGCGCCACGCGGGTGGCCAGGTCGAGGTTGAGTACCGGTGAGAGGTCGTCGAAGCCGGCCGTAGCGGCACCGGCGACCTCGGCGAGCGTGCGCTGCCGCGACCTGTCTGGTTGGTTCGACGCCGACGGAGTCTCGCCGTTGAGGTACTCACGCATCCGTTGGTACTCCGTGGCGGCTTGGCCTTGGACGTGGCGGCGGGCCTGGGTCGGCAGTTGCGGGTCGGCGAGTAGCTGCATCACGGTGGTCGCGTCGTGGAACACCAGTCGTGCGCGGTGCTCTTCGTCGAGTTTGGTCAGTCTGGCTACCTCGGCCATCGCGTCGTCGGCTTGGCGGGCGATCTGGCGGGTGAAGCCGAAGGCGAGTTTGAAGGTGATACTGAACACTACGAACGTCAGTGAGTTGCCGAGCGCCGTGCTGGTAGTGGTGGTGTTGAGCGTCGGCAGCACATAGATGCCGTAACAGATGACGATCACCATCAGGCACCCAGCCCACAGTCGTATCCCGTGGAGGGCACCGAGCCCGACAGCCACCGAGACCGCGTACGCCGGGAACCAGCCGATCCACGAACCGACGAGGTAGGAATCGGGCACGACACTTCCACCGACAAGGAGCAGCGCCGCCGCGATCGCGGTATCCACCGCTGCCGCGGCCGGACCGAACGGCCGTCGGCGCATCACGCACCAGGCTGTCACCGACACCGCCACCAGGCCAGCGACCACCCAGGCCAATGCGAAAAGCACCGGCCGCGAAGAAACCCGCAAGCCGGTGGGCAGCGCCGGCGCCATCTGCACCAACGTGCCAACCCGCGACGCCGCCACACAGCCCGCGATGACGTACTCCACCCGACGACCAGTAGCGCCGCTGTCCCGATACAGCACCATCCCAGGGTAACCCGGCCCCCGGAGAGCGGATGGCCTGGCAGGGCCCGAGGTTCGGCTTCTGTGCGCAGGTTCGCCCGCGCGGTCCCGCGGCTGCGGCGACTATCGAGGATGGCCAGTCGGCCGGGATATGTAGCAGCACGTTCCACCATCTCTTTCGAGTCCGAGACGAAACGGTCGGCCCGGAGCTATCGGTCAGAGTCTGTGTGTCTGGAACAGTGAGCGGCGGGTGTACGCCGAGGGCACTCCGCATGGTGGAGCCCTTGCCCCTAGCCAACGTGGAAGACCTCGACGTACCCGCCTCGGGCTGAACAGCCGACCCTGGGATGAGAGGCTCGCCCGGACTATCGCGCTACTTGTTTAGGTTCCTTCGCAGCGATACGACTCCCCCGGTGTGGTGGGCGCCCCGGAGATGTAACCGAGGACCTGGCTGCGGGAGATACCTACTGCTGGGAAGCGGGGCCCGGCCCAGCATGCATACTCTGTTTCCGCGCGCACCTCGAAGTGGACATGTGGTCCGGTCCAGCAACGCTCATCCGATGCGATCTGTTCTTCGGTTCCCACGGTTCCAAGCGAGCTACCCAATGGAACCGGGGTGCCCACCGCGAGAGCAGGGTTGAGAGCCAGGTGTGCATAGGTAGCCCGACCCTTCAGAACACCGTCGAAGTAGATGCCGACGGTCACGAAACCACCGCCGCCGCCGGTACTGATGCAGGTGGCGCCGTCGATCTGGGTGACCGCGGCGGTGAGGCGGGAGTCAAGTGATGGATCCCCAGTGCTCGCGACGAAGGTGACATCGCCTCTCGATGGTAGATCGACCGACCAGTCGTTCTTGGGATCCGCCTTGCTCAAGAGGTGATGAGCGTCAACGCCGCCCGGCGTGGTGCTCGTATCCGGCTTATCTGGCTCTGCACAGCAGCCCCAGGTGCCATCAGTTGGCGACCCGACCCAGATCGCCGGATCTGTGGTTACCGGGGCAGGTGCCGGTGGTGCTGGGGCGGGCTCCGGTGGTGACGCCGCCGGAAGCATCGACATGACGAAAGCCACCGCATCAGTCCGGGCGAACTCTCCGGAGTCGCCATAACTGTTATGAATTGTTTCTCCGTCTCCCGACGACGACGACGTCGGCCACCCGTACTGGCACGTCGTGTCCTCGGGATAGCAGTACGAACGGATGATCGGCCCGGACTCCACCTGGTACTCATCGAAAGCCCCAGCGTGCCGCGACTTGAAGTTCTCATCAAAGTAAAATTCCCACGGTCCCCTGCCGGGACTGTCGGTGGTCGGACTGCCAGATGCGTTCCACCTGGCGTCCGGCCGAAACTTCGGGTCACCGAGCAGGACGACCGCGCGCAACGCATCCTTAGCGGCGGCCGACAGTTGGGGCTCGGTCTCCTTATCGAGGACATCGCCGATCACGCTTGCTCCCTGGGAATGACCGACCAACACCATCGAGGTATCCGGGCAGGCCCAGGCGGAGTTGTCCAGATACTGGCGCAATTTGTCTCGACCGCCCTCCACTTCTTCCTTGTACTTGAACACGTCTCCGGAGGGATGGGCGAGGGCCGCGCGCGTAGACCCGGGCGGCAGCTGGTCCTCGATGTCCTTGATGATGTCTTCGGTGATGCCGTACCCACCGGATTCGTACGTCCAACGATCGCCACCATCACCCGCGGGAACGCCGAATCCACGGACGCCGATGACCCGAACGGGCGCACAGTCAGCCGCTGCCGGGGCCACCGCCTCCTGCGGCTCGGCCGCCTGACCGGCCTGAGTCAGCGTCGGCACAAGTACGGCGGCGACCACCGCCACCGTCAAGGTCAATCGCATCAGTCTCATTTTTCATCGAGTCCTTCCCCGTCGTTGTCACCCGAGCTTCGGGATCACACCAACCATCGTGTCGCCGGCACCGCCGCCGCGGACCCCACGAAACCGCAGAACTATCGCTGCCAGATCACCACGGATACAACGAGTCCACGGCCCCCGACGTTGTTGGGCCCCATTCGGGCCGTGGCAGGAAGTTCGCGGTTTCGTGGGGTCCGTCGCAAGCTCATGGCTGCCACCGTGGCTGGGAAGCGCTCGCGGCGCCGCCGCTCTCTGCGCACCCTGACCTGAAAAGGAACCACGCAATGCGCCGACACCTCAGAATCCGCACCTGCCTCCTCGCGGGAGCCGCAGCCATCACGCTCGCCAGCTGCTCCGGCAGCGACGCCACTAACACCCGCTCGCCCGACGCGGCGACACAGGCGCCCTCCGCATCCGGATCGCCCTCGACGTCCGAATCGCCATCCGGACCGGCGACTCCGTCGGAGAACGGCACGAAGAAGCCCTACGCCCAGAAGATCGTCGATGACGTGATGGGCCACGACATCGAATTCACCGGCGTGGTGCGCGGGTTCAGCTTGAAGAAGTTCGCATCGGTCACCGAAGACGGTGGCGAGTTCGTCCTCGTCCAGGTCAAGGCCACTGCGGGCAAGAAGTACAGCGTCGGGTTTTACGGCGGCTGGAAGCTCACGAGCCCGGACGGCACCCCACACTCGCCGGCGACATCAATCGCCGAACCAGACATGAAAACCGCCGGCTACGAGCCGTTCAAGGACCTCCCACGTGGCCAGAGCGGCACCGGCTGGGTCGCGTTCCAGGTGAACTCCATCTCTCCGTCCTACACCCTCGTCTACACCCGCCCAGCAGCGAAAGTGATCGGGTCAGACACGACGATCCCCGAGAAGGTCTGGGAGTTCCCACTATCGTGAGAGCCGACGAGCTGGCTAGGAACGGATCCGCCAAACTCGGCTTCACGTTGCTCGAGCGTCTCCAGCCACGCGCGTCGACTGTGAGCACACAATGGTCGCGCAACGCTTGGACGTCGCCTTCTTCGAACCTTCCGCTTCGAAGAAGGCGATGGCTTCCCCCGATAGGGCCGCTGCATGTCAGGCTGTGCTGTAGGTCCCAGGCGACCGCGCAGAAACGGCCGTTTCTCGAAGGGCGACGTACCTACCTCGCCTCGTGCCCGCCGACCGGTACCGGGGGCGACTTCGTGTATCGTTGAACCACGTTGCCGCTTGCACTGGTGACGCAGCCGTCTCACTTGAGGATGCTGTCGTCGCGCGTGCGTCCTCTGGAATTTGAGAGGAAACACGGTGCACATGCCGGAAACACCAAACACCCAAACCAGCGCTCCCGCACACCTGGACGGACCGGGTCATCCGGTCCGGTTCGTTGGCGACCTGCAGCAGTATGTCGGCGTGACATGGCCACTCTGGTGGGCACCAGCATCCGAGGTCACAACCGGCGAGTTCGGTGCGTGCTGCTGCGATCAGATCAGGCCGGGCAACCAGATCGGCCTGGTAGGCCTGGACGGCGGCCTGGTTGTCCCCCGAAGGATCGTCTGGTAGGGCGGTGTGGGTTGGCCCACTTGGTGGGCGCGGCGACACTGCGGCCACCGGGCGGCATCCGCCAACCTGCTTTTCGGGAGAGCTGGAACCGTCGCGGCGGCTGATTCACTGGTGTGTTCCCCAGCGTGTGTGTGCGGATTGTCGGGTGATGCCGGCGGCGCGGCCGATTGACTCCCAGCTCTGCCCGGCGGCGCGGGCTGTGGTGACGGCCTCGTTGAGGGTCTTTTCGGCTGTGGTGATGGCCCGGCGAGCGGTGGTGATCGCGGCTAGTGCGCTCTCCGGGTCGGTGTGGTCGCGGCGCCAGATCCCGGTGAACATGTCGTGGTAGTTGATGTCGACGTCGATCAGGTCGTCGTCGGGTACGAAGATCCGGCCCGCGGTCTGGTCCTCGAGTGCTTGGGACGGTACCCGGACGACGAGGTCACTGGCCCAGGTGTTCGCTACCGCAGACGAGTCGTCCCAGGTGCGGCAGTCGCACATGGCGCGCCAGCCGATGACCTCGGCGGCCGGCCGCGTGGTGTACCGGGGAGCGTCGCCCACACCCGGCTCCCCGTACTCGACATCGACGATGACGTGGTCGACCGGAACGCTGCCGGCCCAGGTGCCGGTACCGCGGACACCGTCGGTGAACTCGGGGAGTACGTAGCCTTCGTGGGTACCGTTTTCGTTTGCCCAACTCATACCAACCAGTGTGTCATACACACCTGACACTATTCAAGTTGCCGTCAGATGGCTATGACAACGCCGGAAACCTACTGCGCTCTGCCGAGTCCGAGCGTATGGTTATTCGAACACTAGTTCGAGTTGTTGGAGTAACCCTCATGCCCGACCACGCAGCATCCGCCTTCCTTCTCGACCGCATCGCCCAAGCCGAACAGGGCGATGGGTGGACCCAGCCCCAGATCAACCGACTATGCCGAGCCCTGCGCAACGTCCTGGTCGCTAGCAGCAGCCGAGAGATGCAGATCCGCGAAGCACGAGACCGCGGCGAGCACCAATATGCAGCCCAACTCGAGATAGAACTCGCCGCCGTCGAAGACATCCACACCCTGCTCGCCAAAGGATTCGTTTAGGCCGTGAGGGGTCGGGGGTGACGGCGGGAAGGACCAGACCGCTTCCAGCCCCGACGGACCCAAGGCGGGCCAGAGGTGATTCATCTGAATCACCCGGCCCCGGCCCCCGAAATCCGCGATCGTCGCCACCTGTCACAGGCGCGTACGACCACGCACTTGCCTCAGGTGTGGATGACATACGAAATGAACGCCCCGACGCGATCAGGCTTTGGGCGTGAACGCTGTGCGGCAGAGACCGCAGAGGATCGGCCCGGCGTCAGCGACGGTCACCGACGCCCGGATCTTGCGGTTGCAGCCGCACACCAGGACGAGGCCGTTCTTAGGACGTCGGCGGCCG
>JBOFLH010000380.1:0-4329 GCA_051657765.1 Nocardioides sp. | reverse complement strand
GATGATCGACGCGGCGACCACGACCACGGCGGCAATGAGCGCCCATTCCAACACCGAAGCGCCACGCTCCTCGTGGCGCAGCCGCCGGGTCCGGGCCACCATTCCTTGCGTCATCAGCACTGCGAAAGCCACCATCGCTTGCTCTCCCCTCCGTATTGACCAGCACCTGTCCAAGCGCCCCCAAACCCGGCGCCCCCAAACCCGGCGCCCCACAACCCGACACCACCGCGCGCCGGGTTGACACCGCCCCACCGTGGTCCGGGACCCCGGTGATCTCAAGCCCGACGTAGTCGGTCATGCGCTCAGCAACTGGGCGACCGCGGGATATCCCAAGAAGATCATAAAGGCCGTGCTGATCAGCATCTGCGCGACCAACATCGACTGGGACTTCTCACCTTCCTCACCCTCGGCCAGGGCAAGCTCGCGCCGCCGCATGGTCGCCGCGCGCGCCGACAGCGACGTGCGGATCTGGGCACCGTCATCAGCCGCCAACACCAGTGCGCCGGAGAGCTCCTCAAGCTCGTCGACCCCGATTTCGTGACCGAGGTCGCCCAACGCACGCCACGGCGTGGTGCCGTAGAGGCGGGCATTCGCCAACGCCTGCCGGATCCGGATCATCGACCAGTGATCACTCACGCTGGCGGCGGCCATCAGCGCTTCGGGGAGTCCCCGCCCGCCGGCCAGGTTCATCGCCACCAGGTCCAGGAAGACCCCGACGCTCCGCCTGAAGTCGCGGCGCCGGTTGGCGGCCTCGGAGCGCAACGTCAACGTGGGTAGGAGCAAGCCGAACAGGCCCGAACCCAGGGCAACGGCGGCGGGCACCGCACCCCCCAGCGGCACCCCGGCCATCCGAGCGGCTAGCCACATCAGGGGCGCCAGCCCGAACAGCGCGGATCCCGTCACCAGCTGCATGGCCAGGTGGGTGCCGCGGGTGCGGCCCATCAGGGCCAGATCGGCTCGCTGTCGCCGCAGCTCCCACCCCCGCTCGGCAGCAAGAACCTCCAGCCGGTCGGCGAGCTCACCGAACAGGCCACGCGCCCGGCGCTCCAGCCCGGTACTGAGCTCGTAGGCCGTGCTGGTGTGTGTGCTCATCGACCGCCGGCCGCGCTCGATGCGGGCCAATGTGGTGGCTATCCCCGGAGCCGGGTTGCGGAGCGCTTGAACCAGCATGAACACGCCGAGACCGACCACGGCGCCGTAGAGCAGGGCCGCGGTCATCCGACCCGCTCCGGTTCGGCCGCAGCCGGCGGGTTGAACACCAAGAAGCGATCGGTGCGGGAGGGCACGGCCAACGAACGAAGCCACACCAGTCCGGCCATAAAGAGCGTGGCGATCACGGCCAACACCAGCTGGCCGCCCCACGAGTCGTACGGCGCGACATACGGCTTGTTGAACAGGCTCAGCATGCCCATCATGCCGAGCACGATGATCAGCACGATCCGCACGCTGCGCCGGATGCTGCGACGACTGGCCTCGATCCGGCGCCGCATGTCCAGCTCCTCGCGAGTTGAGGTCGCCAGCGCCGTCAACACATCACGCAAACCGGGTCCGCGTAGCCGGGAGTTGAGCAGCAGCGAGGCACAGATAATGTCCGCGCTGGGGTCGCGCAGATCCTCGGCGAACGACCGCAACGCGTCCGGCATCGGCTCGCGGACCCGCAGTCGGTCCACGAGCAGATTGAGGGACGGCTTGATCGACGGCGCGGCGTTGACCGCGGTCGCCGGAATCGCCTGTTCGAGACCGATGGCGCCGGCGATCGTGTCCCGCAGCGACTCGGTCCAGCTCGCCAACGCGTCCAAACGCTCGATGGCGGCTCGTTCTCCGGCGGAGCTGCCGGCAACCCGATCCCACCATGCGGCGAGCAAGCCGACACAGCACGCCGCCACCACCCATTGGGTGGATGCCAGGACCACCAGGCCGACCGCTAGGCCGAGCAGCAGGCGCCGGCCCCCGAGATTGTTGATGGGGAGATTGTCGCTGTCTCTGGGTCGATAGTCTTTGGGCCGGGGAGGACCGGCAAGGGCCGACGGCACTCCCACCGTCGCGAGTACGGCGACGAACAGGCCCGCGCCCACGGCGATGCCGCACAGCACGGCGGGCAAGGTCTCCCGCACCATCACGACCACCCGCTGGTACCGGGAGGGACGTAGCCGTGCGGAACGAGGTCGTCGAGGCAACTGACCGGCGCATAGGCCACCGCGCCGACCCAGTCGCTGTCGCTGTCGCTGGCGGTGGCGGTGGCGGTGGCGGTGGCGAAGACTTCGCTGGACAACACCCGGCCGTCGACACCGGTGACTTCGCGGATGCTCTCGACCCTCCGGTGTAGCCGCCCGCCGGTGTCGTAGTCGTTGCGCTTGCGCAGGAACACCACGAAGTTGATCGAGCCCGCGATCAGCAAGTGGGTGGCCTCGATCGGCAGTCGTTCGGCAGCCTGCAAAGCGTATGTCGCGATCCGGTTGAACACCTCGAGTGAGGAATTCGCGTGAATGGTCGACAGTGACCCGTCGTTGCCCTGACTCATCGCGTTGAGCATGGTCACGATCTCATCGCCGAGCACCTCACCGACGATCACCCGGCTGGGGTTCTGGCGCAGCGACCGTCGCACCAGATCGGCCATACCGACCCCGCCCAGGCCCTCGGAGTTGGCGAGGCGTTCCTCGAAGGCGACCACATTGGGGTGCTGATCCGGATGCTGATCCAGTCCCAGTTCGAGGGCTCGTTCGACCGTGATGAGCCGCTCGACCGGCGGAATCTCACTAGCCAGGGCCCGAAGCAGCGTCGTCTTTCCGGAGTTGGTCGAGCCGGCGATCATGATGTTCTTCCGCGCTCGCACCGCGGCTCGCAGGAACCGGCCGACTTCGGGGCTCATCGTGCCGTTGCCGACCAGGTCTTCCAGGGTGACCTTGTCTATTCGCGACCGCCGAATGGACACGCTGGGCCGCGCGCACACCCCCATGACGGCCGATAGCCGTGAGCCGTCGGGCAGTCGCAGGTCAAGCTCGGGATTGGCCGAATCAAAGGGTCGCGAGGACAGCCCAATGCTGGCGGCGAGGATCTGGATCAGCTCGACCAGTTCGTCGTCGCTGTCCGCGACCGGATCGACGAGTTCCTCGCTGCCGTCGGCATAGCCCACGAAGACCCGGTCGCAGCCGTTGATGTCGATGTTCTCCACAGCCGGGTTCGCCAGGAGCGGCTGGAGTCTGCCCACCCCGAAAAGGGCCGCGTTGATGGCCGCCGCCAACGATTCCTCGTCCTGAGCGCTGAGTGGCGTGCGGCCCATAGTGATCTCTGCGCGGGCGTGGTCCTCCAGCACTTGGATCACCAGCGACCGGGCGAACTGCCGCTCGTCGTCGACGGACATCGGCGCTCGACCCTGCACCGCATCGTTGCGCCGCTGTTGATTGAGCCGGTCGGCGACTTGACCGCGCAGCGTTCTGACCAGCATCGGATCGGCGCGCATGGCTCGCAGACCCAGTTCGGAGGAGCCGACCGTGGAGTAGCCGGTGCCCAGCCCAGTGCCTAGCCCAGTGTCCAGCCCCGGCACGAGGCCCGTCGGGTGCCCCGAAGCCGGCCCGGCCGCTGGTGCCGAGACTGGCGGCTCCCGTCGGTCCGCCGGGCTCATGCCTCACCCGCGGTCTCGGAGCCAGGGTGGACCTGGGCCGAAGAGATCGCGGGCTCGGGCGACACCGCGGGCGGGACCTCGGCATACAGCCGCTCGACGACGGTCCGGCCGCTACGCGCGAGCAAGGTGCGCTCCGGTCGACGTACCACTCCCCCTTCGAACATCAGCACGGCTTTCGGATCCCAGGTGACCACGCCGAAGTCGCGGACCCAGCTGAGCCCGTCTTGAATGCTCTGCGCGGCCACGGTTTGACTTGCCAAATCGCGGTGGGCGCAGACGCCGACGATCCCGGCCACGACACCCAGACGCTGTACCAGACCGGCCAGCGACTCCAGTCGACGCCGGGTGTGGACGGCGCTCCAGGCGGTAGGGCGGTAGACCACCACCAGCGCTTGGGAGGCTTCCAGCAGCGGCAGCTGAGCCGAGCGGGAGCTCAGTTGGCCGATATCGGCGATGACATCGGTGCTCGGTACCTGCGCGAACGCCCCGGCAAGGGTCGGCCAGAGCGGTGCGACGGCTTGCGACTGTTCCGGGCCGGCGAGGCCACACACCACCGGCTGGCCGCCCAGCACTGTTTGCGCGTGGTTCAGCACCTGCTCGGGCAGCATGCCACGCCGGGCCAGCGGCAGCAGCGACATCAACCCCCGGTCGGGATTGAGTACCTGTCCGGTCTCGCCCAACAATCGCAAGGCGATGTCGCCGCCCAG
>JBOFLH010000379.1:0-5140 GCA_051657765.1 Nocardioides sp. | reverse complement strand
ACTGCCCGGCGCCGGTCTCGGTGGTGAGTTTCCGGACGCCGGCCTTGGCGTTGTAGTACGCCTGCGGTACGGCGGTGTTCGGCTTGTGCGATCCGGCGGGGGAGACGCCCTCGTACTTGTAGTAGATCCGGGCCGGCGTATCCAGCGCCCGTTCGAGCCGGCGCGCCCGGTGCAGCGGCGAGGGCCGCCAGATCCGGTAGACCTCCTGTACCTCCTCGGGGATCGGCACGTACGACTCGGCGGTGACCTCCTGGGCGATCAGGTCCATCGGGAACAGCGGCGCCAGGTCCTCGGGTCCGACCGGCTCCCGCGTCCCCGGGTGCAACGGCGGCGGGGGAGGGGCCGGCAGGTCGGGCACGATGTTGTACCAACTCGTCGGCATCTCCGACTCGTCGAGCAGGTACTTGTGGTGATCGACCATGGGGAGAGCCTCCTGTCGCCGGCTTCCGCGACCATACGCCTTGCGAGCGCGTCGCCGGGCGAAATCCGGACGGCCGTCTCAGTTTGTATCGCAGATGCTCACCCAGACCGGAAATCCGGTGTCGTCAGCTCGGACGGATCCGTTGCGGGCACGGTGGCACTGGACTCGGACGGTCCTGTCTGGTCGTGGGGCGCCCACGGGTCGACACCGACGCGCGATCGCCCCGCCGGCGACGACCGCGTCGCGCGCGTCCTCGAGCTGTGCCCGCACCACGGGACTCTCCGCGAGCGGCCGGTCGAAGGAGTGCCGATCGGCGAGGATGGCCGCCAGATTCGGTAGACCTCCTATACCTCCTCGGGGATCGGCACGTACGACTCGGAGGTCACCTCCTGGGCGATCAGGTCCATCGGGAACAGCGGCGCCAGGTCCTCGGGTCCGACCGGCTCCCGCGTCCCCGGGTGCAACGGGCCCGGATTTCCGACTCGTCGAGCACGCGCTCGCGATGGTCGGCCCAGAGTCTCCCTTTCACCCGTCGTGGCGACCCTCCCGGCTCGGAAGGCCGCCACGCCGCGTGTTCCCACCGTCGCTCAAGTTTCCTACTCGATTGATCACACGATTCGAAACGCCAGATCGACGTCTTTGCGTAGGCAAGCTGCTCTACTTGGCATTGAAGGCAGACCGGGCAGTCTCGTATCTATACGGCACGAGCGATAAGAGGACTGTGTTTGCGATGGTGAAGCCAATCATGAATGAAGTTTCCGTTGTCGGCCGCAGCAATTTCATTGCTAATGGCAATCGATATAACGAACGCACTAATGGCGACCGCTAGTGCCAGTCTAAATTTCCGAAAAGACATTGTCGATCCTTGTTATCTGGGATGGTCGAGACTGAGTCAAGGTGGTTGGAAAGCTGTGAGTTCTATGAAGAGAATTCCTGGTCAAACTCCTCTCTGATCGATCACTTGAGTGAGATTCGGCTTTCATATGGCGTGAGGATCCAAGCGAACCTGAGTTACAGGTGTCAAGAACACATCGAATCCGTTCTCGAGAGTGTCTTCAGTGATTCTTAGCTCGGATTCGTTGACCATGTCGCCCGGTGCCAGAGAGCCGTTCTCTACTCCGCCGCCGAATCGAATCGTGACCTCGAGATTGAGACTGCGCCGACCTGCCAAGGTTCTCCCGAGCTTCTTGCGGGGGATATCGAGTTCTGATGTCAACTCAAGCTTCGAATTCGATAGTTCGTCTCGTGAGAGTGGAAAGCTTTGTGCTGCAGTCGGTTTCAGCGCTGGATCGTCGAGATACGTGACATCCCGTACCAAAACCACGCACTTGGCGTCGCCAGGTGGCAGATCTACTACGCTTGGCGCCCATTTAATTCGTAAATTGATCTGCTCCATCAGGCGCCTCCGTATAGGTTGTTTAGTTTGGCCCGATCGCCGTCGCTGAGCGCACGCCGCTGCCCGATCAGGACAGATTCGTGTTCTCGATGTCTTGCTTGCTGAGGTATCAGCGTGGGGTGACGGTTCGCCGAGAAAGCCATCTGTGAGTAGTGCATGATCGATCCGAAGTCGTATGGAAGGCCCCTCACCCCGCCGACTAATCCGCCCTCGTCTTGCTGCTTGGCGAACTGGGAGTGTGCGTTCGCGTACACGTTCACCAACGCCACGGTGACGTAGTCGTCCCGGTCGTACCGAGTGTGCTCGTGGACCAAGCCCACCGTGTGACCGATCTCGTGCAGTACCACGCCCATACGGCAATCCTCGCTGAGCTTGATCTTCTGCCTTCCTGTCAAAAGGCCGGAAGCTGCGGCGCACCACTTGGCTGGAGTGAAGATCACATAGTTAGGTTCTGCGTCCTTGTCGCCAGACCACGGGGTGAGTTTCACCGGTGTCGCTGCCTCGTGCCAGGCAGCGATCGCCTTTTTCACGGTCTCGACCGTGTCCTTTGGCAACTTTGGGTGGAACTCATAGGGGACGACCCCTCCGGGCCATAGACTAATCGACATCATCTCGCTCCTTCTGGGTGGCTTTTTGAACGGGTGGGTCTTCGTCGGTTGACGTTGTCGGCGCAAGTGAGGCACGAATCAAGGGAAGCTCGACCCGGACCGTGGTGCCGCCACCGTCGTGCCGGGGCTCGATGACACAGGCACCACCGAGTTCGCGGGCACGCTCACGCATCGAGTTGAGCCCGACGCCGCCCCGGGCATCGCGGGCGAAGTCGTCGCTTCGTATTCCGCGGCCGTTGTCAACTATTTCGATCCGCACGGTTCGGTCGATCAGCACACTCATCTCGCACTGGCTTGCCTCGGCGTGCCGAGCCACGTTGGTGAGCGCTTCGGTCGCGATCCGGAAGGCGGCCACCTCGACCGCCACTGGGAGTTGGGTATCCGGACCCACGAACTGGCAGGTCACTCGCAGCTCGTCACTGTCGAAGCGCCGGCACTCGGCTTGCAATGCCGCCGTAAGGCCCTTATCCAGCGCGGGCGGGCGCAGTTCGTCAACGAGGCGACGCATGTCGCCGCTGATCGCGTCTAGATCGCCGGCGAGGCCGGTCAGGATCTCTTCCGTCCGGGATTGGTCGGCGGAGCGCACCGCGGCCTTCACCTGCAAGCGCATCCCGGTCAGTCCGGGACCGAGTCCGTCGTGCAGCTCACGTCTCAGACGTAGCCGCTCACGCTCCCGGTCTGCGACCAGCCGGTCTCGCAGTTCGAGCAACTCGCGGTTGAGTTGCGTAGCCTTGGCGGCCGCTCCGGCCTGCACCGCGACATCCTCTAGGAGTGCTACCTCCTTACGGCTGAACGAAGCATCGCGGGCGCGGCGACCGACGAGCAACCTGCCCACCCGTTCGCCGTGGGCGACCATGTCAAACGACTCCACATGGGGGACCCGGCGACCGTATTCGGCGTCGATAACCGGCTGTTCGTCTCTTTCCAGCTCCACCGCGACATAGGGCACCTGGAGTGAAGTCCCAGCAGTCTCGGCCACCAAGGGCAGCACGGCCTGGGGGTCGTAGGTGTGCCCCAGCACCTCGCCGAGCCGAGCGATCACGGCGTAAGGATCGTCGCGGTCGCCGTAGATCAACCGGTCCACGGCGCGTTGCAAGGCGCGGCGCAAGGGCTCGACTAAGAACACGACCACTCCAGCCGCAATTACGGCCGCGGCAGATTCGTTGACTGAGAACACTAGGTCGGTGAGTAGCGACACGATCCCAGCGATAGCAGCCACGACAACGCCGGTCAGGACGAGCCAGACGATTGTCCGGTTCACGATCAGGTCGATGTCGTAAAGCCGGTAACGCAGGATCGCCACCGCCATCCCGATAGGCACTCCACCGGCGATCAGCATCCAGGCGCCCAGCACCCCTTCCATGCTGAGACTGATCCCGGCCGCAAGCAGGAGACCACCTGGGATCAGGCAGGCGAGCTGGCGCCGCTCGATACTGCCTGGTGCGCTCATTCGCCACCGCATCGGCAGCGATGCCACGGTGAGAATGAACCCACACATGGTGACCAAGCCGGTTACCTTGGAGGCATCGGCCAGTTGGTCTACCCACGCGGACCGGGTCACGACGTATGACGTATACAGCTGGGGTTCGCCAATAGCCGCCGCCGCGATCAGGATGCTGGTGAGAGCGGTGCCAAGCAGTATGAGCCAGCCGACCCACCGCCACCGTCGTGAGGGCAAGGATCCGCTGGGAAACAGCAGTAGTGCCCCGAAGACCAGTGCGGTCATCGGCCACCACAACCACTGAGCCAGCCATGCCAGCGGTGGGTACTTTGTCCAACTCATCGCGACCAATTGGAGGCAGGCAGTCAGGCCCGCAGCCATCATCAACCGTCCGATCGGTTGCCGCGGCATGCTGAGTAGCACCATTGCGCCTAACGCGGTGTAGGGAATCGCGACCGCAGTGACGATGCCGATGTCCTCTGTGTTTCGACTGGCGGTGGCCAGGATCTGGCCGATTGCCACGATTCCAGTCACGATTGCGGCGTAAATTAGTTGCCTGGCAGTCGCGGGCTTTCGCCTCGTAAAGCTTGAGGTAGTCGTGGACACTCAGTGGTCCCACCAGTTGTGCCAGAAGGACCGGTCGTGCCCCTCGCCATAGATGCCGGTGAACCGGAACTTCTTGTCGTGCGCTTCGAAAGCCTCCAGAGGTAGGCCGCCGCCTGCAGAGGCGCGCCTATAGGCACGCTCGATGAGTTCGGTGGCCTCCCGGACGTCGAGCCCGAACATCGCTAGCATCGCGGAGCGGGTGCTGATGTATGAGAGCAGGTAATCCTTGGCGGTGCCGATTCGAGTCCGCAGGAGGGCGAGGTCTAGAGATTCCGTAGTGCGCTGAAGGCCGGTGATCCTCCCTTGAGTGTAGACCGGATCGAGGCGGTAGCCTTGCGAGTCGAAAAACTCTAATGCCATTGCCGGGCCCGTCGCCGCGCTGACAGTCGGGTCACGGAGGGCGCGAGCCACGGTCTTGTAGACATGAACGAAGTCGTTGTTCGTCGTGATCGCGATGATCTTCTTCGTCATAGGTGCATCCTTTCGAAACGTATCGAGGCGGAGTTGGACACAAGATCGGTGCCCGCCTAGGTCGTCAGACCCAGCCGCTGGGCGAGTAGTGCGGCTTGGACCCGGTCGGCGACGCCGAGCTTGCCGAACAGGCCGGTGAACTGGTTGCGGATGGTCTTCTCGCTCACCCCGAGGGCCCGGGCGATCCCCGCGGTGGA
>JBOFLH010000378.1:0-8154 GCA_051657765.1 Nocardioides sp. | reverse complement strand
CTGCATCGAGACGCCCACCTGGACGGTTCCCGCCACGATATGGGCGGCGACATCGTGCCCTCGTTCGTACGCCGCGAAGAAGCCGGCGTCTACGACTACCGGGACAACGACGTGCCGGGATCGACCGATCGCGATCGAGGCTACTGGCGAGATGTCGGCACCATGTGCTCCTACTACGCAGCCCACATGGACCTGGTGGCACCGTTACCGGAGTTCAACCTCTACAACATGGAGTGGCCGATCTACACCAGTTTCGGACCGCTGCCGCCGGCCAAGCTGGTCGAAGGCTTCACCGGCCGGTCCGCTTCGACGTACAACGCGATCTTGTCCCCAGGCGTCGTGGTCACCGGAGGCAAGGTCAACAACTCGGTGTTGTCCCCACAGGTGTACGTCGAGGCCGAAGCGGAGGTCTCGAACTCGGTGCTGCTCAACGGTGTCCAGATCGGCCCCGGGGCAATCGTACGCAATGCGATCCTCGACAAACACGTGATCGTGCCACCAGGTGGCCAAGTCGGAGTGGATCACGAAGCCGACCTGGCCAATGGTTTCACCATCGAAGACGGCCTAACGGTCCTAGCGAAGGATCAAACCTTCGCGACGTAGCCGGCGGCTAGGACTAGGGCCGCAATGACATCGGGCCGTAGACCTCGCGCTCGCCGTCCATCAGCCGAACGCTGTCCACACCCATCGCCACCAGATCGCGCCAGAACTCGCCCACCCATGACTCCGCGTCGGCCTGATTCGGGAAGCGCTTGTGGTACGCCGAATCGACCTGAACGCTGGTGCCCGCCGGGTCGGCCAGGCCCCACCACCAGGTGAGTTCGGGGTCCGGAGCCGTGCTGGGCGGGGGCACTCTGGGAGGTGGATAGTTGGGAATCTCTACCATCAGCTCAGGCTACCGTTGCGCCATGACCGTCCGCCTCCTCGGCACGGGTGCCGCCGACGGCTGGCCGAACCCGTTCTGTGCCTGCCCGAGCTGCGGTGCCGAACGACGCGACGGCCGCACCCGGGGGCAGACCGCGGTGCTGATTGACGACACGCTGCTGCTCGACTGCGGCCCGGAGACCCCCCAGGCGGCGGCTCGACGCGGACTCAGTCTGGACGCGGTCCGGGCGGTGCTGATCACCCATCAACACTCCGATCACTTCGGACCGGCATTCCTTATGCACCGGTCATGGGTTACCAGCCAGCCGCTTGTCGTGCTCGCCCCACCGGACGTCATCGAGGCTTGTCGGCCCTGGCTGACGTCGAACTCGACCGTCGACTTCCGGGCTGTGCAGCCCGGTGACAGCGAGCTCATCGAGGGCGACAGCGGTTCCTACGAGGTGCGTGTGCTGCCGGCCCGCCACCGCACAGGGCTTGGCGTACCGGGCCACGCCGAATCGGTGCTTTTCGACATCGCCACCCCGCAGGACGGGCGCGTCCTCTACGCCACCGACACCGGGCCGTTGGCGCGATCGGTCGTCGATGCGATGACCGACGCCCGGTACGACATCGTCTTGTTGGAGGAGACCTTCGGGGATCATCACGCGCACGGCACCGACCACCTCGACTTGAGCACCTTCGGGGAACAGGTACGACGGCTGCGGGAGGTCGCCGCGATCACTGAGACCACCGAGTTGATCGCGATTCACCTCTCCCACCACAACCCGCCGACCCGCGAACTCAATCGGCGGCTTGCCGACTGGGGAGCCCGGGTCGTCGATGACGGCACCGTGCTCGGCGCCGAACCCGGCCAGCCCGGGCACGCGCCTCGCCGCACCCTGGTGATCGGCGGCGCCCGGTCAGGCAAGTCCCGCGAAGCCGAACGGATGGTAGCCACCGAGCCGGCGCTGACCTATGTCGCCACCGGCTATCTCGCCGGCGCGGACCAGGAGTGGGCCGCGCGGGTGGGCGGGCATCGCGCGCGACGACCTGCCCACTGGCGTACCGTGGAGACCATCGACCTTGCCGCCTTGCTGGCCATCGCTGGCGAGCCGCTGCTGATCGACTGCCTCACTCTGTGGCTGACGCGGGTGATGGATGCGCACCAGGCCTGGACGGCGGAGCGCTCCGATTGGCAGGCCGCCGAGCAGGCCGTCATAGCCGAGATCGACCAGCTGGCCGCAGCCTGGCGGCACACCGCGCGTCGGGTGGTTGCCGTGACCAACGAGACCGGGCAAGGGGTGGTCCCCGAGACGGCTGCCGGCCGCCGCTTCCGCGACCTGATGGGCACTCTCAATGCGGCCGTCGCGGCCGAATCAGATGACGTGCGCTGGTGTGTTGCCGGACGAGTGCACAGCCTGTGACGGCCGACCGGTGGCGCGCGAACCGCGAAGCCTGGCGCCTGATTCTGGGCACCCTGAGCATCCTGCCGGTCACCCCGCCGAACCGGGTCGACGCCCTGATCGCCGGCCGAGCGGCCACCTTCGCTCCCCTGGTCGGTGGCGCGCTCGCCGGGCTCGTCGCCCTGCCTGCGTGGTTGGTGACCGAGTGGGTGGCGCCCGAGCCGTTGGCGCCGGGCACCGGCGCGCCACTGCTGCTAGCCACGATCTGTCTGACCGGGATCGCCCTACTCACCAGAGCAATTCATCTCGACGGCCTGGCCGATACCGCCGACGGCTTCGGCTCCAGGGCCGACCGGCAGGCCAGCCTAGCGATCATGAGCCGTTCGGACATCGGCCCATTCGGTGTGGTGACCCTTATCCTCGTCCTGCTCCTTCAGGTGTGCGCGCTTGCCGCCTGCTTCTCGGCCGACGTGGGTCCGGCCGGCCTGGCGGTCGCACTCATTCTCAGCCGCGCGGGCCTGCCGCTACTGTGTCGCCATCCGGCCGCTCGACCCCACGGATTGGGCAGTGCGTTCGCCAGCACGATCAAGAACCGACAGATGGTGGTCGCCGGGCTGATGGCGCTGGGACTTTGCGTGCCGGTCATCGCGGCGTCCGACGACCGGCTGTGGTGGCAGCTGATCTTTCATCCGGTGGCTCTGGTCCCCCTATGGCGCCTGGAGCGACTCGCCCTGCGCCGGTTGGGCGGCATGACCGGAGACGTGTATGGCGCGGGCATCGAGCTCAGCTTCGCGACGTCACTTGTTGCTGCGGCTTTGGCGGCGCTGGTCGCCGGGTAGTGGTCTGTGCACGCACCTTGGACGGCACGAAAGGTGGCTTGACGAGCTGGAAGATCTCCCGACGACCCCGCACGTCAACCCCGACCTGGGCATCGGGGTTGACCATGGTTGGCACCAGGGCCAACCCGATGCCCTTCTGCAAGGTCGGGGAGAAGGTGCCGGAGGTGACATCGCACAACGGGACGTCGGCGACCAGGGTGACCCCCATGCCGGGGCGCGGGATGGCCCGGCCGGTGGCGATCAAACCGCGGAGCACCCGAGCGACCCCGGCCTTCTTCTCGGTGACCAGTGCCTCTTTCCCCCAGAACGCCGGCTTCTGCCAGCCGACCGCCCAGCCGAGGCCCGCCTGGTTCGGGGTCGTGTCGACAGAGATGTCTCTACCGTGCAGCGGATAGCCCATCTCGGTGCGCAGAGTGTCTCGGGCAGCCAAGCCACAGGGCAACACACTCAGCGCGGCACCGGCCGCCAGCAGGTCCTCCCACAAGTCCGGTGCCACCCGGTTGTTGACGACCAGTTCGTAGCCGCGTTCGCCGGTGTAGCCAGTGCGGCACACCACCACCGCGTCGTCGTCGAAGGTGGCCTCGACGAACGACATGTAGTCGTGTCCGGCAGGTAGTCCAACGGCGCTCAGCAGCTCGTCGGAACCGGTGCCTTGCACCGCCAACACCGCGTAGTTGTCGTGGTGGTCGATCACGGAGACGCCGGTCGGAGCGTCCGCGGCAATAAGGTCTCGCACCGTGTCGGCATTGGCCGCGTTGGGCATCAACAGGACGCGATCGTCCCCGTGGCGATAGGCGATCAGGTCGTCGACGATGCCACCGGTCTTGGCGTCACAGCACAGGGTGTACTGCGCCTGGCCGGCCTCGATTCGGTCGAGGTCGTTGGTGAGCACTCGATTGAGATACGCCGCGGCCCCGGGACCCCGGACAAGCAACTTGCCCAGATGCGAGAGGTCAAAGACGCCGACGGCTTCCCGAACTGCATGGTGTTCCTTCAAGACACCCGCGTCGTATTCGAGCGGCATCGACCAGCCGCCGAATGCCGCGAACTTCGCACCGTGCGAGAGGTGATACTTGTGGAGCGGTGATTGCCGTAGCTGGTGGGGCGGAACCGGCCGAGCGGCGGGTCTAGGCGTGGGCCGAGAAATGGGCCGAGAAATGGGCTTGTCTGCCATATCGGGAAACTTACCGCAGGTCTCGGGTGACCGCCTTCGGCGCGGCGCGCCGCGGTCGCCGGCAGGGGTAGGCCTCTTGGCCGCGTAGCGCCGCCGTATCCTGCCTGGGTGACGTCATACTCGATGCGCAGCGACAACCCTGCGATAACTCGGACCGATGTGATGGTGGTGGGCCTGATCCAGGCAGCGGACGGACCCGAGCTGGCGCCGGGGGCCGAAGGCATCGCGGCGGCCTACAACGGCACACTGGACTCCGTCCTGGCGGCTTTGGGTGCCCGGGGCAAGCCGAGCGAGATCCACAAGGTGGTGACCACCGGTCGCATCGACGCCCCGTTGCTGCTGTTAATCGGACTCGGTCCCGGCGAACCCGACTGCCGCGCACTGCGACGCGCCGCCGGCGTCGCGTCCCGGAATGTCGCTAACGCCGCGTCGGTGGCGCTTGCGTTGCCGGCCGCCACCGGCGAGCAGGTATCAGCGGTCACCGAGGGGTGGCTGCTGGGCGGCTATCGGTTCACCACCTACCAACGAGACAGCGCACCCGAGTGGTCCGCGCCGGAGAGCGTCCTCGTGCTCAGCCCAGCCGCCGGGCAGGCCGACCTCGTCGCGGCCTTCGACCGCGCTCAATCGGTGGCGAGCGCGGTTGCCCAGGCACGTGACTGGGTCAACGAACCGCCGGGTCAGCTGACGCCCGCGGTGTTCGCGACGGCGGTGGCCGACGCCGTAGGACGTCACAACGAGACCGCAGACCCGAGCAGCCCAAGAGCCGTGGTCCGGATCGATTGCGTGGTTCACGACGAGCAGGCGTTGGCGGAGTTGGGCTGTGGTGGCATTTTGTCGGTCGGCGCCGGCTCCGACGCCCCGCCTCGCTTGGTTGAGCTGACCTACCGCCCGAAGCATGCCGTCGCACACCTGGCGCTGGTCGGCAAGGGCATTACCTATGACTCCGGCGGACTCACCATCAAGCCGGCCGCCAGCATGGCGACCATGAAGTACGACATGTCCGGGGCGGCAGCAGTTGTCCAAGCCACGCTTGCCATCGCCGAACTCGGCCTGCCGGTGCAGGTCAGCACGTTCGCGCCGATGGCCGAGAACATGATCAGCGGTTCGGCCACTCGCCCGGGCGATGTGATCACCATGTACGGAGGTCGCACGGTTGAGGTCACCAACGCCGACGCCGAAGGCCGGATGATTCTGGCCGACGCCCTTGGTCGAGCGGTGGAGCAGTCGCCGGATGTGGTGGTGAATGTCGCCACCTTGACCGGGGCAATGATCGTCGCGCTTGGCGACCGAGTGGCCGGCGTGATGGGCAGCGACGAGGTGACGCGGCGGATCGTCGAGGCCGGCGCACGAGCCGATGAGGCTATCTGGCCAATGCCGATCCCGGACGAGATGGCCGAACGAGTGGCGGCGAGCAAGATCGCCGACTTGTTGCAACACGACTGGGAGCGGTGGGGTGGTGGCCTGTACGCCGCGGCCTTTCTGCGGGAGTTCGTCGGCGAGATTCCATGGGGGCACCTGGACATTGCCGGGCCCGCGTTTAACAAGGGCTCGGCGTGGGGACATATCACTCCCGGTGGCACCGGTTTCGGCGTTGCCACGTTGATCGACCTAGCCGAGGCTTATGCCGGCGGCCCGGCAGCAGATGGCGGTAGCCCGACGGCGGGGTCTTAGCGACGTCGCTGCTCGCGTTGGCGTCGGTTGTAGTCGCGCATCCGTTGCGGCACACCGACCACGGCGGCATCGTAGGACGGCACTTGATGGTCGTTGGCAAACCGATGCGCCCACTTGACCGAGGGAACCCGACGACGCGTCCACTCACCGTCGTGCGCCACCAGGAGCAACGTCACGTCGCTGACCGCGGTGCGGGGTTCCACGAAACCCTCTACCCCGCGCCTGGACCGCACGAACTCCTGTAGGTGTTGTTCGTCGGCGGAGTCGGAGGCACGCACCTGGGTGGACCCGGTCCGCTCGGCGTTCTTGGCCGGCCGACGCATGCGGCCACCCCTGCTGGACCGGAAGCGATCAAACATCCCCATCGGCTACCTCTGTCCGATCTCGCTGGCGCGCCCAATCACGTCACGAATACTACCCCGCACCCAAGTCCAGGTTCGGCACCCCGCCGACCCCGCCCAGTGACCCCGCCCGACAGTCCAGTGACCCCGGCCAGTGACCCCGCCCAGTGACCCCGCCCGACAGTCCAGTGACCCCGCCCCGACAGCCCGCCGACCCCGCCCACTCGCTTGTCGCCGGGCAGGTCAACCCGAGTGGCGTCGATTCACGATGTGTCACGCCCGGAGGCCGATGTTGTGCCTGGCCGGGAGAGTGCAAAGATGTTGGCCGAGGAGACCGGGCGCCGGCCCCCGCGCACCGGTGGCCCAATCCATACGCGAAGCATCAGCCCTGCGCCCCCATTACTGACACGAAGGACACGGCATGAGCACCGAAGTCACCCTCCCTGCACTTGGCGAATCAATCACCGAAGGCACCGTGACCCGCTGGCTCAAGCAGGTCGGCGATACCGTCGCCGTCGACGAACCGTTGCTCGAGATCTCCACCGACAAAGTCGACACCGAGATCCCCTCCCCCGTGGCCGGGACCCTGCTCGCCATCCATGTCAAGGAGGACGACACCGTCGAGGTCGGCGGGGTGTTGGCCGTGATCGGCTCGCTGGAGTCAACCACCGTCGGGCCGGGCCCCGCCGAGACGAGCCCGAGCGCGGCCGGGCTAGCGACGACCAGCAACGTCGAGGAGGTTCCGGTGCCGGCGACACCGAGCGCCGCTGCCGCGGCCGGCTCGGTGGCGCCAGGGAACGCCGCCGGGGTATCGGTTGCTTTGCCGGCGTTGGGCGAGTCGATCACTGAAGGCACCGTGACCCGCTGGCTCAAGCAGGTCGGCGATACCGTCGCCGTCGACGAACCGTTGCTCGAGATCTCCACCGACAAAGTCGACACCGAGATCCCCTCCCCCGTGGCTGGTGTACTGATCAGCATTGCGGCCTCAGAAGACGAGACCGTCGCGGTTGGCGCCGAGTTGGCCTTGATCGGCCCGGCGGCGAGCGCTGGTGTGCCCGCCCCGGCCGCGCCACCAACTGTGGCCCCAGCCACACCATCTCTGGCCACACCATCGCCGGCCACACCGGCCCCGCCCGTGCCTGCTGCCACTGCGACGCCACCCGCATCGGCCCCACCAGCTGCGGCCCCGCCGACACCTGCGCCGACCACACCTACACCGGCCCCACCCATTCCGACCTCGCCCACACCGGCCCCGGCCACGATGAACGCACCGGCGGCCGCCACACAGTCCGCTGGCGCGGGCGGCGCGACCTATGTGACTCCCCTGGTCCGGAAGATGGCCGCGCAGCACGGAGTGGATCTGGCCAGCATTGCGGGCAGCGGGGTAGGCGGCCGGATCCGCAAACAGGACGTACTCGACGCGGCGGAAGCCGCCAAGGCGGCCCAGGCAGCGGCGGTGCCTGTAGTCGCTGGTAGCCACGCCCGGACCCCGGCTACAGCCGAGCCAGGGTCACCCACCGAGCCAGGGTCCATAGCGGCGGTGGGGTCGCTCGCGCCGACCATAAATCCGTCCCCGCTGCGGGGCACCACGGCGCCGCTGTCGCGGTTGCGCAAGGTCATCGCCGTACGCATGGTCGAGTCGCTGCGGGTCTCGGCGCAACTGACCTCGGTGGTCGAGGTCGATGTCACTGCGGTCGCCCGGCTGCGCGATGCCGTGAAGAACGAGTTCACGGCTCGGGAAGGGGTGAAGCTGTCCTTCCTGCCGTTCTTCGCCAAGGCGGCGGTGGACGCGCTCAAGGAACACCCGACGCTCAACGCGGCTATCGACACCGACAAGGGCGAGGTGACCTACTTCGATCGGG
>JBOFLH010000377.1:0-5122 GCA_051657765.1 Nocardioides sp. | reverse complement strand
TCAGTCGGAAGCGTTAGACAAAATTCTCTTCACGGTGGGGTTAGTGCATCTTCTGGGGAGCAGGGGAAATTGTCCTTTCTTGCTGACGTGAAGGAGTCAAGATGTTGAAGGCAATGTTGAAGCGTACGCGTACGATCGGGATTCTTCCTGGCTTCACGCCTGTATCGCAGGGCGTCAACGCCATCCTCGTGGAGCGTCTCTGCGCCCTTGAGCTGTCAGAGGCCGAATACGACACGCTCGTCAAGGATGCGGCTGATCACGGATTCGAGCTCACCAGGAGCTGATTTCCCTTTGCATATCCGCTGCCCGACGCCATTGGGCAGCGGATATGCAAACACTTAAAGCGCCGGCTCACCGCGACAACTCGCCCTCTGAAACACGTCCTAACGGACAGCTTGTGTGGTGGCACGTGCCGGCGCGGTAGTGAGCACAGAGTCGTCGACTTTAGCCAGCGCCTGATATATGTGGTGTTTCACCGAAATGGATTTGGAGTTAATGCTGTGGCCTGGGAAAAGACTATCAAAACGTACGACGAGATCGACGGCCTGCAGTGGGTCCGAAATGTCGATTTACAAACGGGACCTCACTCGAGTGTCCTGTCGGGTGACAAGATTACCAATCTCGTCGTCCGTCAAAGCGGCTACGAGACCGAATACAGGGTGTAGGGCCTTCACTTAACGTCAGATGACCAGCTAACCTTCGTCGCAAAGAGTGACGACAAGCCTATTGTTTTGCCTTTCGTGGACTGTCGGAAAGGCTCACGCACGGCCGGGAACTTCTTCGAGATTACAGCGACGCCAGACACATCCAAACGGCTTGTCATTCCCATGGGGGTGGCCCATCGCCCAACCAACACTAACGGTTTGATCACACTAAACACACCTAGATTCTACTGGGACTATCGTAGGATTAATGGCCACAAGCCTGACGAGGTTGGGATAGTTAACATCAAGGCCGACGCCGAAGTTGGCGAGTTCCCACTTTACGACGTCTGTCGGTTTAAAGTTCCGAACTGGGCCTACCCGATATCCTTAACGCTGTTCAAAGAGCGTTTCGATCCGACCTACAACACACCCTTCGTGTTCGATCGCAATGGGAAACTTCACGTTCTGCGCAAATTTGCCGGTCAGGGTTCGTAGCTCCCCTTACATTTAGGTCACGTCAATCTTGGCACTCCAAAACTCTACGACTTTAGATCCACTAGAAGTCAAACTCTTCGGGTATTGTCGGGACGGCGCGATTCGTTCGACGAGTTACCTGATGGATATCGCGAAATGAGTTCGCTTGGTCGGGTCGCGCGGAATCATCGACTCCGTTGGTTGACCAGTGGTCAGTTCGTGTCGGGTATCGGCGACGGCATCTTCGTCGCCGCATTGCCCTGGTTCGTTCTCGCTGAATACGGTTCCGCCACCCTGGGTTTTGTGATGGGAGCCTACGGCCTGCCTAGGGCGGGCTTGATTGTAGTTGGCGGCCATCTAGCTGACCGATTCGGGCCAGCGCGCATGATGGTGCTGAGCGACGTCATCAGGGCCATCTGCACCGCCCTTCTGGCTTCCATTGCGATTTACTCCAAACAGCCACCCGGTGTCACCATCATTATCTTAATAGTTGTCGGCATTGGTCTCGGAGAGGCCTTGTTCCTGCCTGCCTCTTTCTCACTGATGCCTACCCTTGTCGACGATAAGGACCTTACCGCGGGAAACGCGGCGTTGGCCACAAGTGCTCGGCTGGCCGGATTCATAGGACCCCCGACCGGCGGCTTGCTTCTTGGAGCCACCGGCGCCGGTTTTGCGTTCTTGTTGAATGCTTTTACGTTCGTCGTTTCGGCCGCTGCACTATGGCGGGTTGCTGCACTGTCACAAGGTGGCGATAAGCCAGTTGTCAATAGTCATGATCCTGTCGATGCTGAGATGTCCTCGTTGAGATCAGTGGTGAGAGCGCAGCCTGTCATCAGGTTTCTATTTGTCGTGTTTTTGGCCGGCAGTATAGTCATTAGCGCTATCGACACTGTGGGCCTGCCGGCCTTCACCCGAGACATACTCCTGGCTGGGGCCACGAGCTATGGCGCGCTCCTGCTCGCAATGAGCGTTGGCGAACTTCTGGGTTCGCTGGCGGCGGTACGTTTACCGGCCGTGGTGCGCCCAAACATGCTCACTGGGATGCTGTTCGGGGTCGGCGGTATTGGCATAGTGGGGTTGTCTCAAGCAGCAAGCACGCTTGTGGCAGGCAGTTGGCTGCTGGTCTGCGGCATCGCTCTGGCCTATGGAAATCTGCTGTCCCAAACGGCCTTACAGCGGTGGTCTCCGCCGCACTTACGAGGTGCACTGACTGGGATTCTATTGAGCGCGAGCTTCGGAGCGCTGCCGGTGTCCGCGATGGTGGCTGGCTTGGCAACGGACAGTTATGGGGTCGAAGTGTACCTAGTGGCTGCTGGCGCGGTCTTCGTCGTCATACAGGTGTTTGCCTTGCTCAACTCACGCTTTCGAGACTTCGGGATGCAGAGAGGGTCGGTACCCACGAGTTGATCGGCATGCATCTAGTGGGCCGTTTTGAAGTGGTCTGACGGTTTGCCTTTTTGAGGATGTCATCGGCGGTCTTAGTCCACGCGAAGGGCTGGGCGCAGTCGTTCCAGCTAGTGATGAAGGCGCGGATCTTGGCGTTGAGGTCGCGCACGGACCGGAAGGTGCCACGGTCGATGGCTTGGCGTTCGATGATCCCGAACCAGACCTCGACCAGGTTCAGCCAGGACCGGGACTGATGCTCCTATTGCGGCTCTTCCGACCTGAGCGCGGGCTACAACTGTGACCCCACGCTCAGGTCGGAAGAGCCACGTTTGTGCTGGTCAGGGATGCGTGGTCGGTCGGATTGACGTACCCCGCTGGTCGGTAGGGTCGCTGGTGTGGCGTTCGTTCGGAAGTCGGCGGGACGCTCGGGCGCGATGAAGGTTCAGATCGCCGAGCGCCGTGGCGGGCGCAACTACATCCTCGAGCACGTGGGTACTGCTCGTTCGGAGGCCGAACTCGCTGCCCTGGTGGCTGAGGCCCGCCGCCGGCTTCGTCCGGGTCAGGAGGCGCTGGATCTTCCGCTGCCCGGCAGGTCGGTGGTGTCCCGTTCGGGAGTGATCACCGGCAAGCGGTCCGCGGTGCTGTGGCGGGTGCTGTCGATGGCGTACGCCCGGCTGGGGTTCGACGTCGTCGACGACGCAGCGTTCGCCCAGCTGGTGCTCGCGCGGATCGTGGAGCCGACGTCCAAGGCGGACTCGTTGCGGGTGCTGGACGAGCTCGGGATCGAGCATGCCTCGCTGCGCACGGTGTTCCGCACGTTGAAGCGGGCCGGGCCGGCGCCTACCGGGACCAGATCGCGGCCGCGTGCTTCGCCCATGCCTCGACCGCCGGTGACGTCTCCCGCTGGCA
The DNA here is from genome assembly GCA_051657765.1 of Nocardioides sp. Lineage (GTDB taxonomy): Bacteria > Actinomycetota > Actinomycetes > Propionibacteriales > Nocardioidaceae > Nocardioides. Next base: position 1,709 of record JBOFLH010000377.1, on the reverse strand, counting down.
CGAGTCAGGAAGGAGTGGCGAGGTGATCGGTCACCAGTTCGCTCCGACGAGCTCCTCGAATGCCGCGATCGCCTGGCAGCCGCACTCGGCCCGGTGCCGGAACGGCGCCCGCAGGTCACGAGCGTCCTCCCCCGCGGCGTAGCAGCGCAGCACGATGCCGTCGGCGTCGGCGAGCACCGGATGGACCGCACCGTGCCGGGCTCGCGCATCCATCCGTCGGGCGAGGCCACTCATCAGGTCACCATGGTGGCGGTCGAGGTGCTCGGTCCACTCCCCCTCCCAGCCAGCCAGCGGGTCGGGCCGTGCGGCAGTCCACGTGTCGACGGGTACCGCCACCGGATGCGGCCCGCCCGCCGGAGCCTCGACCCTCCAGTCGAGTGTGACGTGCGTCGCGACGAAGCGCACCAGGCGGGCATCGGTCTCGAGCCGGAGGTGCTCGACGACGTCGGTGGTCAGCTCTACCTCCATGACCTGCGCGTCTCCGCTCAGGCGTAGGCAGCCACGCACCCGGTCGGGTTGGGGGACCCGGGTGACGTCGACGGCGACGAGCTCGAGCGGCACTGCTGCGGTCTGCGTCATCCGGCGCCGGCATCGGTCGGGGATGCGTTCGAGGGGGAACAGCACGGAACCGTCGCTGCCGAGCACGTGCCGATCGATCTGCAGGTGTCGGTCGACGACGCCGACCTGGACGTCGCTGCTCGTCGCCAATACGCCGCGCGCCCGGCGGGCGAGGTGTGCGGTGTCGTCCATGGGGCGCCTCGCTTGTCCGGATGACGGTGAAGGCGCGGCCGGCCGACGTCACTAGCTTAGGTAATCCTAACTTCAACCGCTCCTGAGGTCGACCCCGAGGAGCAGGGCATCGGCGAGACGGAGGGTCTCCCCCTCGGCGGCTCCTGCCGGCCGGGCGCAACGCGATCAGCGAGACGGAGGGTTTCCCGACCTCGGTGATTCCCATCGGCCGGGCGCTACGCGTTCACCGGGATGGAGGGTCTCCTGGCCTCGACGACTCCCGCCGGCCGGGCACCACGCGATCACCGGGCGACCTGTCGGGGGTCAGGAGCTGGCGCCCGTGTAACGGCGCAGCGAGGCACGCCACGCCAGGCTGGCCAGCACCACTCCTGCCGCCGCAGCCGACGGTGATGCCACGAGCCACCACCACGGCAGCCGGCCGAGCAGCGCCTCGGCCGGCACCGTCGTGAGCAGAGCCACCGGGACCACGACGAGCAGGGTCTGCAACGGCTGCCGGTACGCCTGCACCGGGAACCGGGACAGCTCGACCAGCGAGAACGAGACGGTGCCGAGCTCGTCGGCGCCGACGAGCAGCACCGCGAGTGCCATCAGGCCGAGCTCCAGCGCGTAGAGCAGCGCCACCCCGGCGAGCAGCACCAGGGTGAAGGCTCCGGCATCGGCGACCGACGGCGTCTGCCCGGCCACCCCCAGCCCCACCCCGACCAGCACCAGCCCGAGCACCGGGTCGACGAAGTTGTGCATGCCGACGTGCCGAAGGCTGACCAGCACCTGGGAGTCGACCGGCTGGGTGAGCACGTGGTCGAGCGTGCCCCGCCGCACATACTCGGTCATCCGCTCCAGGTTCGGCTCGAGGAAGGCCTGCCGGATGCCGTTGAGCGCGAAGAACAGCCCGACCACGACGAGCACCTCGCCGTAGCCCCAGCCGGCGATGTCGCCGGTGAACCGGAAGTAGACCGAGA
>JBOFLH010000376.1:0-6104 GCA_051657765.1 Nocardioides sp. | reverse complement strand
TCGTGAAGGCACTGACCCTGACCACTCCGTCACGCTGGGTGACCTGGCGTCCTACGTCCGTGACAAGCGCATCCCCTTGGAGATGTGCCCGTCGTCCAACGTGCAGACCGGTGTCGCCTCCTCGGTGGCGGAGCATCCGATCGGGCTGCTGACCACGTTGCGGTTCCGGGTCACCGTCAACACTGACAACCGTCTGATGAGCCGGACCTCGATGACCAACGAGATGTGGTCCCTGGTCGAAGCGTTCGGCTACGGCCTCGCCGATCTGCAGTGGTTCACCATCAACGCGATGAAGTCGGCCTTCCTCCCGTTCGACGAGCGTCTGGCGATCATCGACGACGTGATCAAGCCCGGCTATGCAGCCCTGGGGTCAATCCCGCTCGGCACCGTTTCGCCCGACCCGGGCCGCCGTTGATGGCGGCTGCCCGAGTCGGGCCGTGCCCGCCTACTTCGGTACGACAGTCGCCCAACAGCGATGCCATCGACCGAACGGCAGGTGTGCACCGGTGAACTCCGAACGGTTGATCGTCTGAACCTGGCCGGTCGCCGGGTCGTAGACCCGCAGGAAGTCCGCGGTGCCCGCAATGGCGAGGACGACATGTCGTGGCAACCATCGATCACCCACCACCATCGGAATCGTGTGATCGTCGGACAACGCGACGAAGATCTCGTCGTAGACGTCGCCGCGATCCCACAGCGGTGCCGGGCGCACGTGGTAGTCGCCGCCGGCGCCCGAGCCATGTGGCCCCGACATCTGTGCCGCCAACGCCCAGGGCGGGGTGCCAAGGGCGCGCGGCCACGGGATCTGGAGCCGTGCGTTGATCGTCACGATCCGGGTGGCCCGACGGTGCATTCCGATCGTCTCGGACTGAAATCGGGTCGTCGTGTCACCCGCGATTTCCCAGCCGGTGATCGGGTGCCGGCCGATCGCGATCAGTTGGGCGTATGCCGCGTCGTGCATCATCCGGGAGAAGACCAACGTGGCCGCGCCGCACGATCGGGTGTCCGGCTGAGTCAGGCCGTGCCCCAGGGCTCGCGAGGCCCACTCGCGGGCGTCCGGCCCGCGCATCTCGGGGAGCGTGGCCCCGGTGGTCCCCGTTGCCTGGTCACGCGCGGTGTCATCGGGGCCGGCGGGATCGGCATCAGGACCGTTAGGGGGGTTGGTCATAGCAGATGCCTACCAGATGCCTCTCAGATGCCCATCGGGTGCCACACCGTTTTGAGTTCCAGGAAGCCGGTCATCCGGTCCAGGCTCGGCGTGGCGAGTAGGTCTTCGGGCTGGGGCCGGCGAACCCGTTTGAGATTCTCGGCCGCGTCCACCTCCAAGCTGGCCGCCAGGGCGCGGTCCGACACCCCAGTCAGGTCGAGACCGTTGACGTCCAGATGGGAGGCCAGCCAGGGCGCGATTTCGGCGACGTTTCCGGTAAGGATGTTGGCTACCCCCCCGGGGAGATCAGCGGTGGCCATCACCTCGCTAAACGTGATTGCCGTCACCGGGTGCGCCGAGCTTGCCAACACGACAGCGGTGTTGCCGGTGGCGATCACCGGAGCCAGTACGCTGATCAGTCCTAGTAGTGGACCCGTGGGCGCGATCACGGCTACCACACCGGTCGGCTCGGGGCTGGAGTGGTTGAAGAACGGCCCGGCGACCGCGTTGGCGCCGCCGACCACCTGGGCGATCTTGTCGCACCAGCCGGCGTACCACACCAATCGGTCTACGCTGGCGTCGACGAAGCGTCCGGCTTTGGCGGCCGCGATGCCTTCGCTCACCGTCAACTCGGCCTCGAACTGGTCGCGTCGCCCCTCGAGTATCTCGGCGATCCGATAGATGATCTGACCGCGGTTGTACGCCGTCCGGTGGGCCCAGTCCCCGAATGCGGCGCGGGCCGCCACCACCGCGTCGCGAGCGTCTTTGCGGGAGGCGAGTGTTGCGTTTGCCAAGAAGTTCCCTTCGGCGTCGTGCACCACGTAGGTCCGGCCGGATTCGGATCGCGGGAACCGACCACCGATGAACAGCTTCGACGTCTTTCGGACATTGACTCGTGACGTCATCGCCGACTTGCCTTCGCCTCGCCGGTGGTCGTGGCGAGGTAGGCTTCCAGCCCATGTCGGCCACCCTCACGACCGTAACCCGACTCCTGGTAGCCCCCAAAAGGGCTGGCCGGGTCGAATTTGTTGAACGTGTTCGACCAGACCACGCCCGCCTTGAGCCGGTCGGCCATCCACAAGATGCGCGAGCCCTTGTCGGTCCACACGCCGGCAGATAGCCCATAGGGGGTGTTGTTGGCCTTCTCTACCGCCTCGGTCGGTGTCCGGAAGGTCAACACCGAGAGCACCGGACCGAAGATCTCCTCACGAGCGATTCGATGCGCCTGAGACACGCCGGTGAAGACTGTCGGCGGGAACCAGAAGCCCCGGTCGGGTAGCGCACCTGGCACTGCCCATCGTTCGGCGCCCTCGCTGTCACCGGTGTCGGCCAGGGTTCGGATCCGATGCAGTTGCTCCGCGGAGTTGATCGCGCCGATATCGGTGTTCTTGTCGAGAGGGTCGCCGAGCCGGAGCGTCGCCATCCGCCGCTTGAGCCGGTCGAGCACCTCGTCGTACACGCTCTCCTGCACCAGGAGCCGAGAGCCCGCGCAGCAAACGTGACCTTGATTGAAGAAGACGCCATCCACGATCCCTTCCACCGCCTGGTCTAGCGGTGCGTCGTCGAAGACGATGTTCGCTGCCTTTCCGCCGAGTTCGAGGGTGATCCGTTTGGTGCTGCCGGCGAGTGATCGGGCGATCATCTTGCCGACCTCGGTGGAGCCGGTGAACGCCACCTTGTCCACACCCGGGTGGTTCACCAGCGCCTGGCCGGTCGCGCCCGCGCCGGTGATAATGTTGACCACTCCGGGAGGCAGGTCGGCCTGTTGGCAGATTTCCGCGAAGAGCAAAGCGGTCAATGGCGTGGTCTCCGCGGGTTTGAGGACCACGGTGTTGCCGCAGGCCAACGCCGGCGCGATCTTCCAGGCCAGCATCATCAGCGGGAAGTTCCACGGGATAACCTGGCCCGCCACGCCGAGCGGCGTCATGCCGTAGCCCGAGTGTTCCAGCTTGTCGGCCCAGCCGGCATAGTAGAAGAAGTGCGCGGCGGCGATAGGGATGTCCACGTCACGGGACTCCCGGATGGGCTTGCCGTTGTCAATCGATTCCAATACCGCCAACTCGCGGCTTCGCTCGGCGATCAACCGGGCGATACGGAAGAGGTACTTCGCGCGTTCGGCGCCGGGCAAAGTCGCCCAGGCAGTGGCATACGCCTTTCGCGCCGCGGCCACCGCGATGTCGACGTCCGCCGAGCTGGCCCGGGAGATCTCGGCAAGTACTTCTTCGGTAGCGGGGTTGCTGGTCTGGAACGTTCCGCCTTGACCTTCGACGAACGCGCCGTCGATGAACAGACCGTACGAGGGCCGGATGTCGACAATGGCCCGTGACTCGGGCGCCGGGGCATATGCGAAGGGCTCGTTGACGGAGTTGGCGGAGTTGACGGAGTTGACGGGGTTGGCGGGGGCGTCGATGGGGCTCACCCCTAGTCCATCGTCAGGTAGTCGGCGCCGCTGTAGCGGCCGGTGGACAGTTTGTTTCGCTGCATCAGCAGGTCGTTGAGCAAGGTCGATGCGCCGATTCGGAACCAGTCCGGATGGAGCCAGTCGCCGCCAACTGTCTCGTTCACCAGCACCAGATATCTGATGGCATCCTTGCTGGCGCGAATGCCTCCGGCTACCTTGACGCCGACTTGCTGGTCGAAGGCGCCGCGAAAGTCGCGCACCGCTTCGAGCATGATCAAGGCCACCGGCAAGGTTGCTGCCGGGGATACCTTCCCGGTCGAGGTCTTGATGAAGTGGGCTCCGGCCATCATCGCGAGCCAGCACGCACGGCGAACGTTGTCATAGGTCTGAAGCTCGCCGGTCTCCAGGATCACCTTCAGATGGGCCGGTTCGGCTCGGGGCCGATGACATGCCTCTCGGACGGCGGCGATTTCCTCGAACACCTGTTGGTATCGGCCGGTCAAAAACGCACCTCGATCGATCACCATGTCGACTTCGTCCGCTCCCGCCGCCACGGCAGCACGAGTGTCGGCGAGTTTGATCGCACGGTTGGCTCGACCACTGGGAAAGGCGGTAGCCACCGCGGCGACCTTGACCGACGAGCTGGCGAGAGCTGTGGTCGCTACCTCGACGAGGTCGCCGTAGACGCAGACGGCGGCGGTGGCTGGGCAGGTGGCATCGGTGGGGTCCGGGCGCTGGGCCTTGCTGGCCAACGCACGAACCTTGCCCGGGGTGTCCTGGCCTTCCAAGGTGGTCAGATCGACCATCCGGATGGCGAGGTCGATAGCGAACGCCTTCGCCGTGGTCTTGATCGATCGGGCGCCGAGTCTGGCAGCTCGTGCCTCGGTGCCGACCGCATCCACCGCAGGTAGGCCGTGTAGGAACTGCCGAAGCGAAGCATCGGTACCGGCAAGATCGGTATGGGCGGACCGCGTGGTGGCGCCATCGGTCGCGCCCCCGCGCCCGGGGTCGGGCGCGGATATCCTCTCCGAAGAGGCAGCGGTGGCGGCGAAACTCACCTCTCTAGCATAGGTCCTCGTCGATTCGCCGACGGTTGGACGCGACTGGCGCTTTCTAGCGGGCCAGGATCGTGGCCATATCGGAGCGCCATGCCGCCAGTTGTGCGGCGGCGTTGTGCCGGGCCTCCGCCACCGTGTCGGCGACCGGCACGACGACCTCCAGATAGCACTTTAGTTTCGGCTCGGTTCCGCTGGGGCGGACGATGACTCGACCGCCCCCATCAAGCAGGTAGCGCAGTCCATCGGTAGGCGGCAGAGTCTCGCTGCCCTCAAGCAGGTCATCAATCCGGACAACGCTCTGGCCGCCCAGGTGCTCGGGGGGCCGAGCGCGCAGGGTGGACATCATCGTTGAGATGTGGCCGAGATCGGTGAATCGCATCGAGACCTGGGCAGTCAGGTGCACACCGTGAATTCGGGCGAGATCGTCCAGCGCATCCACCAGGGACCGCCCGTCGGCCTTGAGTCGCGCGGCCAGTTCACAGATCAGCAGCAGTGCCGAGATCCCGTCCTTGTCACGGACATGATCGGGATCGACGCAATAGCCCAGAGCTTCTTCATAGCCGAACGCCAGGGCGGGAACCCGTCCGATCCACTTGAACCCGGTGAGTGTCTCGACGTAGGCCAGGCCAGCGGCCTCGGCGATCCGACCGAGCATGGAGGAGGAGACGATCGACGCGGCGAAGGTACCGGTGGGCCGGACGGCGGACCGATCGCGCTCGATGAGGTAGGTGCCTAACAGCACACCTATCTCGTCGCCGGTCAAAATTCGCCAGCCGGTGGCGTCGGGGACGGCGACCGCGCAGCGATCCGCGTCCGGATCGTTGGCGACCACCAGGTCGGCGTGGTCCGCGGTCGCCAGTTCGAGCGCGAGATCGAGCGCCCCAGGTTCTTCGGGGTTGGGAAACGCGACGGTGGGAAAGTCGGGGTCGGGGTGTTCTTGTTGGGGCACGACGTGCAGTTGAGCGAATCCGGCTGTTTCCAGCACCGCGGGCACACAGGCCGCCCCCACCCCGTGCAACGGGGTGTACACGATACGCAGGTCGCGTGGCCCGTCCTCGGCGAGCGCGGCGACGGTGTCAAGGTAGGTGTTGACGACTTCTTCGGACAACACCAGGTAGGGCCGGCCGCGGGGCACGTTCACGGCCGACCCGATCGCGGCGATACACGAGGCGATTTCGGCATCCGCGGGTGCGGCGATCTGGCTGCCGTCCCCGAGATACACCTTGAACCCGTTGTCCTGGGCCGGATTGTGGCTGGCGGTCACCATGACTCCGGCCACACAGCCGAGTTCGCGGATAGCGGCGGCGAGCACCGGCGTGGGCAGCGGCCTGGGCAACAGCAGAGCGGTGAGGCCAGCTCCGGTCACCACCTCGGCGGTTGCCCGGGCGAAGACGTCCGACTCGTGCCGGGCGTCATAGCCGATGACGACCGAGGCGCCGCGACCGGCGCCGCGGCCGCGCAGGTAGGCCGTCAGGCCCGCCGCGGCTCGGATCACTAC
>JBOFLH010000375.1:0-1886 GCA_051657765.1 Nocardioides sp. | reverse complement strand
CTCGGCGCGCTCTGGAACGGCTTCGAGGTCGACGACTGCACGGACCTTTCGGGTGATCCGATCGTGGTCTACGACCAATTCGCGAGTCGGTGGATCATCAGCCAGTTCACCACTCGCGGGCCGGAGTACTTCAACTGTGTCGCGGTCTCCGCGACACCGAACCCGACCGGTGCCTACTACCGGTATGCCTTCACCAGTGGACTGAACTTCCCCGACTACCCCAAGTACGGCGTCTGGTCGGACACTTACGCACTCACCACCCGGGAGTTCGGGCCCAACGGTGAGTATGGCATCGGCGTCTTCGGGTTGGAGAAGTCCGAAATGATCCGGGGCCGGTCCGCCCGGGCCCTCAGCTTCTTCGTCGACGGCAACGACCCGGCGCTGCTGCCGCTGGTCGGTGACGGGCTGCTGCCGGCAGATGTCGATGGCAACCGCCGGCCGCCCGCTGGTTCGCCGATCCCGCTAGCTGGCACCCAGGACGACAACTGGGTCTATGGCGCGCCATCGGATGCGGTCAATCTGTGGAACCTGTCGATCAACTGGCGCAAGGGGCGCGGATCCCTCGACTTCGCCAAGCAACTCCCCGTCGCGCCGTTCGACTCGGACTTCCCATGTCGCGGCGGGCGGACCTGCCTGCCGCAGCCGGGCGCGGCCTCGCCTGATGAGTTCCTGGATGTGTTGTCCTATCGTCAACGCCCCACCTGGCGGTTGGCCTATCGCAACTTCGGCACTCATGAATCCCTGGTGACCAACCAGTCGGTGGAGGCAAGTCGTCGGACGGCCGGCGTCCGGTGGTATGAGGTGCGGCGCTCCGCAGGCAAGTACCGCCTTCATCAGCAGGGCACATACGCGCCAGGGGACGGCGTCAACAGATGGATGGGCAGCATCGCCCAGGATCGTCGCGGAAACATGGGCCTGGGCTTCAGCGTCGTCAACGGCGCCAATGTCTTCCCGGGCATTCGGTTCACCGGGCGATTCGCTGACGACCCCAAGGGCCAGATGACCCTGCAAGAAGGGACCATCGTCGACGGAAGCGGCATCCAGACAGCAGCCAACCGGTGGGGCGACTACACCTCGATGAACATCGACCCGGTCGACGACTGCACCTTCTGGTACACCAACGAGTACTTCTCGTTCGAGGGCGAGCCCACCCAGTCTTGGCAGACGCGGATCGCGAGCTTCAAGCTGCCCGGCTGCTAGGGAAGTGCCCGCGTTCGTCCGGCCCGGGATCGGCAAAGCTGTCGGTACGGGTCGGGCGACCGCACTCCGACGTCAGCGGCAAACCCGTCCACTCGGACGGCGACACGCCGACGATTTTGCCACCTGGTTGACGAGTAGGTGAGATGGATCATGGCTCCCGGCTCTTCGAATCGTGTCGACGCCGTGGGTGGCCGCGACGTTGCCGTGATTCGGTGTCAGTTCATCCCGCACTACCTCATGGAAGCGGTGGCACAGTCGTGGCCTGAGGAGGCCGAGCGATGCCGAGCCCAGCTCGGCTGGGATCAGGCGTTCCGCGCGGCGCGCGCTCAGGCGCACAGGGAGGTCACGGCCGCGCCGCCTCCCCGCCCGACCGCGGTCGGCGAGCCGAGCCGACCCTCGCCAACCCGGTGGCGGGTCCATACCGCCAACCGGGGCACCACGCTGCCCGGCAAGCTGATCCGGCGAGCCGGTCAGCCGGAGGCCGGTGATCCGGCCGTAGACGAGGCGGCAACGGGTGGGCAGGCGGCCCTAGACCTGTTCGCCGAGATTTATGGCCGCAACTCCTACGACGGCGCCGGCGCGCCGGTGGTGATGACCGTGCACTACGAGCGCGACAACACCCACGCCTTCTGGAACGGCACTCAACTCGTGTTCGGCGATGGTGATGGACGTGTCTTCGAGCGGTT
>JBOFLH010000374.1:0-16484 GCA_051657765.1 Nocardioides sp. | reverse complement strand
GGCCGGCGCCTTGGGTCCTATCCCTTGGCTCAAGTCCGCCCACCCCTCCCCGCTGTCCGCCTCGCGTGGCTTCTTCGGCTCACGCCCGTTCTCGCGAACCAACGACTCGTTGGTGTCCCAGGGGGGTACGCCGGTCGATTGGCGCCTTCCCGGCTAACGACGCCGACGGGTGGCCGGGTCCGGACACTCGGCCGATGCAAACCCGGAATAAAGTTCAGCATTCAACTATTACTCCTGCTGTGACCACCGACCCAATGCCCGCGTTGTACCTCGGCCACGGCGCGCCGCCACTGCTCGACGACCCGATCTGGTCCGGACAGCTGGCCGCCTGGGCCAAGGAACTGCCGCGGCCGAAGGCGATCGTGATCATCAGCGCGCACTGGGAGTCCGCGCCGCTGACGTTGAGCGCGTCGGATGCCGGGCTGGTCTACGACTTCGGCGGCTTCGCCCAGCGCTACTACCAGATGCGCTACGACACTCCAGCCGCCCCGGACCTCGCGACGCGGATCGCGGCGATGATGCCGGCCGGCGAGCCCGTGCATCAACACGCCAGTCGCGGGCTGGACCACGGCGCGTGGGTGCCGCTGAAGATCATGTACCCCGACGCTGACATCCCCGTGCTACAGATGTCGATGCCGACCCACGACCCCACCACGCTGCTCGCGCTCGGCCGACGGCTGCGACCCCTTCGCGACGAGGGGGTGCTGATCATCGGGTCCGGTTTCCTGACCCACGGCCTCCGCTTCCTCACCGAGTTCCGGATCGACGCAGCCGCTCCCGGCTGGTCCACAGACTTCGACGCCTGGGCCGGTGAAGCGCTCGTCCGGGGCGACATCGACGAACTCGCGGCGTACGCCACCAAAGCGCCCGGGATGCCCTATGCCCACCCCACCGTGGAACACTTCACCCCGCTGTTCGTCACCTTGGGTGCGGCCACCACACCCGGCGAGCCGGGCAGCCAGGTGATCGACGGGTTCTGGATGGGCCTGTCCAAGCGATCGCTTCAGGTAGCTTGACGCTCCGGCGCTGCGGCGCCGGCTCACAGCTCCCGGATCAGTAGATCGGTCGCGATCTCCGCGAGTGCCGCCGCGGGCCCGCGATGGGTCCGTTGCAGGAACGCCGCGACCGTCGAGAGCACGGTATTGCCTTCTTGCGGCACGAACGCCCACCCACTGACCACATCGTCACGAACCAGCAGGTTGCCCGGCACGAAGATCGCCTGACTGAACAACCTGCCCGCGAAACCGTAACGGCGCCCGACCTCGAACACCATGTTGGAATCGAACATCGTTGTCGTCGCGGTGTACGGGTCGGTACTCAGCCGGTCGACGGCCTGCTGGTAGCTGATCGGCCGGGCCAGCCGAATCGCGAAACGAGTGCTGTGCAAGAACTGACTCGGCGTCGTGATGTCGCTCGACTGCATCCGGACCGGCCGGCCGATGGTCGCCAACACCGAGCCGGCATCGATGGCATGGTGGGTGCCAAGCGTCGGATCCAGGTGCCGGGCAAGCACGTTGCCGCCCACCAGACGCTCATGCTGGCCGATATCCTCCGAGCGCCGGACATTGACGAAGTCCGCGCTGACAATGTCCTCCAGACTGCCGGCGGACACGGTCCGGAGCACGGCGAGAGCGGCATGAGTGCTGCAAGACACCACGTGAACATAGCGAGACTCCGAGACATCGACCCCGAGCCCGAGCACATACGGCGCGCCGAAGCCCTGCGCCGACCCCTGCGCGACAGCTCCGACTAGCCGTGGCATGCGGTCGTAGCCTGACCGATTGCCGATGGCACCCCCAGCGGCCGTGGTGTCGAAAACGTACTCGATGTCGTCGCACACGTCGGCAAACCGTGCTTGCCCGGGAGGCTCGTCGGCGACGACCATCACACCGGCCGCGCGCAACCGCGCCAGACCGGCGACGTCCCAGGCGCGGACCGTGTTCTTGCGGCCATAGAGCTCGGTGATGCCGGCTACCTCGCGATGCCGGGCCAGAACCTGCAGCAAGGTCGACCCGATGTTGCCGAGCCCGTTCACCAGGACCTTCATCGGACTTCTCCCGCGAACAGCCAGTTCTTGACTCGCCGCTTGCCGAACACCAGGCTCGCGATCGAGGCGGCCACGATCGTGAGGTGGAGGCGGAGACAGCGCTCGCGCGCGTAGCGGTGATCCAATCGCCAGCTCAACTCCTGATCACAGACCGGCGCGAACTGAGCGAGGCCGGTCAGGCCCGGGGCCACCGACCACCGCGACACCCGCTCGGGGCCGTCCCACCCCAACCGCTCCACGTCGTACGCCGTCAACGGTCGCGGGCCGATAAGGCACATCTCGCCGCGCACGACGTTGACCAGCTGAGGCAGCTCGTCCACGCCGGCCCCGCGCAGGAGCCCGCCTAGCGAGGTAACCGCGCCGTCCCTCATTGTGCGGATCTTGAGGATCTCGAAAGGCACCTTGCCGCGACCGAGGCGGTCCTGCCGGTAAAGCACACCAGGTCCATCCAGCACCCGCACCAGCGCCAACACCACGACCAGAACCGGCGCGCACACCACCAGCAGCGCGACGGCCATCGTTCGGTCACCCATGATCATCCCCCGCTCGTAGGCTGCCGACCGCTCGTTGCTGGCCGCTCACTGCTGTGACGCGGGTCAGCCGAGGTTGGTTGGCGCCGATGTTCCGGTGGCGACCGAGCCGCAGATTTCCGCCCGCGCGATCGGGCGGTTGTGCGGTACCGTCGGCTACATCGGGACAGCGCGCTCTGTTCGACTCACGACACGGTGATCACTGGCCCATGAGGATTGGCCCATGAGGATTGGCCCATGAGGAGGGTGGCGATGGCGACACGGATTGAGGGCCGGGACGCCGCCGGACAGCCGGTGACCTGGGTCGACCGCAAGCGCCGCCTGTGGTTGCTCGCGTTCGTGGTGCCAGCGTTGCCTGTCATGGCGATGCTGCTCGCTACCTCCACCGGGTGGGCCGTGTTCTGGTTCTGGGGAGTGCTGTTCGCCTTCATACTGGTGCCGATTGCCGACGTGCTGATCGGCGACGACCCGTCCAACCCACCCGACGAGATCGCTGAAGCGTTACAGAACGATCCGTGGTATCGCTGGATCGTCCTTGCCTACCTGCCGTTGCAGTACGCCGTGTGGGCATGGGCGGTGTGGTACGTCACCAGCCATGACCTGACGATCCTGGAACAGACCGGCTTCGCGGCCACCGTCGGCGTGGTCACCGGCGTCGGCATCAACGCCGCCCACGAGCTCGGGCACAAGCGTGAGGAGCTAGAGCACTGGGCTTCGAAGATTGCCCTCGCTCCCGCCCTCTACGGACACTTCTTCGTCGAACACAATTGGGGCCATCACAAGCGCGTGGCCACCCCTGAGGACCCGGCTAGCGCACGATACGGCGAGAGCTTCTATCGGTTCTGGCTGCGGGTGGTGGTCGGGTCGCTGCGCTCCGCGTGGGCCATAGAGCGGGCGCGGCTGGCGCGCCGAGGCGCTCGCGTCTGGTCCCCGTCGAATCGGGTGCTGCATGCCTGGTCGCTGTCCGTCTTGCTCTGGGGCGCCGCACTGGCCTACGGGGGACTGAGCCTGCTGCCGTTCCTATTGGTCCAGGCGGTGCTGGGGTTCTCACTCCTGGAGGCGGTGAACTACGTGGAGCACTATGGACTGCTACGGCAACGCGACGAGTCCGGACGGTATGAACGGGTCCGGCCACGGCACTCCTGGAACAACGACCACATTGTCACGAACCTGTTCCTCTACCAGCTTCAACGGCACTCCGATCACCACGAGAACCCAGCGCGACGGTTCGTCGCGCTGCGGCACGTCCAGGAGGCCCCCCAGCTCCCCGCCGGGTACGCCGCAATGATGCTGCTCGCCTTGGCGCCCCCGCTGTGGCGACGGGTGATGGACCCGCGGCTGGCCGCTCACTACGACGGTGACCTCTCCCGGGCCAACACCCGGCCCCCAAAAGCGAGCCGCATGCGCGCCGCCTGAGCATACGACTCGGCTGTCTGAGATACCGGTCTGGAGAACTCAACCAACCGCGGGCACACGAAAGCGGCGACATAGCTGTGAGCTGCGTACCCAGATCGCGTTTTGCCTAGTCATAGGTGGTAGTGGAGCTGAGGGGATTCGAACCCCTGACCTTCTCGATGCGAACGAGACGCGCTACCAACTGCGCCACAGCCCCAACCCGCCGACGGTGCGGCGGTTAGCAATTTGAATCGGGAGAACGTTAACACCGTGTCAGCGGCGCATTCGAATCCGCCGGCAGAAGGCCGCACGCCGCGCGGTCTGGCTTGCGGAGCCGACCGCCACTATGAGCCGACCGCGCGATCGTGTTCGGCGTCCAGCTGGCGCGGGACTTCGGCCTTGGCGGCCTTGTCGGCGTCCTCAGCCTCCCGCGCGAGGCGAGACTCCGCTTCAGAGCGACCGGAGGTCCAAACCCCGCTGGATTCAAGGTCGATGAACCGGACAGTACGTCGGGTGGCCGCCGGCTTGCTGACATAGGTGGGCAAGGTGACCGGCACCGGGTCCCACAAGCTCGGATCGGCAGTCTCGGTCACCACGCGTCGCGGATCAACACGGGACGCGGTAGCCGCGACCGGTGACATCACCTCGGTGTCCAGGTCGGCTCCGTCATCGGGGTGAATCCGTGAAGCGTCATCGGCTGCCCTGGTGACCGCCGAGGACGCTCGCACCAAGGGTTCCCGAGGGGCCCATACGCTGGCCTCGCGCTTGACCATCAGCCGACAGGTCACCAACCACGCCAGGAGTAGCCCGGCCGGGATGGCGGCGTACCACGAGTCGATAGTGCCGTACCCGGCGAGGCCGCCCACCACGACACAGGCCACTACCAGCAGACTGAGCACCCGCCGGCGACGCTTGGTCGCCCGGTGAATCGCAAGCCGCCGCGCGCGCAGCTCCGTCGGCCCGGCGGTGTCGCGGCTCGCCGCGGGCAGGGTGACCCGAGGTCCGGCGGGTTCGCGTCTGGCCAGCACGCGGAGGCGACTTGAGAAACGCTCCACCGACCTGGTCGCATCGGCCTCGACATGCTGACTCAGTGCCTTGGGAATGAGGTACGCCGCCCAGGCGACAGCCAGGGCCACGAAGATCAACGCACTCAGATTTTCCACACAATCGAGCGTAGGTTCGCCTTAGCGTAACGGCCCGGACTTTACTAGGTGTGTCGCAAAAGAACTTGTGTGACTGGTGTGAATCAAGGGTGCGGGCCCGAGTTCTCAGGCAGGCAGCCGGGCCCGCAATCCACCCGGGCACTCCTCCACCGTGACCGCGAAAATCCGGTGATCTCGCCAGGCGCCGTCGATGTGCAAATACCTCGGCGCATAGCCGACTTCATCAAGGCCGAGCTTCTCCACCACCCGCAGCGAATTCGTATTCTCCGGGCGGATGGCGATCTCAATGCGATGCAAGCCCATGGTGAACAGACAGTGATCAACCGCCAGTGCCACCGCGCGCGGCATCAGTCCGCGGCCGGCGACCTCCTGATCGAGCCAATAGCCAAGTGAGGCGAACTGTGCGGAGCCCCGCACGATGTTGTTCACCGTCAGCTGACCGGCGAATCCGCCGGCTACGTCGATCGCGAACGGCAGCGCCATTCCTTGGCGGGCCATCTTACGCAACCGTCGGACCAACTGAGGAAAGCTCGTGGTCCGCTGATCGGCCGTGCTTGGCACCGTAGCGTCCCACTGCTTGAGCCAAGGGCCGTTGCGGCCGCGCACCTCCCGCCACGCTGAGGCGTCCCCGGTCTCTAGTGGCCGTAGCACCAGCTCCCCGTCAACCAAGCACACCGGCCAGCCGATCATGGTCCCGAGCCCAGCACCGTGTCGGGCCCGCGCCTGGTCTCGCGACGGGCCGGCGGATCGGGGCCGAAGATCACGTCGAGCTCATCCTGCTCGGCCGTCAATGGTCACTCCCGAGAATCTGCTCGACCGCGTGCCCGACGATCGGTTCCAATACCACCAAGGCATCGCGAACCCCGCCCCGCGAACCCGGCAGGTTCACCACCAGCGCGCTGTCTACCACCCCCGCGACTCCGCGCGAGAGAGCCGCGGTGGGCACGCCGTGGGCCATCCCGTAGGCCCGGATAGCCTCCGCGATCCCCGGAATCTCCTTGGTGAGGAGCGGCCGGGTGACCTCCGGCGTACGGTCGGTCGGCGTCACCCCGGTCCCGCCCGTGGTGAGCACCAACCGTGCGCCGGTCGCGACCGCCGCCGTGATCGCCGCCGCGACCGGCACGCCGTCGGGCACCACCACCGGAGCCTGCACCGTGAATCCGAGACCGCGCAGCGCATCAACAATCAGCGGACCCGTGGTGTCCTCGTAGACGCCGGCGGCGGCGCGGTTGGAGGCAACGATCACCGTCGCGGGCAACCGTGGGGTCATCGCGCCCAGTCCCCACTCTTGCCACCGGTCTTCGTCTCGATTCGGATGTCGGTAATGACCGCCGCCTTGTCCACCGCCTTCACCATGTCCACCACGGTGAGCGCGGCCACCGATACCGCGGTGAGCGCTTCCATCTCCACCCCGGTGCGATCATTGGTGCGCACCGTGGCCCGGATCGACACCGCGCCCTCGACCAAGCCCAGGTCAACGGTGACCCCGGAGATCGTCAAGGGGTGGCACAACGGGATCAACGACGCGGTCGCCTTGGCACCCATGATGCCCGCGAGCCGAGCCACCGCGAGGGCGTCGCCCTTGGGTACACCGTCGCCGCGGAGCAGGGCAATCACCGCGGCCGAGACCAGCACCCGGCCGCTTGCCACGGCAACCCGGGTAGTCACCGACTTGGCAGAAACGTCAACCATGCGAGCCGCGCCCGCCTCGTCAATGTGCGTCAGGTGATCCACGACCTGATCCTAGTGTCGCGGCCGCCGCGCCGTCCGGCTGAAATGCAGATCAGGAGTCACGATCGGGCTCGCGGACCGGCCAACCACCCAGGGCGGTCATTGCCACCTGTCGAGGTCGAGAACCTGAACGATCTCGCCGGCCGCTACCTCGGTGGTGTCCTCATCGATCACGATGAGCGCGTTGGCCCGGGCCAGTCCACCCAGCAGATGGGACCCGTGGCCACCGACCGGAGTCACCCGCGCCGCCGGGCCGCCGACGCTGGTCAACCCGACATAGGCTCCACGCAGAAACTGGCGGCGCCCCGAGGGTGAGGTCACCGAACGAGTCAGCTCGGCGGCCACCAATGGCCGATGTCGAGGTTCGAGTCCCATCATCTGCCGAATGGCCGGGACCACGAATACCTCACCCGAGATGTACGCCGACACCGGATTGCCGGGCAGGGCAAAGACCGGCACGCCGTCCACCAGCCCGAAGCCTTGTGGCTTGCCTGGCTGCATGGCGACGGGGCCGAACCACATGGCGCCGTTCGCGCGCAGCGCCTCCTTGACCACGTCGAAGTCGCCTTGGCTCACCCCGCCGGAGGTCACCACCAGGTCGGCGGAGCCACACTCGGCGTGCAGGGTCGTCAGGAACCGGTCGACGTCGTCGGCAACGATGCCCACCCGTCGGGCCGTGGCGCCGGCGGCCTCGATTGCCGCTGCGATCAGGTACGAGTTGGCGTCGAAGATGGAGTTCGCCGGCAACGGTTCGCCCGGCTCGACCAACTCCGAACCGGTCGATAACACCACCACGCGGGGTTTCGGGTACACCCGCACCGAGGCGAGACCTACCGCCGCGAGGAGGCCCACCTGACGCGGGCCGAGGCGCGTTCCGGCGGGCATCAGGTGGTCCCCGGCCGCAACGTCTTCGCCGGCGGCCCGGATGTGCTGGCCCTGCACCGGCGCCTGCGAGATCCGCACCACCGGCGACCCGCGATCGGTCCACTCGTACGGCACGACGGCCTCGCAGCCGGCCGGCACTGGCGCGCCGGTCATGATCTTCGCCACGGCACCGGGCGCAATGGACCCTATGTCGGCCTGGCCGGCACCGATCTCGCCGACGACCAGCAACACCGCCGGGTGGTCCGTGGCGGCGTCGGCGACATCGGCCACCCGTACGGCGTACCCGTCCATGGCCGAATTGGCGAATGGGGGCAGGGCGACCTGGGCCACGACGTCTTCAGCCAGCACCAGGTCCCGGACCTGGGCGAGCGGCAACTCGCGAGCGGCCGGCCGAGCGACGGTCGACTCGATCCGGGCCTGCAACTGCTCGACCGGAATCGGGGCGGCGAACCGCTCAGGCATGCGGCGACGCTGTCGGTTCGTCCGGCACCGCTCCCAGCACCTCTCCGGCGCGCACCCGCTGGGCGGCCTTCGTCGATGACAACACGACGTCGCCGATCATGCGCACCCCGGGCTCGAAGGTCCAGTCACCCATCACCCGGACCGACGTCGCCTCCTTCATCGAAGGCGCACCCTGACCGAACCGGCGATCAAACTCCGTAACGACGGCATAGAACTTCTTGTCCAGGTCGACGAACGGCACCAACGGTGCCGTCAGGTCGAGCGAATAGTCCGCGCCCAAACGGTAGATGTCGGATCGGAGCACCAGTAGGTCGTTGGTGGTCTTGACCGGGACGAAGCGATCTCGGCCGACCTCGATTGTTCGGGCGCCCTCGAAGATTTCGATTGCGGCACCCATCGCGGTCTCGATCTGCACCACCATGGGTGTTTTCGGCCGGGCCGGATCGACCGGCTTCACGTTGCGGATCAATGGCAGCCCCAACACGCCCTCGCGGTCGGCGAGCACCCGTTGCATGGCGCCCAGATCGAACCACAGGTTGTTGGTGGAACAGAACTGATGGCGGTCCAGGTCGGCGAGCGCAACTTGATCCTCGGGCGGTGTCTGCGCGCTCTCGCGTAGGACGATCCGTCCGTCGGACTTGCGTTTGGCAAAGTGGCCACCCTTGCGGTCCGAGAGGGTACGCCGAACCGCCTCGATGGCAAAGGGCGTGCCGGTGGCTGCCAGCCAACCCGCGATCCGGGGGTCTGGAGTCGCGCCCAGGTTGTCGGCGTTCGACACGAACACCCGCTGGTAGCCCTGATCGATCAGCTGATCGATCAGGCCGGACGAACTAAGCACCGTATATAGGTCGCCGTGACCGGGCGGGCACCATTCGAGGTCGGGCTCACGCGGGTAGCGCACCGGCTGCAAGGAGTCGACAAGCAGCTTGGGTTCCTTGTTCTGCAAGAACTCCAGCGGTAAGCCATCCACCGGCAATTGGGCATAGCGCGCCAGCGCCGCCATGGTGTCCGCCGAGGTGCGAAAGGAGTTCATGAACATCACTGGCAACTGTGCGTCGTACTGCTTGCGCAGATGCAACACCTGCCGGGCGATGATGTCGAGGAACGACAACCCGCTGCGAACGCACAACAACGACTTGGCCCGCGCCATACCCATCGAGGTGCCCAGCCCGCCGTTGAGTTTGATGATCGCGGTCGAGCGGATCGCCTCCGCCGCGCTGTCATCCGACACGTCCACGCCGGCCAGCGACTCCATCTGCAAGGGTTCGATCGATGCCTCGGCGATCATCCCGGTCTCACCGCGCTCCAGCAAGCGGTAGTAGTGCGCGAACACCTCGACCGCCAATTCATCCACGCCAGCCGATCGCATCGCCGCCCGCGCCATCGTCAAACCCGTGCTGTCCCACCCAGCGCTCATGGAGAGATCGTAGGCTTTGTCGGTGTCCCCATCGCAATTCGATCGCCGGACGGGCTGCCGAGCAGCCAAGTTGGCGATGCGCGACCAGCTGCTGAGCGTCCGTAAGAGACGCTCACTGGCCGAGGTGAGCGCTGCCGGTTCGGCGATCGCCGAACACGTGCTGGCACTGGGCGAGGTACGTCGGGCAGGCACCGTCGCCGCCTATGTCTCGATCGGCGCGGAACCAGGGACCGGACGTCTCATCGAAGCGCTCCGCGACGCTGGAAAACACGTACTGCTTCCGCGGGTGACCCGAGCCACCGACCAGTTCGCTGGCTGGGATCTCGATTGGGCACACTACTACGGACCGACCTCGCTGGCACCGGCCCGATTCGGGCTGCTCGAGCCACTGGGGCCCGGCCTGGGCGTCCGAGCGATCACGGTCGCGGACGTCGTGCTGGTCCCCGGACTGGCGGTTTCTCCTGCTGGCCTGCGGTTGGGACGCGGCGCCGGATGCTACGACCGGGCGCTGACGCGGGTGGCGGCAGACACCATGGTCGGCGTGCTGCTGTATGCCGACGAGGTTGGTCACGAAGTGCCGGCCGAGTCGCATGATCAACCGGTCCAGGCGGTGGTGACGCCCGAGGGTGTGACCCGCTTCTGATCCCACGGTACGATTTAGCAGTCACCGCACCCGAGTGCCAAAGTCCTGCGCGCGAGCGCTCGGGACCTCGCCCTGCGGGATGGTGCCCCAATGAGCTATCAGAGTATTCCGGAGGGTTTCGGTGCCGACCTATCAATACGCTTGCACGGAGTGTGCGCACGCCTTCGAACAGGTGCAGGCATTTACCGACGACCCACTGACCGTGTGTCCGGAGTGTGCTGGGCGTCTGCGCAAGGTCTTCAATGCCGTTGGGGTGGTGTTCAAGGGTTCCGGCTTCTACCGAACTGACTCACGGTCGACCGCGGAGCGCTCGGCTGCCAGCGCCGACGCGAAGCCGGCCGGCGAGAAATCCGGGTCTGCAGAGAAGTCCGGGTCTACAGAGAAGTCCGGGTCGGCCGCCAAGCCGGAGAAGGCCACCGCCGCCGCGTCCGCGAGTTCGTCGGCCGCACCAGCCACGTCAAGCACCGCCCCCGCGAGCAGCTGATCCAGCCGGCCATGCTCTCGGGCGGCTGGGTGGCCTGTGGAGAACTCGCATCAGCCGCGTCCGCCCCGGCTAGCCTCATGGAATGCCGCTACCGTCCCACCCGAGTGATCCCCGCACCCTCCGCTCTCGGCTCGCCAGGGCTCTACGCCGGGTCCGTCGCGGCGTGCTGGTGCGGCGTCGCTGGCTTGCCGCGGTGTGCGCCGGTGTCGCGGTAGCCGCCGGGCTGGAAGCGAACTCGGTTCCGCCACCGCCGACCGAAGAAGTCCTGACCGCCGCCCGCGATCTACCCGGTGGCCGCGTGCTTCGGCCGAACGATCTTCGGATCGTGCGGGTTGCCCCCCAGACTGTGCCGGCCGGTGTGGAGCCGGATCCGGTTGGCCGAATGTTGGCGTCCCCGCTGCGGCGCGGTGAGTCGATCACCGATGTCCGCCTGGTCGGTAAGGGCTTGCTGGACGGCCATCGGGGACTCACCGCGGTTCCGGTCCGGATTCCCGACCCGGCGGTCGTCGACCTGTTGCGGGTGGGAGATTCGGTTGATCTGATCGGCACCGACCCGCAAGGCGGTGGCACCCGCACGGTGGCCGGCGACGTGGTGGTGTTGGCGGTGCCGCCGACTGACCCTGAATCGTCCGGCATCGGCCTGTCCGGGGCGCTGGTTGTGCTCGGCACCGTGCCGGCCGATGCCGAGAAAGTTGCCGACGCGGCCGTTCAGGAGTTTCTCAGCATCGCATTTTCGGCATAGTCTTGCCAGTTGTCCGGATTGAAACGTCGCCTCCTCGCCAGCGAGGAGCGAAAAAATCGAGGGGAATACATGTCTGGCTTCAAGGCTTTCGTCCTGAAGGGCAACCTGGTCGACCTGGCCGTTGCCGTTATCATCGGCACCGCGTTCGGCACCGTGGTGTCCACCTTCACAAACTGGCTGACCGCCCAGCTGCCGGCTAGCGCCAGCGACGTCTTCAGCAACGAGGCGAACAGCTTCGGCGCCTTCATGAACGCGGTGATCGCGTTCTTGATTCTGGCCGCGGTCGTCTACTTCTTCGTGGTCGTTCCCTACGTCAAGGCCAAGGAGAAGTTCTTCCCGGATGCCCCGGCCGAAGACCCGGCGGACATCAAGTTGTTGTCCGAGATCCGCGACCTGCTCTCCCGTCGCTGACGCTCACCAGCACCACCCAGGTCCGATGGCCGCTCCGGTTCGGAGCGGCCATCGGCATCTGTTCAGCCTGATCCCACCCGCCCGTTGACCACTGCGGGGGTACCAGAGAGCTTCGCGGAGATCAACCGTGGTGCGGCGGGACTTGAGCACGCAACCAGGCATCGGCGGCGGACTCGACCGCCTCCGGCTCCTCGTCGGTTCGCTCATCTGCGGTGGCGTCCGGAAGCACGTCGCCGAACGCCGCCGCCAGGCGCCGGCGGCGCACCCACGCGGGCTCCGCGACCGGGTCCTCGCCCTTGATGCGAGACGAGTCCGTCATGCGCACAGGCCGTTCAACCGACGCTGCTCGGCCCGTGCCGCGTCATCTGCCGAATCGTCTGCGCCGTCATCTTGCCCGTCGTCCAATGCGGCCGTCGGCGCGCCGGGTGAGCTGGTCGGGGACCGATCCGCAGAGGTCCCGTCCGAGCCACCGGTCGGCGCCGACGCCTTGATCACGCCAGACGTGAGACGACCTGGAATCGGCTGGTCCCGCGCAATCCGCTGCCACACGTCGGCGGCGGCCGGCGTCCAGACAGCCCGAGCGGTGGGGTTCCGCGGATCGTCAACCACCGGAATCGTGAAAAACTGAATCTGATCGAGCCCGGTGACACCCGAGTTACCCTCCGGGAGAATCGCGCGCCCGGCGTTGGCGTCGGCGTTAGTCACGCTGGGTCGTCCTCACGGGTCCAGTTGGGAAGTCACCCGCTAGCCTACCTGGGCCTGCGCATTCTTGTCGGGCGGCAACTCATGCGCACAGACCGCTGCTGCGCAGTAGTTCCGCGTCGGCTTCGCTATCGGGGCTGGTCGACGGCTCGTCGGGTGAACCGGACGGCGATGGGCCCGCGGACGGCTTGTCGGAGCCGCCGGTCGGCGCCGACGCCTTGATCACACCCGACTTGAGACGACTCGGGATCGGCTTGTCCTCAGCAATGCGCTGCCACACCTCGTCAGCCGATTCCGGCGCCCAGATCACTCGATTCGAATCTTGTGGATCGTCGATGACCGGAATCGTGAAGAACTGAATCTTGTTGAGTCCGGTGTCTTGGAACTGCGCTCCCAGTTTGGCGAGCTTGGCCACACTGGTGAGCGACTGATCAACTTCCAGCGACTTGGTGGCCGCGTTCAGGAAACGCAGCAGGTTCACCGGGTTTGCCAATGTGTCGGCCGAGACGATCTTGTTGGCCATCGACGCGATGAAGGCCTGCTGGCGCTTGGCCCGGCTCAGGTCGGAGCCGTTGCCGATGTCTCGAACGCGGACATAGTTGAGGGCGTCGTCGCCGGCCAGCACCTGGGTACCGGCGTCGAATTGGATGTTGGCCTTGGTGTCATCGATCTCCTCGGGGATACACACCTCCACCCCGTCGATCGCGTCCACCATGTCCTTGAAGCCGTTGAAGTCGACCACGACGTAGTGATGCAGCCGAACCCCGGTCAAGCCCTCGAACTGCTCGATCGTGCAGGCTTGGCCACCATCGGAGAACGCATCGTTCCACGCCACGTAGTCCTCGGCCGGCAGAGTTTCCCCATCGACGTGACATTCGGGCCGATCGACCATCGAATCTCGCGGAATGCTGATTCCGTAGGAGCGTTTCCGATTGGCTGAGACATGCAACAAGATCGTCGTGTCCGACCTCGCGCCGAGTTCGGTCAGACCGTCGATGTTGTTGCCGGCCCCGGCACGCGTGTCCGAGCCCATGACCAGAATGTTGAGCGGCTTTCCCGAACCGTCGAACTCGGCTTCGGGGGCTCGTTTGGCGCTGGGGTCGAACCCGGCTCCGCCGACCAGATTAGCGTTCAGGTGCCGATAGAAGTACGCCACGGACAAGCCCACCACCAGCGCCATCACCATGGTGGTCGACGTCAGAACCTTGGCGACCACGTGCCGCTTGCGCACCTTTGCCCGCCGCTTCGGGGTCCGCGACAGCGGTTCTACGGAACCGTTGTCCGAGCGCAACACCCGTACGGCGGTTGCCTCGATATCGGTCACGCGCAAATCCTTGGGGTCGGCATTGTTCGACAACTGTCTGTGGGGACCGACTCTATGTGGTCCACCGGAGTCATGGCCTCGAAAATACCCGAACTAGTCAACTCACACAGCGACTTCTTGGTTTGGCGTATGATTCGCCCACCGTCGCCCGGCGGATTGGCGGCGGGAAGGTGATTGGAGATGCCGGCGCTGGGCATGACAGGATTGTCGTGCGGTCTCCGCACGGTTGCCCGCAACCAGCCCCAGTAGCTCAGCGGATAGAGCAGCCGCCTCCTAAGCGAAAGGTCGCAGGTTCGACTCCTGCCTGGGGCACCCACAGCTCCCCCACCCCGCCGAGGCGTCACAAAATCCCCGCGACACGCCACAAATCCCCGCGAGGACATGGCCGGTTCCGGATCAGGCGTCACCAGGGCGCCGCAATTGTGACGCCTTACCGGAACATCCCCTCTCGTTCTGACGTAGGGAACCGTCTGCTCACCCGCGCCGTCCAACGACCACGAGGTCGAAACGACGGCAAGAGCGATGGCAGGGGAGCGTCATGAAGGCGAGCGCGCGTAGCACAGCGATCGGCCTGACCGTCTGCGCGGCCGTGGGCGTCTCGGTCGGTATCGGCGCAGCCGTCGTCGGCTCGCCGCAAGAGCTGACCGACCGTGCCATGCCCAAGGCCGTCCAACAGGGGTCGCTGACGGACCCAGTGATCTCGCCAGCCGGGTCCGGCGGGCTCAGCCCGGTGCAATCCTGCGACAAGTTGCTCAGCTGGTACGTCGCGCAGGGGGTCAAACAGGTCGGACCGTACGGCTGGCACTCTCCGCTGCTGAGGGCCGACCGACTCGGCGCAGGCGCCGAGGTAGGGGCCCCGGCTCCGATAGCGGCGCCAGGTGGCGACCTCCAATCATCAACCTCCAGCGCGACGGGCACCAACGTGCAAGAAGCAGGCGTGGATGAACCCGATGCGGTCAAGAACAACGGCACCACCCTGGCGCGAATACGGGACAACACCTTGACGACGTACGATCTCGGTCGCGCTCGGCCGACGCTGCGGGGCACGCTACGACTGGCTGACATCGCCGGCGGTGAGATCCTCCTGGCCGGCGACCAGGTCATCGTGCTCGGCTTCGACCAAGCGTCGACCACCAATCCAGGCGGCACTCGGATGATCCGGGTCGACATCTCGGATCCAGCCAGCCCGCGAGTTGTCGGCACCATGGCCTTCAGCTCAACCCTGGTGAGCGCGACACAGCACGACACCACTGTTCGCCTCGTGTTGAGTCAGCCGCTGCCCGACTTGGACTTTGCCCAGCCGAACCCGGGCCAGCCGAACCCGGGCCAGCCGAACCCGGGCCGGCCAGGGGGCTGGACGGCGGGTTCATCCGGCGAGGAAGCGACGCTCGAGATCAACCAGAGGAAGGTGCGGGACACCACCCTGGCGGACTGGCTGCCGACGATCACCGGGGACTCTGGTTCCGACGAACCGTTGATGCGCTGCACCGATGTCGCGATTCCGGACCGGAATGACGGCTTGGGCACCCTATCCGTGGTCGGCCTCGATGCGGCCGGCTCCTCCGGTGAGTCGCAGGTCTGGAGCGCCACCGCCGTCACCACCGCGAGCCGCATCGCCTACGCCTCGGCTGATCGGATGTATCTGGCGACCCCGACCACCGGTGGCGATCATTGGCGAAACAGACCATGTTGCCTTGCTGATCGGCAAGCTCCGCTACCAGCCAGTGTCGGCAGCACCAACCTCCATGCCTTTGCGCTCGGCGGCATCGGTGCGCGATACCTGGCCTCCGGTACGGTCGACGGCACCGTCGCGGATCGCTGGTCGATGGACGAGGCCAACGGCGTACTCCGAGTGGCGATCAGCCAGAGCACCACGACTGGAACCGCCAACTCGATCGTAACGCTGGCCGACGACGACCACGACCTGGTCGAGGTTGGTCGCCTCGACGGGCTGGGCGTCAACGAGGATATCTACGCCATGCGATGGTTCGACTCTATGGCGATTATGGTGACCTATCGCCAGGTCGATCCGCTCTACGCAATCGACCTGAGCGACACCGAAAGGCCCCGGTTGTGGGGTCAGTTGAAGATCCCCGGCTTTTCGGACTACCTCCATCCGATCGGTGCCCGCCGGTTGATCGGCATGGGTTCGGCCGGCGATGAGGACGGGCTCACCGGTGCCGCTCAAGCGGGCCTGTTCGATCTGTCCGACGCGACCCACCCGCGCCGCGAGAGCGTGGTGACCTACGAACCGGAGACCATCGCGCTGGCCGGCCAGGACCCCCGCCAGTTCACCTGGCTCCCCGATCAACGGACTGCGCTCACCGTGGTCTCGCGGGCTGACAGTGCCTACACCGGCTTCGTTTCGGTCTTGACAGTGACCGACGGTGATCTCAGGAATCGGATGGTCCGGGTGGCGTACGGCGATGATGTATCACAGATTCGCCTAGTGCCGATTGTCACCGGGGCGGCGGCCGGCAAGGTGGTGTTGGTCAGCGGAGACCGCATCTCGTTCTTCGCCTTCTGATCCCGGGGCCTCATGACGCCG
>JBOFLH010000373.1:0-3054 GCA_051657765.1 Nocardioides sp. | reverse complement strand
GACCTACCTCGAAACCACCAACGAGAACCCCAAGCCCTACGCCTGGACAGCCACCGCCGAAGACATCCTCGCCAAGGTCGAACGCGCACGGGCCACCCTCGACAAGGGATCACTCAATACTGAGACGGACCACTAGTTGGGCTGTTCGCAGGCTGAACCGCTTGCGATACTCGTCTGGGCTTACACCGACTCGGCGAACGAACGCACGACGAAGCGTCTCCACTGAGCCGAAACCGGTGGCTCGGGCGACGGCGGCGAGTTTGTCCGGGGTGGCCTCCAGCAATCGACGGCCTCGTTCGACGCGGACGCGCTCGATGAATTGTGCTGGCGTCTCGCCGACTTCTTCCGCGAACGTGCGTTGGAAGTGTCGGACGCTCAGATTGCACTGGCGGGCAAGCGTGGCTAGTGAGTGATCCGCCGCGGGGTCGGCGAAGATCCGGTTGACCGTGTCGCGAATCGGCGCGCGCTGGGGAATCGCGGTCCACACTGGGGTAGCAAACTGAGACTGGCTACCTGATCGGCGCGAGTAAATCACGAGCCATCGAGCCACTGCCTGTGCCAATTCGGCGCCGAGATCTTCTTCGACCATAGCCAACGCCAGGTCGATGCCGGCGGTTACGCCGGCTGATGTCCACACGCCACGATCGCAGAGGAAGAGCGATTCACCATCCACGTTCACCCGCGGGTAGGCGCGAGCGAGCTGCTGGGTGCGAGCCCAATGCGTGGCAGCTCTGCGGTCATCGAGCAGACCTGCGGCAGCCAGCACGAAGGCACCGGTGCACACCGATCCCACGCGAGTGGTCCGGGCCACGTCGCTCAACCAGTCTGTGAGCTGTGTGTCGGCCGATGCCTGCTCGGCGCCGTCGCCTCCCGCCACGAGCACGGTATCGACGCGATCGGCGGCGGGAAGCGGTCCGGTGACGACGGATATTCCGCTCTCGGATCGGACGGGTTCGGTTTCGGCGGAGACCAGGGCGACTTGGTAGTGCAGGTCACGCGCTTGGTGTTGCGCAATCCGGGAGGCCGCCACGAATACTTCGTGCGGACCGACGGCATCAAGTGGCTGAACCCCCGGGTAGATGGCGATGGCTACGCGGTGGGCGGTCACGACTCAAGGAAAGCCGATGGCACCGCTGGCGTCAATGACACGTATACCTCGAAAAGCGACATACCTGTGATCGGGCGAGCTGGCGTTGGGCAGCAGCCACGTGGTCTGGCAACCGCGGGGCCCGAGCACGCTAGGCTAGGATGCTGATATGGGAATTCAGGTTCTTCTCCTTAGCCAGCCGCACTGACCGACCCGGTCGTGCGGCTACCCCTCCATGTGAGGGGTTTTTTCATGCCCGAGGTGGGACCGAGGGCCGCCAGCAAACGACACGAAAGAGACCCTGACCATGAGCGGCACACCGCCCCGCGACGACGTGACCGAACCGCACCCCAGCGACCCTGATCCGAGCGGCCGTGGCTCGGGTGCCCGTGACTCGGCTGACGCCGCCCCCGGAGGCTACGACATCGCCGGCATGCAGAAGAAGTGGCAGGCGGTCTGGGAGAAACTCGACCCCTTTGTCGCCGACGACGACTCACCTCGCGAGAAGCGTTACGCGCTGACCATGTTCCCCTACCCGTCCGGCGACCTGCATATGGGTCACGCCGAGGTCACCGCCCTGCACGACGTCATCGCGCGGTATTGGTGGCAGCGCGGGTTCGAGGTGCTGAACCCGATCGGGTGGGACTCCTTCGGTTTGCCGGCGGAGAACGCGGCCATTAAGAACAACGAGCACCCCGCGACGTACACCTGTGCCAACATCGAGACCCAGGCAGCCTCCTTCAAGAAGTACGGATGCAGTTTCGACTGGTCGCGGCGATTCCACACCTCGGACCCGGAGTACTACCGCTGGACCCAGTGGCTGTTCTTGAAATTCCGCGAGCGCGGATTGGCTTACCGCAAGAACTCGCCGGTGAACTGGTGCCCCAATGATCAGACGGTGTTGGCCAACGAGCAGGTGGTGGACGGATCCTGCGAGCGGTGTGGTGCCGAGGTCACCAAGCGTGAGCTGACCCAGTGGTACTTCAAGGTCACCGACTATGCCCAGCGGTTGCTGGACGACATGTCGGCGCTGGAGGGCAAGTGGCCGGCCAAGGTGCTCACCCTGCAGCGCAACTGGATCGGCCGGTCCACCGGCGCCCATGTCGACTTCGAGGTGCGCCTGACCGACGGGTCGTCCCAGCGGGTCAGTGTCTATACAACCCGTCCGGACACCTTGTTCGGCGCGACGTTCCTGGTGGTCGCCGCCGACGCCGCGTTGGCCGCGCAGCTTTGCGCACCGCAGCAGCGCGCGGCGTACGAGAGGTATGTCGTCGAGGTGCGCAAGGCCTCCGATATCGATCGATTGGCGACCGACCGGGTCAAGACCGGGGTAAACCTGGGGGTCACCGCGGTCAACCCGGTCAACGGCGAGGAGATCGAGGTCTGGGCGGCCGACTACGTGTTGGCCGACTATGGCACGGGTGCGATCATGGCCGTGCCGGCGCACGACCAGCGCGACCTGGACTTCGCGAAGAAGTTCGGCCTGCCGGTGCGACGAGTGGTCGACACCGGCGAGCCGAATCCGGAGGAGACCTACCTCGCGACGACCGGCGACGGCGTCTATGTGAATTCCGACTACCTGGACGGCATCGTCGACAAGGCCACCGGGGTGGCCCGAACCATCGCCGCGCTGGAGGCGGCCGGCACCGGCTCCGGAGCGGTGAACTTCCGGCTGAGGGACTGGTTGTTGAGCCGGCAGCGGTTTTGGGGCTGTCCCATTCCGGTGATTCACTGCCCGGATTGCGGCGAAGTCGACGTGCCCGAGGATCAGTTGCCAGTGGTGTTGCCCGACCTGACCGGAGCCGACCTGAAACCGCAGGGCGTGTCTCCTCTGGCGGCGGCCACGGACTGGGTCAACGTGCCCTGCCCGATGTGTGGCGGCCCGGCCACCCGAGACAGCGACACGATGGACACCTTCGTCGACTCGTCCTGGTACTTCCTGCGCTACTGCTCACCGCACGACGACA
>JBOFLH010000372.1:0-5720 GCA_051657765.1 Nocardioides sp. | reverse complement strand
CATCCCGATCGGCAGAGTGACCGCGGTGTTGATCTCGAACCCATCGACGATCCCCGGCAGCGGCTGGACCACCCCGAAGCCACACAACCGGCCCAGGCCGACCCAGCCCGACCACACCGCACCAACCGCCGGCGCCGCGAGTAGCCACAACGGCCACACCGCAGTACGCGGGCGCGTGGGGGTGGTCATCGGACCGGCCCCTGCCGCGCATCGCCTTGTAGCCAGGCAAGCTCAGCCGCAGCGGCATACAACCGTACCGCGTTCAACCGGTCGCACCGAGCAGCCGCCGTGTCACCGGCAGCGGTCAGCAATACCCGTGCGGCCTCCACGGCGGCCACCGCACGCACCCGTACCGGGACATCCGCTGATGACCGCGCCGCCGTGGCCGTCTCGGCCCTGGCGGTGCTCATCGGTCCCACCCCACGCCCATCGGCAGCGGCTCGTCGACCTCGGCGTCAGTCACTGACGCCGCGGTCGCCAGCCGCCGCAACTCATCGAGCGCCGCGGACAGCACGATCACCGCCTCACGCAGATGATCAACCGGGACCTCGGCGCCGGCCAACAGGTCACACACCGTGGCCCAATGCCCGGCCAGCTCTAGCTCGACACAATCGCCAGGTCCGGCCCCCAACGTCGCGGCGAGCCGCTCCAACACCCGCCGCCCGCGAACTGGGCCGCCACGATCCGGCAACTCCCAACACGTGGCGTCCGTCGAACACCGCACGCCGGTGCCGGCCTCTGCACTCGTGGTGATCATTAGCCGGCCGCCTGCGAGATCGTCGCCACCAGGGTCCGGGAGAACTGCTCCAAACCATTGGTCAACGGTGGGCCGAACGCCGTCGAAGCCATCGTCAACCCCAACAACACACCCAGCACTACCGGCCCGAGCTTCGTCGCGCCGTACTTCACCGCAACAAACGCGATCAACAACAGAACCAGAAACAACGGCATCGTCAACATCAGTCACACACTCCTTCGATCGACTGATCCGTGCCGCACCCGATGCGCGACATCTTGCGGATACAGCGGTTTAGCTGTATTCAAGTAATACAGCTCTTGCGCTGCAAGTCAAGGGTGTTGTCTACTCTGTTGGAGAGGAGGCCCTGACTTGATTGCGACGCTAGGGCCGGTCCGCGACGGGAACCCGGAGAACTTTTCCGGGGTCACTGAGTGAGAGGCGGTTGAACTCCAAGTCATGCGAGGAAGAGCAACTGACCTCTCGATCGGCGAGCGAATCGCCTGGTATCGGCGACGGCGTGGACTCTCTCAGGAGGTTCTGGCCGGCCGAGTGAGCCGGACAGCCGACTGGCTGAGCAAGATCGAGAACAACCGGATCAACCTCGACCGACTGTCTGTCTTGCGTGCGCTCGCCGAAGCCCTTGACGTGTCCCTGGCGGACCTGATCGCCGAGCCCTCATTGATGGAGTGGACCGACGACAGTGGCCAACAGACGGTTCCCGCTCTACGCGCAGTACTGATGGACTACCGGCAGGTGGCCGGACTCGTCAGCAAGCGCCCAGAACGAGAACCGGTCAATCTGAATGAGCTGCGACGCCAAGTCGACGACATGTGGAGCGCCTACCAAGACACCCGGTTCGCCTACGTCACCCACCGACTCGTCTCGGTCATCCCGACAGCCAAAACGGCCGTGGTCGAGTACGACGGCGACGACCGCCGCGTCGCTGCCGGCCGGCTTGCCCTGGCGTACCACCTTGCTGCAACCGTCTTGACGAAACTCGGTGAGGCCGATCTGGCCTGGAGTGCGTCGAACCGAGGCATCGAAGCCGCGCAGCAGAGCGAGAATCCGATCATCATCGGCTCTCTTCTCCGGTCCGTAGCTCACTCCTTGTTGTCGATCGGCGCGTACGCCGAGGCCGTACGCCTTACGAACGATGCGGCCGACTTCTTCGCGCCACACCTGCCCAAGGCAGGGCCAACCATGCTGTCGATCTACGGGACCGCACTCTTAGCAGGCTCGATGGCGGCGGCGCGGGCAGACGACCGAGCAACCGCCCGCGACTTCCTCGACGGTGCGGACCTCGCCGCTCGACGCCTTGGCCATGACGACAATCGGCTCTGGACCGCGTTTGGCCCGACCAACGTAGCGATCCATCGTGTTTCGACAGCGATGGAGCTTGGCGACGTCCAGATCGCCGTCGCCCTCGGCCCGGACATCGACACCTCCGGCATGCCGGTTGAGCGGCGCGTACGGCATGCGCTAGAAGTCTCACGAGCTCTGAGTAACGCGAATAGGCGAGATCAAGCACTGGCAACACTCCTGGAGGCCGAGAAGGCGGCGCCAGAACAGGTTCGCTACCACTTCCTGAGCCGCCACCTGGTCCAGACGTGGGTGAGGAACGAACCGGGCCGGCCAGGGTTCCATCTCGCGGGCCTCGCCGAGCGCCTGAATGTCGTCTAGCAGTGGCGCAGCGCCAATAGGGTGAACGCTATGACGCCTTCGATGTCCCAGCCCCGCGTAGCAGCAGGTGCGCTCTTTTTCGATGAGCAAGGTCAGCTGCTTCTGGTGAAGCCGACCTACAAGGAAGGCTGGGAGATCCCTGGCGGGTACGTCGAAAGCGGGGAGAGTCCCGTCGAGGCGTGCGAACGGGAGGTGACTGAGGAACTTGGGCTCACGCGCAAGGTGGAACGCCTCCTCGTTGTCGATTGGGCGCCAGCCGACAGCGAGGGCGACAAACTGCTCTTCGTCTTCGACGGCGGCATCCTCAGCGCAGAAGAACTCGCGACTATCTCCCTACCTCCTGACGAACTTGAACGCTTCGGCCTGCACCCTCAGTCCGCGCTCAAGGGCCTGATGATTGACCGCTTGGCCGGGCGTGTCGCGGCCGCACTTGATGTCCGACAACGCGGCGGCATGGCCTATCTAGAGCGCGGCGTACCGACGCAAGCGCCCTCTACGGACTGGTGGACTACCGACGACGTGGCGTCGTTCCTCGAGGTGTCACCGTCTACAGTCCGCGCCTACATGGCGCGAGAGCAAATGCCCGAACCAGACCGGCGCATGGGCCGACTCCCGCTCTGGCGTCCTGCCAGCATCCGCCAGTGGCACGAGCGGCGCCCGCGCAGACCAGCAAGCCCGCGGGCGTCGGTATAGCCGACCGAGCGGGCGGGGATCTTCAGCAGCAATCGGCGAGCGAGGTTCCCTCCGACGGAGATGTGCCCGCCGGATTGAGGAGGGGCCAATCGCTTTTCGGCACATCTCCCGGGATAGTGCTGAGCCATTTCTGTCGAATCAAGACGAGCTAGTCCGTGAGGAGGGGTGCGATAGCGGGGGAGTCGGCGAATCCAATACTGCGGAGGAAGCGGCCCACGATTCGCGCCGTAACCGCCCCTGGGGTTTGTTGTAGCTCAACGTAGGAGGCCGTGGTTTGCTGGCGGTACTCGTCCGTGTCGATGCCAACCGACGCGAGAGGTGATCTGAGTAGGCGTCCCTCGCCGTATGCCGACAGCCCCGCGATTCCGGTCATAGCGGCCCCGATCATCCATGGGCCGAGGTAGCCAGTCTGATTCGCGATGTGCTCGGCCATGCCGACAGTGCGTCGGACGGAATCCGGCAGAGCTTCCTCAAACAGCACTGCGCTTTTGGCCCCACCTGCCGTGTCACTCGCACGAGTGTTGAGTACGCGTATCGCGCCGTCTTCGGTGACTTCGACCTCAACGATGTCCTCCGGGTTAGTTGCGCCAAGATTCCAGCCGCGGTCTGGGGTCAGGTTGTAGGTGAGTGCGACGCCGTCAGATCGCCGAGCGAACTCGGACACTGAACGTAGGCTTGGCCTGACCGGCGACTCGTGTGGCAAGGATGATGTTGTCGGATAGGCGCCATCATCGAGCAGTTTTGCGAGGAACGGTCTCCAGCCGTTTTGGGGCAAGGCCGTTAGAAGCATCTCGGGTCTGGGACTTACTGGAGCCGCAACAACAAAGAGGTGTGCTTGGCGGCTGACCTCGCGTGGTACGGGGTCGCGAGCGACATACTCGCTCACTAGGTCCGCTACGGCTCTTCCGGCGCGGAGGCGCTGGTCATGAAGACGTGAGACGTCCGCATCGCTGAGGCGGATCTTGGTCTTATCGCCGCGCCCCATATAGACCCCGTCAACCATGTGCGGAGCGGTTCCTGTGGCCGGCACTTGCACGATCAAGTAGCCCATGCCAGGTCGATCATGCGCTGGCAAGGATGTACAGGTGATCGGAAGAGGGGGGTCGGCGGCCGTGTGGGCGATCTGCTCGATTCTTTCGGCCAGTCCGGCGATCTTGACTGGAACAAGTTCTGGCGCGCGGTCATCATGCTCCCGGACGCCGATCACTAAGGTTCCGCCATCGACCGCGAACGCGGCAAGGTCGCGGGCCAGTTCGCGGTTTGCTGCTTTTCCTAGGTCTACGCGTTCCTTGAGTTCGAGGTAGTGGGTCTCCTCCAATAGCCCTTCGCGAGCAGCTACTTCAAGCGCGGCCTCGTCCGCGGGCTGCCATCTTGGTGTCTGAGGTGAGAGGTAGGGCACGCCGAGCATCATGTACTACATGCAGCCAGTTGTGCCTGGTTCGGACGCTTCTGAGCCAACTGACAGGTTGCGCCCGCCTGAAGAGAACCTCTCACTATCAGTGTCCTGACTGGCTGCCTACGCAGGGTCCGAGGACACCGGCTTGCCGTCTTCAAACGTTTCGAGACGAGCTTTCTCGGAAGGGGTGAGCGGCGGCCGTCCCGGTATCTCTGCCTGGTGACGTATGTAATCCTCTTCCGAAGGCCGATCCTGCAGCCACGGCCACTCCGCATCCCGCGGATCGGCCGTCTCGATCATATCGTTGAGCCCCAGCTCAACTCGCATGGCGTTTCTGAGCACCCCGAGGAGGTCACAGGCACGAAACCATCCCGGGTAGTAGTTAACGAACGGACCTCGCTTCTCCACGACCGCGGTGATCTCCATCAAGGCCCCCGAGACCCGATCTGCTAGGTCAGCCACCTCACTGCCGGCCACCAGCTGCACATCACTCAGCGCGGGTTGAAGCTGATTCTCCCAACGGGCGAAGTAATCCATCAGACCGTCCGCCATGAGGGCTTCATCTTCGTCGGCAACCTCCTCATCACCGCGGTATGAAAGGAAGACAGCGACACCGTCGGTCTCACGAAGCATGGACTGGCTGAGTACCAGGAATGCCGCATAGACCTGCCGTCGATCAGCGAGCCAACGACGATCATCTTCAGCGGCCAAGCGTCGCTGCTCCGCGGAGCGTGCCAACCAAGTCGTCATCACGACACCGACGATCGTGCCGGTGACGCCGAAGCCGCCAGCAACCACAACGGCGA
Source organism: Nocardioides sp. (assembly GCA_051657765.1). GTDB lineage: Bacteria > Actinomycetota > Actinomycetes > Propionibacteriales > Nocardioidaceae > Nocardioides. The sequence goes on along the minus strand of JBOFLH010000372.1, from coordinate 406 downwards.
GCAGTTCAGGACTCACAAGACGAGACTAAGCCGTCAGGTCGCCTCCTCCGGGCGGAGGCTATTCGCCCCACCATCCAATACGCCAGGCTCCTGTCGCTGGCGGCTGCTTTGCCGCTGCCTGGAGGCCCGACTCGCCTGAGCCGTTCAGTAGGTATTGCTGGGCGTCTTTCCAGGCAGTGAGCGCTTTGTGGACAATTTGTGCCTGAGGTGTGCCCGAGTTTGGCTGGTTCGGAGGAGACATGCAGGTCAGAGCGCCGGTAGGGAACCTCTCATAATCCTCCGGTCACGGGTTCAAGCCCCGTCCGCCCCACCAGCCCTCGGGAGGGTGCGCCGCTTCATGCTCACCCTCCCGAGCCATCCACCAGTTCTGACCACTGCTCAGTGTGGGACCAGTCAACCTCTGAGC
>JBOFLH010000371.1:0-1826 GCA_051657765.1 Nocardioides sp. | reverse complement strand
TGAGCAAGTTTCTCCACACTCGGAGCAAGGAGACAGGCAATGCGTGCTCACTTCCTCGGCAAGGACCCAGATTCCTATACGGGCGAGTCACCTACACTCTTCGCCACCGACCGTACCGATCGGGTGACGTACATCGCGCAGGGATGGAAGGTGACCGACCCGCAAGCGCTCGCGGACGTGGGAGACGTGCCCGACCATGAGACCCTGATCGAGATCCCAGAGGATGTGCTGAAGATGTACGCCCGGCGCTACTTGACAGCGGGAGGGGCGCCCTGAGCTTGCTCGTCGGGGACGACTTCCAGCATTTGTTCCACGGCTTCGAGCACACGGCTTTCCGTCTGGAGGTGCGGGAGAGCTACAACTCACCGCTTGAGGTGGAGTCGCTACGGCAATTCATAGCGGGCGAGTCAGTGGACTTGTCGTGGGCCGAGACCTGGGACAGCAAGGTCCGGCAGGCCACCAGCGAAGGCCGACGCTACGCACGAGTGCGAATCGTCAGCATGCCGCTGAGTGACTACAACCGATTCGGCCTCTGGGCATCTCAGCGGGCCAGTGACGCCGGCGAAGAGATCCGCTACCTGCCACGCGACGTGGCTGAGCGCGTCGACCTGCCTCAGCACGACTACTGGCTATTCGACTCCCGCAAGCTCGTGCGGATGCACTTCGGCGAAGCCGATAAGTTCCAAGGCGGCGAGGTCGTCGAAGATACTTCCGAGATCGTGAAGCACAACTACTGGCGGGATGTAGCCCGACATCACGCCATCGACAGGAACAACTTTGAGGCCACGATCCAGTAGTTCGGGCGTCGAGGAAGCACGCAACGCCCTCGGTCAGCGGCTCCGTGAACTTCGTCGGCAAGCCCACCTCACCGGTAAGAATCTAGCGGAGACGTTGTCATGGCAGCCGTCGAAGGTCAGCAAGATCGAGAACGGCAGACAGACGCCGACCGATGGTGATGTCAAGGAATGGACGCGGGTAACCAACACCGAGCGCGAGACCGAAGCCCTACTCGCCTCTTTACACACTGTCGAAGTGCAGCACGCCGAATGGCGACGAATACTCAAGGCTGGGATGGTCAACCATCAGCTCGAACTATCCCAGCAGGACGCCAAGACCAAGCTGTACCGGTCGTTCGAGCCGGCCGTGGTGCCCGGCCTACTCCAGACGCCGGAGTACGCGCGAGCTCGATTCGCCCAAGGAGTCGACGACTACCGAGTGCCCGACGATGTCGACGATGCCGTCGCGATGCGGATGCGACGCCAAGAAATGCTGTATCGACCGAACAAGACGTTCCAATTCGTCATCACCGAAAGTACGCTCCGAAACCGAGTCTGCTCCGTCGACATCCTGCTCGGGCAGCTTGACCGCCTGGTCTCACTGACCTCACTACGCAACGTCCGGCTCGGCGTCATCGGGGACGCAACCCACTACGTCGTAGATCCACGTCACGCTTCGTGATCTGCAACGCCGATCTGGTCCGAGTCGAAACCTACTCGGCCGAACTGAACCTCCGACAGCCACACGAGATCGAGCTGTACGCCTCCGTGTTCGCAAAGCTGGCAAAGGTGGCAAGCTACGGCGCGGCCGCCAGGTCGATCATCCACCGTGCCGTCCAGGGCCTGACGCCAGATGAGCAATCGAGCTGACCCCACAAACTGTCTGGCTCGATCTTGCTTTCACTATGAGGTTCTGCAGAGTTTTCGCCAATACTAAGCAATTTGCTTCAGATTGGCTCTGATCCCCCTACTCTCCGGGTGGTAGACGCCGGTCGCGGCGTTCTCGACCAAGGAACTTGGGAGGTGGGCCAGGTGGTCACTTGCGTTGCC
>JBOFLH010000370.1:0-2631 GCA_051657765.1 Nocardioides sp. | reverse complement strand
ACACGCCCACGACCCCACAGGCAGATCAGCTGCAGCCTCTTCTCGAGAGCATGCGGAGAAAGGACGCGGAGGTGCTCCTGATCGAGGCGTCGTCTCTTGCACTGGAGCAGCATCGTGTCGATGCAATGTTCTGGGACGTCGCAGTCTTCAGCAACCTTAGTCAGGACCACCTAGACGACCATGGGTCCATGGCTGCGTACGGTCGCGCGAAACTCAAGCTGTTCGAAGCAAATCCCCGTCACGTGGTGCTGAACGGCCAAGACCATATGGCAGCCGACATCCTGAAGCTGCACCCGAGCGCATTGCGCTATGGGCTGGACGACGAGTCGCTCGACCTATACGCGACTGAAGTCGTTCAGCGACTCGACGGCATCGACTTCGCACTGTGCCACGGCTCGCAGCGTGTCGCTGCTCACCTGCCCTTCATCGGTCGATACAACGTCGCCAACGTTCTGGCGGCAGTAGGCATCGGCTTGGCCATGGGGATGCCGTTTCGTACCATGGCGGACAGCCTGACGAGCTTGCGACAGCCGCCGGGCCGAATGGAACGCGTGGCCCTGACGAGTGGCGCGGTCGGAATCGTGGACTATGCCCACTCGCCTGAGTCTCTACAGATGACCATCCAGTCCATCCGTGAGTGCGGGGTTGGTCGCATCGTGACCGTCTTCGGCTGCGGTGGAGACCGCGACCCGACCAAGCGACCCGTGATGGGCGAGATCTCAACAAGGTTTTCCGATCTAACCATCGTGACCACGGACAACCCGCGGTCCGAGGATGCAGAGCGAATTATCGAGGAGATCGCGGTGGGGTGCGCCGCTACCGACGGCCAGTTTGAGACGGTGCTCGACCGTTCTGTGGCTATACAGCGAGCTCTCGACCACGTGGAACCAGGTGACGTCCTGCTGCTAGCGGGCAAGGGTTCGGAGGCCTATCAGCTCGTAGGTGACGAACGTCGCCCATGGAGCGACGTGAAGGTACTGCAAGAACTGGATACGTGATGAATGCGACTCCACGCGTGCAGACAACCCGTGAGCTGGTCTGGCAGGTATCGCGCGTTTGTGCTCTGGTCGTCGGCTTCGGTGTCTCAGGGCGAGCTGTTCACGCGTTGTTGTCAGCACACGGTGCAACGGTGTTGGTGCACGAACCGAATCAGCATCCGCAGTCACTGCCCGAGGGAGCGGAATCCGTCGAGCAACCGGACTGGAGTCAAGTCTCACTTGTCGTGCGGAGCCCAGGAGTTCCGCTTAGCAGCGAGATCCTGCGAGACGCCGCGCGGTCCAATGTGCCGATCTGGGGGGAGGTCGAAGTGGCCGCAGCATTCTTCACCGGACCCCTCGTCGGGATTACCGGTTCGAACGGCAAGGGGTGGACGGCAACCCTGGTGGCCTCAGCACTTGAGCGTTCAGGTAGGAAGCCGATCCTCGCGGGAAACATTGGTTATGCGTTCTCGCAGGCGGTCGTCGACCATGCGGGCGCAGATATCGCAGTCCTGGAGATCAGCGCAGCCCAATTGGAGAACTGCTCCCGTCTCGATCTGACAGCGTGCGCCATCACGAACATTCAGAGCGAGCACCTCAATCTGTACAGTCCCGAGTACTACCTGGGACTCAAGCGCCGGGTGCTGGACGGAACGTGCGGTTGGCCTGACGCCGTGCTGGGTCTCGACGACCCGCGCTGCGTGTCCCTCGTCGGTGCCTCTCGGAGGCCGCCCTGGTGGTACTCCCAAGGGCCGCGGGAGCGTCAGGAGCTCGACGGCTTGTTCGTCGAGCAGGGTCAGGCCGTTCTGTGCGTTGGCCGCACCAAAGAACTTCTCTTCAGTGTCGACGATGTCGCCGTTCCAGGACTTATGCCGAGCGCGCTCGCTGCGTCGGCGATAGGCCACGTTCTGGGGTGCGGCCCCGCCGACATCAAGGATGCTGTTCTCTCGCAGCCTCCACGGCAGGACGTGATCGAGTTCTTGGGTGTGCGAGAAGGAGTCACGTTCTACAACGATGCTAAGAGCACGAACACGCACTCGACACTGCACGCGATGCATGCACTCCGCCCCAGTTCGTTGATTGTCATCGTGGGTGGCGAGGACGACAAACTCAATGTCTTTGACGATGTCGCCCGTTTCGGACGAGAACATGAGATCCGGTTCGTCGTCTTCGGTGAGACCTCGGCAATGATCTCAAACGTCATGGCAAAGGAACGGTTGATGCATTGGACCGAGCCTGACTTCATGGCTGCGGTGCAACGGGCCGAAGCTGTCGCCTTGCCTGGCGACATCGTGCTGTTCAGTCCGGGTACTCACAGCGAACGGTCTGTTCCGAGCTACCTGGAGAGGGGACGCTGGCTGCGTCGGAACTTCAACGACGACCATCCGCAGCGCACCGACTGAGGCTGTCGAGCACTCGCGATCGGCGGTCAACCCACGAATGCGATTCGGGCCATCGGGCATGGGCACGCCGTCCGGTAGCGACGCTCCTGTCACATACCTTCGGGCATGTCGACGATCGGCGGCCGACTACTGCCTACTGACCTCCCGGTCCGCCGAAGTGGCCTGGCGCGTCGTCGAACTGCGCGGAAGGGCGAGGCCCCGGCCTGGCGTTGGGGCAGCCGTAGTGGACGTCGGCGAGCATATATGTAGCC
>JBOFLH010000369.1:0-3480 GCA_051657765.1 Nocardioides sp. | reverse complement strand
AACACGGTGAGCACCAGCTTGCCGAAGGCCAGGTCCAGGATGGAGACCAAGGTCATCATCACGGTCACGAACACCAAGACCACAATGAAGTAGGTGACCAGCTGCTCACGCGTCGGCCACACGACCTTCCGCAGTTCCGCGACAACCTGGCGGTAGAACATCGCCGGACTCGTGCGTCGATCGACATTCACCCCGTCGCCGGAGCTGCGTACACCGCGACCTTCTACGCCACCGTCCACTGTGCTCGTCCTACTTCCTCGTCAGTTCACTGCCGGAGATCTTCTGGACTGCCGTCGTTGCCGCCATGTCGGGCGCTAACGACGACACTTCTGTACTGCCACCTCTGATCCGCAGGGCACGAGGGACTTGAACCCCCAACCTTCGGTTTTGGAGACCGATGCTCTGCCAGTTGAGCTAGTGCCCTCCGATGCTTCGGCCCGAGCAGCTCACCATGACCCGCGGACCGGGTTCCGCACTAGGGAGAGCGGACCAGCTGAGGGCATGGCAAAGCATGGGGCGAACCACCAAAGTGAAAGTCTAATCCGAAGCCGGCGGCGGCTCCAAACCGCAGCCGGGTCGGCCCTACCATGAAGCCATGAGTTCTGGTTCCCCTCGTGCCGTGTCCACCTCGCCCGCACGCGCCCGCCGAGTGTCCAGGCGGGTCGGCGCCATCGCGGAGTCCGCGACCCTCAAGGTCGACGCCAAAGCCAAGGCACTCAAGGCCGACGGGCGGCCAGTCGTCGGGTTCGGCGCCGGCGAGCCCGACTTTCCCACTCCCGACTACGTGGTCGCCGCCGCGGTCGAGGCGTGCCGCGACCCGAAGAACCACCGCTACACCCCGGCCGGCGGACTGCCCGAGTTGAAGAAGGCGATCGCCGCGAAAACCTTGCGTGACAGTGGCTATGACATCGATCCGGCTCAGGTGCTGGTGACCAACGGGGGCAAGCAGGCTATCTACGCGGCGTTCGCGGTGATGCTCGATCCGGGCGACGAGGTGATCGTTCCTGCGCCCTACTGGACAACCTACCCCGAGGCCATCGCGCTGGCCGGCGGGATCTCGGTCGAGGTGCTGGCCGACGAGACCCAGGACTACAAAGTCACCGTCGAACAACTCGAAGCGGCCCGCACCGAGCGCACCAAAGTGCTGCTGTTCGTGTCCCCTTCCAACCCGACCGGTGCGGTGTACACCTCGGCGGAGATCCGCGCCATCGGTGAGTGGGTCGAGGAACACGGGTTGTGGGTGCTGACCGACGAGATATATGAACACCTGGTCTACGACGACGTGGACACCGGCTCGATGCCGGTGTTGTGCCCATCTCTCGCCGACAATTGCGTGGTGGTGAACGGCGTTGCCAAGACCTACGCGATGACCGGATGGCGGGTTGGCTGGATGATCGGTCCGGCCGACCTGGTCAAGGCCGCGACCAACCTGCAATCGCACGCAACCTCCAATGTCGCCAATGTGGCGCAGCGGGCCGCGATCGCAGCGGTGACCGGCGACCTGGCCGCGGTCGACGAGATGAAGACCGCCTTCGACCGGCGACGCGCCACCATGGTGCACATGCTCAACGACATCCCGGGCGTGGTGTGTCCGACCCCACAAGGCGCCTTCTACGCCTATCCGTCGGTCAAGGCTCTCCTCGGTCGGCCCATCGCGGGCGCCGACGGAGCGGTCGCGCATACCTCCGCGGAACTGGCCGAGCTCATCTTGGATCGGGCCGAGGTGGCGGTGGTTCCTGGCGAGGCGTTCGGGTCGCCGGGTTACCTGCGACTGTCCTACGCGCTGGGCGATGACGACCTGATCGAAGGTGTCGCGCGGATGCAGAAGCTGCTCGCCTGAGTGGGCGACTTCCCGGCTCCGCTAGCCCGCTCACCGATCTCGACGCGCGACCTGCGGAGGCTGCCGAAGGCGCACCTGCACCTGCACTTCACCGGTTCGATGCGGCACTCGACACTGATCGAACTGGCTGAGCGCGACGGCGTACATCTGCCGGACGCGCTCGTTGAAGACTGGCCACCGACCCTAGCCACCAACGACCACAAGGGCTGGTTCCGGTTCCAGCGGTTGTACGACCTGGCTCGCTCGGTTCTGCAAACCGAGGACGATGTTCGCCGGCTGCTCCGCGAGGCCGCCGAGGACGACGTCCGCGACGGGGGCCGGTGGCTGGAGATCCAGGTTGATCCAAGCGGTTATGCCGCCCGATTCGACGGCATCACCGCATTCACCGAGCTCGTGCTCGACGCGGCGCGAGCAGCCGCTCGGAGCACCGGGCTGGGGATCGGCGTGATCATTGCCGCCAACCGCACTCGCCACCCGCTCGACGCCCGTGCCCTGGCCCGGCTCGCCGCCCGCTACGCCGACCACGGGGTGGTCGGTTTCGGTCTATCCAACGACGAGCGGCGTGGCACCACAGCGGACTTCGGCCCCGCCTTCGCGATCGCCGAACGTGCCGGGCTGTTGCTCGCCCCGCACGGCGGCGAATTGGTGGGACCGGCCAGCGCCCGGGCGAGTCTGGCGCTCGGTGCGCACCGGCTCGGGCACGGTGTACGGGCGGTGGAGGAGCCGGCGCTGGTCGCCGAGATCGCAGCGGCCGGAGTCACCCTGGAGGTGTGTCCGACGTCGAACGTCTCACTGGGGGTGTACGCCTCGCTCGCGGACGTACCAGTACCGGCGTTGCTCGACGCCGGCGTAAGCCTCGCCCTGGGCGCGGACGACCCGCTGTTGTTCGGAGCCCGCCTCGCGGACCAGTACGTCGCGATGCGCGACGCACACGCCCTCGCAGACGACCGGCTGGCCACCCTCGCTCGGCTCTCGGTGCTGGCTTCGAAGGCCCCCGAAGACCTTCGGAAGTCCTGCCTGCGCGGGATCGACGAGTGGCTGGGCGGGGTGCCGATCTCCGTTTCGCCGGAACTCTCTGAGAGGATCTGACCGTGAGCAACTCCGACGACATCTGGGCCGCCCCACCCCCCGAAGGAACCCCCGACCAACCGGCGGGACCCCCGCCCATCGAGCCGCCACCCGCGACCGACGGCCCGCAACCGCCGACCGGCTATGGGCAGCAACCCCCGCCGACTCCCGCCGGAACGACCGGGTACGGGTACGGCGCGCCCGCGGCCGGCTACGGGCAGCCCGGCACACCCTACGGCAGCGCGCCGAGTTACGGTTACGCGCCGGTCGCGCCCAAACATCCGCAGGCAACCACGGCGATGGTCCTCGGAATCGTCAGCCTCGTCGGGGGCGTGTTCTGCGGCGCTCCGCTGCTGGCCGCGCCGTTCGCGTGGTTCATCGGCGCCAAGGCCGTCGGGCAGATCGATGCCGCGCCGCAGGCCTACTCAGGCCGTGATCAGGCCAAGGCCGGACAGATCCTCGGGATCATCGGCACTGTCCTGCTGATCATCGGCATCGTGCTGGTCGGGCTGGTCATCGCGGTCGGGGTGAGCACCGCCGAGTTCTCCGGCGATCTCTAACGATCGCGGTTC
>JBOFLH010000368.1:0-15425 GCA_051657765.1 Nocardioides sp. | reverse complement strand
ATCGCCGGCCTTAATGGTGGTGACAGGGAGACCCCAAGCGGCCACCACCGTTGGTGAAGCCGGACCGCCAACACGGACATCGGTGGTGCCACGCCCAATACGCACCTGTACCGTCCCTCGCCAGTCGCCAGTACCGAATCCCTTCACAAAGGTCGGCCCTGACGCGCCAGTACGGACCGGGCCTGCAGTCGTCGTGAAAGCCACACCGCTCTCGCAACCCGGGCCGGGCGCGACCTGGGTTGGCAGCCCTGAGCCGCGACAAATGCTCGCAGCCTGAAGGCCACCCACACCCCGCGCGCCTTCGGCCCCCGCCGGCGAGGCCACCACGGCCGTGCCGAGCCCGAGGACCACGGCGCCCAGCCCGCGCGCGAATCGGAAACCGAGAGAAACCTTACCTAGATACATTAACCCTGCTCCTTTGATTTCTACGTTGAAACGCCTGCTCCGAGACGGGGATCACTGATGCCGCTGCCCTCACTACTGGATCAAGCGGCAACTATCGCTGTTACGTTTGCCTGAACCGCAGTCGGTCACACCCGAGCTCTTCTCCACTCCTACGGCGCGGCTACGACTATAGGAGTTTCGCGCCAAGGTGATATCGCGGCCGGATACAACTGACACGTCGTAGGGGTTGACAATCGAGGAGAACCTATTGCCTTGGATAAGGATCCCACTGAAGACCGGATAGTCCGGAGTGGTCACCCCGGGTTGGTCGTCGAAGTCCACGACGGCTGCGAGAGATATCGCGCCGCGATGGGACGGGTCACCATCCCGCAGCGCGTTCATCGCCGCGTCAGTTTCGGTGAACCTATTGCGCGATATCCGGATGTTCACCGGCGCGCCCAGGCGTCCGCCCCGATCCCAACGGGTGCCGATCTCTTCGCGCAAGATGATCCCGGGAGAGCCCATATTGGAGATCCTGTTGCCACGGACCGCGCCATTGGGCAGATAGAGCAACAGACCCCGGGCCAGACCGTCCGCGATCCTGTTCTTACTAATCCGGTAACGGGATGGGAAGCTCTCGTAGCCCGCGACGTAGTCACCGGGCTTCAAGGTCCTCGCCAGATCCTGCTCCGACGTCACGAGCCCGCCTGAGGTGGAGGAAATGCCGAAACGACCTAGATAGGTAAGGTCCGACGAAAACGCGACGAACGACTTGGAGTTGCCGATGCTGCCTGAGCGAGCCACCGTGATCGCTCGACCCTCGACCTTGGAAACCTGCCCCAGAATCGCATGTGAGTTGACGCCATCATCACCCATGCCGATCAACCGGCTGCGCCTAATCGAGACATCGCTCGCGTTCTCGATGTTGACCGCGTCGATATTGCTGCTGATGTAACGGTTGTAGTTGGGGGTGCCGTCGCGGAACCTAGCCCGACGGAGTGGGGCAATCCGGGACTTGAAGATCTTAAAGCCACTTCCGTAGCCCATGTTCACCTTGAAACCCATGGACGGGCTGCTACGCACCCGAACCTTGCGGAACGAGATGTCATTGGAGGGCCCCGGCTTAGCCGGATCTCCTTCGACGACCACGGCGTGCAGTTTCCCGTAGTAGCGAACAATCACGTCCGTCGCGCCCTTTTTCAGCGGACCGGCAAATTGATTCGCCGACCCGGTGTAAACCACCGAATCGCCGCGGGCTTCTCCGCGAATAGTGCTCTCGCCGGCACGGTTGTTGACCCCGCCGCCCAGATCGGACCACGAGCCCTTCGTGAAGTCGAAGGGAGTCACGGCGATCACCTTGGTGTTCGGGTCGATCGGGCTCCCTGGCCCCGGCTGAGGAACGGTCACCGTCGAGTTCGAGGTGATCTTGCCGCGCGCGTGCACCGGTATCGACCAACCAATCCGAACGCGACTGAACTGCACCCGCGTGCCGTTCCACACCGCGATGCCGTCACGTGGCGCGCCGAACAGCAGGGTTGACCCGCTGAAGTTCAAGGCGACGTCGGTCTTGCCTCGCACCGTGAGGAAGGCCGAGCTTCCGGAACCATTGAACTTGTAGACACCCTTGGCGACCTTGAGGCGAGTCCCGGACTTCACGTTGTCTATCCGCGCCTGAAAACACGAATCCATACTCTGGCCGCGCGCGCAATCTCGCGCCGGATCGAACGACCGTTTGCGAGTGATCCGCGGCTTGTCCACGCGCACCCCGATCCGCTTGACCGCGCCCTTGACCGTGCGCCCCCCATGCGGATCGGCAAGTCCCGCGAAGTCTGACTGATAGCTGTCCGGAGCTGGTGGCGGCGCCAGGCGCAATGGCTGCGCTTCAGCGATCCCGATCCACCCGGAGGGGCCCAAGGCGGCCAAGATCGCCAGCGACCCACAGATTCCGATCAACTTGCGCATGCGTAGATATCCCTTCGTCGGCACCAAGTGGGGGGATGCGAGAAACCCTCCCAGAGCTAGCGCCAAGCGACCAGGGCACTTCTACCCAACCCAGGCCGCTAGCGCACCCGCAGACCCCCAGCGAAGACGCTAGCAGCTCGTACCCACCGGCGGCACAATGCCGCGCACCAGGTACGCCTCGATCGCACTGTCAATGCACTCGTTACCCACGTTGTATGCCGTATGACCGTCACCGTCTCTACGCAACAACACACCCGAGTCGAGCTGAGCGGCCAACGCCTCGGACCACCGCATCGGTGTGGCCGGGTCTCGCGTGGTGCCGACCACCAGAATCGGCGCCGCGCCGACCGCACGAACCGCGTCCCACCGGGTCGCCGGCGATGACCGAAACCCGAGACACCCCACCGCGCTCCAGGCAAAGACCCGCCCAAACGTTGGCGCGGCCGCCTCATACTCCTCGTAAGAGTCGTCAACCCGAGAAGGCTTGGTGCCACCCGGGTGGTCCAGACAGTTGACGACCACGTTCGCTTCCAACGAGTTGTCGGTATAGCCGTCGCTGCCACGCGAGGTGTAGAGGTCGGAGAACTGAAGCAGGGTCGTTCCGTCTCCCTCGAGGGCCGAGCGCAACGCCAGTGACAACGCCGACCAGGCCTCACGCTGATAGAGCGGCGCTACCAGGCCATAGAACGCGTTGCCGACTTCCAGCTTGCGAGCACCGAGATCGGTCGATAGTGGCGTCTTTTCAATATCCGCCAGGAGCCGCTGAATACGGGTGAGACCCGCATCGGTGCTGTCTCCTAGGAAGCATGACTTGGTCTGCTCGACACAATTGTCGACATAGGCGCGCAACGCCACCTCGAAACCGGCCGCCTGTTGCGTGCCGAGTTCCTTCGTGCCTAAAGACAAGTCAATGCCGCCGTCCAGCACTAGCCGGCCAACCCGCTTCGGAAAGAGGTCCGCATAGGTGGCGCCGAGCTTGGTGCCATAAGAAGCCCCGAAGTAGGTCAGCCGCCCCTCCCCGAGCGCCGCTCGCAAGATGTCCATGTCCCGGGCCGCCTCGACGGTGGAGACGTGTCGAGCTATCGAGCCCGATCGAGCGGCACATCCCGCACCGAGCTTGCGGACCTGGGCGACAAACCGTCTTATCTCCCGCGCCGTATCCGGGTCAGGGTCAGCCGCGACATAGCGATCCAGTTCGTCGTCCCCCAGGCAGTCGACCGGGTTGCTTCGCCCCGTTCCGCGAGGGTCGAACCCGACAATGTCGAAACTCTCGCGCAGCGGATCGCGAAAGACCCGGCCCGCGGCCTCGGCGTACGACGTACCCGGAGCGCCCGGCCCCCCCGGATTGACCACCAACGCGCCGATCCGCTCGCCCTCAGCTGGGACCCTAAGCAGAGCGATCTTGATCGCGACGCCGGCCGGCTTGGCATAGTCCAGCGGAACCTTCAGCGTGCTACACAGCACGTCGGCGGCGGATTCAGCGGCGCGAGACCGCACGGTTGCCGTGGAGCCGCGCGCCAGCTCGAACATGTCCACTGAAGCACCGAACCCAGCGGTCACGGTCGTTCCCACCGATTCCGTCTCTCGGCAGCCGGACCACCGAAGCTTCTGGTCGTAGTAGGCGGCAAGAGCCGGACTGGGCGGTTCGGTCACCCGAGGATCCACAGCGGCCGGCGACGAGGTCGCGTCGGGACCGGGCGAACGAGACGCGGACGATGATTCCGGACTCTTGTCGCCAACTTTCCCCGAGGTACCGGAGAACTCTTGCCCAACCGTCGCCCAGAGGAGCCCCACGATCACCGCGAATATCGCTACCGTCAATGCCCCGCGGCGGGCTGGCGGGAATGCAGCCCGGCTCCACCTGGGTTTCACCGGGCCACCGCCGCGCCGCCGATCGTGACTGACTGGTTGTCGGAATCCAACAGCTCGGGGGCCCACAGCCCGACCATCATGGACTCCAGCGCGATGGCCGGCGGAACGTTGAACTCAAACATCTGCTCTCTCGCAATAAAGATCGCGTCTACTCGTCTCAGGTTCTGCTGCGGACTGGAGCCGGACGCCAGCTTCTCGATGCTGGCGCGGAGTTCCTCATTGACCAGAACCGAGCCTGCCCGCAAGCCGATCATGACGGCATCACGGTAGACCGAGACCAGGTCCATGAGCCCGCGATCGATGACATCGAGCAGCCGGCGTTTGGCTCTCGCCTTCTGGCCGCGTTCGAGAGCGGCGAGCGCCGGGGCGTACTCCCGGGGCCGGCGACCCCGCTCAACCACACCATAGGTTGTGTTCAGGTCGGCTCGTTCGCGAGCGTCCAGTTCGGAGGTGATGGAGTCGGCCTCGACCTTGGCCGCGGCGGCGAAGTCTGACGCCGCGCGCACGCATTCGCCGAGACCTCGGAGCCTCATCGGAATGGACACCACCTCATCGCGACGACGGCGAGTCGCTTCGTCGCGAGCCAACGCTTTGGCCCGGCCGATATGCGCTTGGCTAGCACGAGCGGCGTATGACGCTAGCTGGGCTCCGATCCCCGACCGGGCGAGGAAGTCTGCCACGTCCTGGGAGGACGGCGTGGCCAGCGTGACCAATCGGCAACGGGACCGAATCGTCGCCAAGACGTCCTCGACGGTGGGGGCGCACAACAGCCACACCGTCCGTTCGGTGGGTTCCTCGATCGCCTTCAGCAATGCGTTACCCGCTTGGTCGGTGAGCCGATCAGCGTCCTCGACAACGAGAATCTGCCAGCGCTGTCCCACCGGGGCGAGCGCGCTCGACCGAACGAGCAGCCGAACGTCATCCACTCCGATGGACAACTTCTCCGTGTGAACCACGGTGACGTCGGCGTGCGAACCGGCCAGGGTCGTCCGACACGACTTGCACTCGCCGCAACCCGGCGGATCCGCCTCGCATTGCAGGGCAGCGGCAAACGCGACTGCCGCATTAGACCTGCCGGAACCCGGCGGGCCGGTCACCAGCCAGGCGTGGCTCATACCCTGCCCGCTCGCGGCCAGACGCAGTGGCCGAACGGCAACGTCCTGGCCGACCAGGTCGGCCCACACCGTCATGCGCCCGCTCGCTTCGCGGCCTGGCCGAGCAAAGACGTCACCCGGGCGCGCACCGCGTCGGCGATCCGGTCCCGGGGCGCCTCGGCATCGATCACCAGGTAGTGCTCGGGAACCGCGGAGGCCAGCTCTAGAAACGCCTGGCGCACCCGCTGATGGAACGCCACCGGCTCACCCTCGATCCGATCGTGGCCGGCAAACCTGCCGAGCGCCTGTACGGGTGGCAGATCGAGAACCACCGTGAGGTGGGGCCGCAGGTCACCGGTTGCCCAGCGCGCCACCCGCTCAACCTCGGCTCGGCCGAGCGGACGCCCCGCACCCTGATATGCCACCATCGAGTCGACATACCGATCGCTGATCACCACCTCACCTCTGGCCAGGGCCGGACGAATCACCGCGTGCACATGCTCGGCTTTGTCCGCGGCATACAAGAGGGTCTCGGTGCGATCGGACAACACGCCGGTCGCCGGGTTCAACACGATCTCACGAACCGTCTGGCCCACCGCGGTGCCGCCTGGCTCGAAAGTTTGCACGACCGGGTATCCCTGCTCAGTCAGCCAGGCCGCTAGGGCTCGCGACTGAGTAGACTTCCCGGCCCCGTCACCGCCCTCGAAGCACACAAAAACACCCGTCTCGGCGTACACCCCGGGCCAAGCGTCAACCAGCGACCGCGCAGACTCACCCGAACCAGCGTCCCCCAGCGTCAACCCGTCGCGCGGAGGGCCCATCAACTCGGGCACCATCAACTCGGCTCGGGGCGTGAGCGACGGCGATCGGTCCACGCAGGTGAGGCTACGAGACGCCACCGACCGTGATCGACACCGGGGGGGCCCTACCTGATCGCCCGCAAGTACCCGGCAAAGGGCAACGCCCGACCTGGTTCGAACGTCTACAACCCAGCCTGCCTAGGTTCTCTCAAGAAATAACATGCCGGCCATGCCAGCATTCTCGTCAATCGGCGAACAGTCAGCCGTACCCGCCGAGGCAACACGGACCGGCGCCGGATCGCCTCAACCACAATCCGGTGAGCTAACCCTTCGCCGCGGCAGCCTTCCCGGACGCCGGCTTCTTCGCTGAAGCCCGCTTGGGGGCGGCCCTCTTGGTGGTACGTCGGGTGGCACCTTTCTTGGCCGGCCCCTTCTCCCGGCGCTCGGCCAGCAACTCGGCAGCCCGCTCCAAGGTGATCGCCTCGACGGTGTCATCCTTGCGCAGCGTCGCGTTGTACTCCCCGTCGGTGACGTACTCACCGAACCGGCCTGCCTTCACAACGACCGGCTGCCCCGAGACCGGATCAGCACCCAACTCCTTCAGCGGCGGAGCGGCCGCCGCCCGACCTCGAGTCTTCGGCTGGGCGTAGACGGCGAGTGCCTCGTCCAGTGTGATCGTCAGCAGCTGTTCCTCCGAGGCGATGGTCCGCGAGTCCGTGCCGCGCTTGAGGTAGGGCCCGTAGCGCCCGTTCTGGGCGGTGATCTCGGCTCCGTCTGCGTCGACGCCCACCACTCGGGGCAGCGACATCAGCTTGAGGGCGTCGTCCAGCGTCAGCGTGTCCAGGCTCATCGACTTGAAAAGTGAACCCGTGCGGGCCTTGACACCCTTGGATGCGTCTTCGGGCAACAGCTCGGTGACATACGGCCCGTAGCGCCCGTTCTTGGCAACCACCATCAGGCCGCTGTCGGGATGCACGCCGAGTTCGATCTCCTCGCCGGTCGGCTTGGCCAGTAGCTCGTGGGCCTTCGCCACGGTGAGTTCGTCCGGCGGCAGGTCATCGGGCACGTTAGCGCGCTTGGCGGACGGCGTGCCGTCGTCGTCCGGTCCTTCGAGGTAGGGGCCATATTTGCCGACCCGCAGCGCAATTCCGGTCTCCGGACCGCCGATCGGGAACGTCGCCAGCTGCTTGGCGTCGATCTCGCCCAGGCCGGTCACCAGGGGGTGCAAGCCCTTGACCCGGTCGGAGCCGTAGTAGAACTCGGCCAGCTCGGAGTTCCGGTCCGTCTCGCCGCGCGCGATCTCGTCGAGGACGCTCTCCATCAGCGCGGTGAACTCGTAGTCCACCAGCCGGCTGAAGTGGTCCTCCAGCAGTCGGGTCACCGAGAACGCCAACCAGGCCGGCACCAGGGCAGTGCCCTTCTTGTAGACGTAGCCGCGGTTGAGAATGGTGCCGATAATCGCGGCGTAGGTCGACGGCCGGCCGATCTTGCGATCCTCGAGCTCCTTGATCAAGGTGGCCTCCGTGTAGCGGGCCGGCGGCTTCGTTTCGTGACCGCTAGCCGCCAACGACGCGGCGGTGACCGGATCACCCGACTGAAGATTCGGCAGCGGCGTCTGGTCGTCGTCGGTCCGCTTGCCACCGTCGGTTCCTTCGACATAGGCCTTGAGGAAACCATGGAAGGTGATGACCCGTCCGCTCGCCGAGAACACGGCGTCCTCGCCGGTGGCGGCCAGGCCACCGATCCGCATCGACACCGACTGGCCCACGGCATCCTTCATCTGTGAGGCGACCGTGCGCATCCAGATCAGCTCGTAGAGCCGGAACTGTTCACCAGTCAGGCCGGTCTGGGCCGGGGTGCGGAACCGCTCGCCGGCCGGCCGGATCGCCTCGTGTGCCTCTTGGGCGTTGGCGACCTTCTTGGTGTAGAGCCGCGGGCTGTCAGGCAGGTACTCCGCGCCGTACAACTCGTGCACCTGCTCGCGCGCCGCCGCGACGGCTGCGCCCGAGAGGGTGGTCGAGTCGGTTCGCATATAGGTAATGAAGCCGTTTTCATAGAGCCGCTGAGCGACCGACATCGCGCCGGCGGCGCTCATGCCGAGCTTGCGACTGGCCTCCTGCTGGAGTGTCGTTGTCCGAAACGGGGCGTACGGCGAGCGCCGGTAGGGCTTGGCCTCCACCGACCGGACGTCAAAGGAGGCCTCCGCAAGTGCCGAGACCAGCGCTTCGGCCGAGGACCTGTCGAGGTGGATCCGCTCGTTCTTCAGCAGCCCGTCGGGACCGAAGTCACTACCACGAGCCACCCGGGCGCCGTCCACGGAGTACAGCTTGGCCGGAAACATCCGCGGGGTCTGGCCGGAGCCTGCGTCGAAAGTGCCCTCGAGGTCCCAGTAGGACGCGAGCAGGAACTTCATCCGCTCGCGCTCGCGGTCAACCACCAGTCGGGTGGCCACCGACTGAACCCGGCCGGCCGACAACCCCGACATCACCTTACGCCAGAGCACCGGCGACACCTCATAGCCGTAGAGCCGGTCGAGGATTCGCCTGGCCTCCTGCGCCTCAACCAGGTCCATATCGAGGTCGCGAGGATTGGCGGCCGCCTCCAGGATGGCGTTCTTGGTGATCTCGTGGAACACCATCCGGCGAACCGGCACCTTCGGCTTCAGCTCGTCCAGCAGGTGCCAGGCGATCGCCTCACCCTCACGGTCTTCGTCGGTCGCGAGGTAGAGCTCGTCGGCACCCTTGAGCAGGCCCTTGAGTTTGGTGATGTGGCTCTTCTTGTCCCGAGGCACCACGTAGTGGGGCTCGAAGTCGTTCTCGACGTCAACGGCCAACCGACCCCACGGCTTGTCCTTGATTTTCGCCGGCGTATCGGCCGCGCTCTGTGGAAGGTCGCGAATGTGACCGATAGAGGACTCCACGACATAGCCCGTGCCGAGGTATCCACCAATGGTGCGAGCCTTGGCGGGCGACTCGACAATCACCAACTTGTGCGCCACGAATGCCACTTTCCTTGCTCAGAGACCGATGTGTGTCTCGACCGAACTCCCGAGGGTCACGATGAGCCCCCGGCCGATTACGGTAGCGCGTGCTGTTCGGATGGCCACATCACGGGTGACCACGAGAGCTGCGAACTGGCCACCTTGCCGCCTGCGGCGAGCAGCTCGCGAACGCCCCGAGACGGTGGCAGCGAGAACGGCTTGCCATTGATTATCGATTCACTGTGAGAAAACCGTCGGCGATCAGCTCACGCACCACCGGGAGGTAGCGCTCGCGGAGTTCGGTGGGCGGGTGATCGGTCAGGGTTGCGATGGCCGCCAACGTCTGCCCAAGGGTGAGTTCACCGTCCGAAGCGCCGACCAATGCGGCCTCGATGGTGTCGACCTGGCGAGCCCGCCGGAATCCGCGCTGCTGGCGCACCACGATCGTCGCCGGATCCTCGACCCCAGGCCGACCCTGGGTCTCCTGATGCACATCATCGCGGGCAACCAGCCGGGCGGCCAGTAGCTCACCATCCGACAGGGCCTCGTTGGCGTCGACTGCGGCGGCCCAGTCGCGGATCGCCGGCGCGATCGGTTGCTCCACCGGGTGCGGCCAGTCGAGGAACGTGGCCGACCCCCCGGCTCCGGCCGAGCCGTCCCGGCTCCACTCGCCGCCGGGTCGCGCGGAGGTCAGCCGCAGGTTGAGCCAGCCGAAGCCGATCCCCTCGATGTGCTGCTCGTCCAGCCAGGCCAACCACGCGTCGTAACGCCTGGTGTACTCCGGCGCGCCGTGCAGTCCGGCGTCCTTCAGCCACATCTCGACGTACGACGCCGGGTCGGCGACCTCGCGTTGCACTACCAAGGCGTCACAGGACCCGTCGAGCCAACCAGCCAGCCGCTCGTCCCAGGACGAGCCCGCCAGGATCGCCCAATTCGCCAGGATCTGGCACCAGCCACCGGGATTCAGATGCCCAGGCGCGGCACGCACGATCTGTTCCACCACCCGATCACCCGGGATCCCCGAATCCCGGTAGACCAGCCGCGCACCGGTTGCCGGGGAAATCACGAACGGCGGATTGGTGACGATCAGGTCAAAGGTGTTCGCGGTGACCGGCTCGAAGAACGACCCCGCTCGGGTGGAGGCATTCCCGACATCGTTAAGCGCCAGATTGAACTCCGTCATCCACAACGCCCGGCTGTTCACATCGGTGGCGACCACCGCGTCGCTGTGCTGCGCCAGATGCAGGGCTTGCACCCCGCACCCACAGCCCAGGTCAAGGGCGTGGCCGACCGGCTCCCGCACTGTCAGCCGGGCCAATGAGGTCGAGGCGGGACTCACGCCCAGGACGTAGTCATCGCTCACCCGATGT
This sequence comes from Nocardioides sp., assembly GCA_051657765.1. Lineage (GTDB taxonomy): Bacteria > Actinomycetota > Actinomycetes > Propionibacteriales > Nocardioidaceae > Nocardioides. The sequence goes on along the minus strand of JBOFLH010000368.1, from coordinate 4,963 downwards.
GGCGCACCGTCCATCCCGGGCGTGAGGTCGCTGACCAACCAGCGACTGCCACCGTCATCGGCATAGGGACGGACATCGAGGCGCGCCCGGACATCGGTCGCGCTCCGCTCCAGGATACCCGCGGCAGCCAGCCGCCCGACCAGCCCCGGGAGCGCCCGCTCAACCTCCGGTACCGACACCACAGCCTGCGCCAAGAACAGCCGAATCAGGCTATCCGCCGCGGACCCGCCGACGGTCCGCCGCATCGCCGGCGTGGTCTCGTTGCGGCCCAGTGCCGCGTGTGCCTCCGGGCCGAGGAGCGCGACCACCGAGTCGTAGGTGAAGTCGGCGGCCATCAAGGCCTCCCGCAACCGGCGGGCCAGCTCTTCGGGCACCCAGGTCACGACCCTAGCTGGGCCCGGCCGACCCGACCTCCGCGCCGATCGACACCTCACCTCGCTTGGAGTTGTACACCGCGAACACGATGATCGCCACGGCGACCAGCGCGATGCCGATCCGCAACCCGTCGTTCTGGTCCTGCCCGATACTCAGTGACACAACCGCACTGGCGATCAGCAGCGAAACCAGGTTCATCACCTTGATCAGGGGGTTGATCGCCGGACCGGCGGTGTCCTTGAACGGGTCACCCACGGTGTCGCCAATGACCGTTGCGGCGTGCGCGTCCGAGCCCTTGCCGCCGTGATGGCCATCCTCGACAAGCTTCTTCGCGTTATCCCAGGCACCGCCCGCGTTGGCCAAGAACACGGCCATCAAGGTGCCGGTGCCGATGGCACCAGCCAGGAAGCCGGCCAATGCGCCGACGCCCAGGCCGAAGCCCACCGCCACCGGCGCCAGCACGGCCAACAGACCGGGGGTGATCAACTCACGCAGAGAGTCCTTGGTCACGATGTCGACAACCTTGCCGTATTGCGGCCGCCCGGTCCCCTCCATGATCCCGGGGATCTCACGGAACTGGCGCCGGACTTCGAAGACCACCGCGCCGGCCGCTCGCCCGACAGCGTTAATCGCCAATCCGGAGAACAAGAAGACGACGGCGGCGCCGAGCAGCACGCCGACCAGCACACCCGGGTTGAAGACATCGAAGCTCAACAAGCCGGACTCCTTGGCGCTCGGCTTGGCCTCGCGCACCGCCTCGACCACGGAGGTCGAGTAGGAGCCGAACAGCGCGGTGGCCGCCAACACCGCGGTCGCGATCGCGATGCCCTTGGTGATCGCCTTGGTGGTGTTGCCCACCGCGTCCAGCTCGGTCAGGATCTGTGCGCCTTCCGCGCTGACGTCGCCCGACATCTCGGCAATGCCCTGGGCGTTGTCGGAGACCGGACCGAAGGTGTCCATGGCCACGATCACGCCGACCGTGGTCAGCAGGCCACAACCGGCTAGCGCCACCGCGAACAATGAGACAGTGACCGTAGCGCCGCCGAGTAGGAACGCGCCGAAGACGGCCGAGCCGATCACCAGGGTGGTGTAGACCGCGGACTCCAGGCCAACCGAGAGGCCGGACAAGATCACTGTGGCGGCACCGGTGAGCGAGGTCTTCCCGACGTCCTTAACCGGACGATGTTCGGTGCCGGTGAAGTAGCCGGTCAGCGCGAGAATCCCGGCCGCCATCACGATGCCGATGACCACGGCGATGGACGCGATAATCCGCGGATCACCCTCGGCGCCCGACATATCAACACCCTGGACGTGGTCGAAGCCCGCAAAGCTGGACGGCAGATAGATGAACGACAAGATGACCGATGCCACCGCACCGACCGCAGCGGAGATGTAGAAGGCGCGGTTGATAGTGGTCAGGCCGTTCTCGCCTGCGCGCGGCTTGGTGATGTAGACACCGAGCACGGCGGTGATCGCGCCGATGGCCGGGATCAGCAGCGGGTAAACCAGGCCTTTGTCGCCGAAGGCCTGAGAGCCCAGGATCAACGCGGCGACCAATGTCACGGCGTACGACTCGAAGAGGTCCGCCGCCATACCGGCGCAGTCGCCCACGTTGTCACCGACGTTGTCGGCGATAGTGGCGGCGTTACGCGGGTCGTCCTCGGGGATGTTGTTTTCGACCTTGCCAACCAGGTCCGCACCGACATCGGCCGCTTTGGTGAAGATGCCGCCACCAACCCGCATGAACATGGCCAGTAGCGCGGCTCCGAAGCCGAAGCCTTCGAGCACCTCGGGCGCCCGGTCCTGGAACATCATCACCACCACGCTGGCACCGAACAGACCAAGGCCCACTGTCGCCATCCCGACGAAGGCGCCGGTGCGGAAGCCGATGTTCATCGCCGGATCGCGACCCACCTCGTTGGCAGCCGCGGCCACCCGCAGGTTGGCGCGCACCGCCAGCGACATACCGAGATATCCAATGGCCGCGGAGAACCCGGCACCGATCAGGAAGAAGATCGATCGCCCGATCCGGACCGTCGTGTCATCCGCCGGCAGAACCAGCAGGACGAAGAACGCTATCGCAGCGAAGGCGCCGAGAGTCCGGAATTGCCGGGTGAGGTACGCGTTGGCGCCTTCTTGTACGGCGTGGGCAATGTTCTTCATGTTGTCGGTGCCTTCACCAGCGGCTAGCACCTCGTTGCGGAACATCGCGGCCATGGCGAGCGCGGCGAGCGCGATCACGGCGACGATGAAGACAAGAACGAAGTTGCCTCCGGAGAGTTCGACATCCATGACGGCGGGATGGATCCCGGTCATGTCGCTCCTCCTGGGACTTCTCACAAAACCTAACGAGCAGAAATTGAACGGTCGGAGTCTACGCACTGGCGCGAGGCTCCAGCCATTTGGGGCTAAACAGTTGATACTTCGACTAGGGAGAATCTGCCGTTCCGAGGCGGCTATCCGGCCAGCGCGCCTTCGGTGGTCTGATGGATGACAAAGACCTTGGCGAGCCCGGTCATCTGAAAAATCTTCAGCAACCGGTCATGAGTGCACACCAGGCTCAGGCTGCCGTCCTGGGCTCGCACCTTCTTCAGCCCGCCGACGAGCACGCCGAGGCCGGTCGAGTCAAGAAACTCGACACCCGCCAGGTCGATCACCAGGTGATAGTTGCCGTTCGCCACGAGTTCGGCGAGCTTGTCGCGCAGCTTAGGGGCGGTGTAAACATCGATTTCGCCACTAACCTCCACCACGATGCGTTCGTTCACATCGTGTGTCGTCAGGGTGAGATCCACATCCATCCTCCGCAGTCATCAGCGCACGCCAAGCCGGCGCGACGCATCTCGCCTGCGATTGTGTCATCTTGGCCAAGCCTTTGTGTTCGGTTTGTCCAACCCTGACCAGACAAGTACCGGCCACTGAGGTTTGCGACACTGCTGCGGTGGGTAACCGGGATGGGTCGTGGACGAGCCTGCTCACCGACCCGCGACATGCGGACCGGGTCGTGCACGTGGTCGAGCTGCCCGCCCGCTCCGCACAGTTCGCCGAGTGGCCAGTGTGGTCCTCACCGCGGGTGGTGGCCGCATTGGGCCGTCGCGGAGTCGGTCGACCGTGGCGCCATCAGGTGACGGCCGCCGAGTTGGCGTATCGCGGAGGCCACTGCGTGTTGGCGACGGGCACCGCGTCCGGTAAGTCCTTGGCCTACCAGCTGCCCGCGCTGTCGACTATCGAGTCGACCCGCGGCGACCGCGACCAGCGTGGCGCCACCGTCCTCTACGTTGCTCCGACCAAGGCGCTGGCCTACGACCAGCTGGGTGGGCTTCAGGCTCTGCGCCTCGACGCTCGCATCGCCACCCACGACGGCGACAGCGACCGTGACCAGCGCGACTGGTCTCGGCGCCACGCGGAGTACCTGCTGACAAACCCGGATATGTTGCATCGCTCGATGTTGCCCGCCCACGAGCGATGGGCTGACTTCTTTGCCGCTCTGCGGTTTGTGGTGATCGACGAATGCCATCACTACAACGGCGTCTTCGGGGCACACGTCGCACTGGTGCTGCGCAGACTCCGCCGCATCGCGAAGATTCACGGTGCTTCGCCGACATTTGTGCTGGCCTCGGCGACAGTCGCCGACCCCGCGGTAACGGCGACCCGATTGACCGGCCTCCCCGTGCGAGCGGTGACAGATGACGGGTCACCACGCGGGCGGGTAACCATCGCGCTCTGGGAACCTCCGTTGATGACCGAGCTGGGGGAGAGCGGCGCCCCAGCGCGACGCGAGGCCACCTCGGAGGCCGCTGACCTGCTGGCCGAACTGGTGCGTCGGGGTGTGCCGACCCTGGCCTTCGTCCGCTCACGGCGCGGGGTCGAGTACGTCGCCGGCCGGACGGCGGAGCTGCTAGGTGAGCTCGACCCGGCCCCGGTAGGACAGGTTGCCGCCTACCGCGGTGGCTACCTCCCCGAGGAGAGGCGAGCCATCGAGGCCGACCTGCGCAACGGCACGATCACCGGTCTCGCCGCGACCAACGCCCTCGAAATGGGGATCGACATTCACGGCCTCGACGTGGTGCTGATCGCCGGCTTTCCCGGCACCCGAGCCCGATGGTGGCAACAGGTTGGCCGGGCCGGCCGCGCGGCGGGCGATGCGCTCGGCGTGCTGATCGCCCGTGCCGACCCGCTCGACTCCTACCTCGTCCATCATCCCGAAGCGATCCTCGGCCGCCCGGTGGAGGCTCCCGTATTCGATCCCGACAATCCCTATGTGCTGCGACCGCACCTGTGCGCTGCCGCCGCCGAAGCACCTCTCACCAACGAAGACCTGCCGGTCTTCGGCCCTGGGGCGGCGCAGTCGGTGCGCCAACTGACCGCTACCGGACTGCTGCGGCGTCGGGTACGCGGCTGGTATTGGACCGATCATGGGCGCGCCTGTGACCTGACCGATATCCGCTCGGCCAGCGGAGCCCCGGTGCAATTGATCGAGCTCGACACCGGCCGGGTGATCGGCACGGTCGACGAGTCGAGCGCTCATCACTCCGCACACCCGGGAGCGGTATACGTACATCGTGGCGAAACCTGGTTGGTTACCGAACTC
>JBOFLH010000367.1:0-2543 GCA_051657765.1 Nocardioides sp. | reverse complement strand
CTCGCTGCCGTGCGGCGGGTTTTCGGCAGCGATATCACGCTGATCATTGCCGTCCCCTACGCGGACGCCGGAGAGACCTTCCGTTATGCAGGCGCCTACATTCCTGTCGTCGCGATGTGTGGGAGCGGAAGCGCATTCCCCGCTGTCGACACATCCGCCGTCCCTCCTCGGGCCGCGCTGCGTGCGCTGGACCGGGCCACGAGTGCCCCGGAGCCGGCTCGGTTCCTGGAGCAGTGGTGTGGCGCCGAGTTCACGCCGGGGAGCCCGGAATCGATCGAGATTCAGCTGCGGAAGTCGGGCCGGGGAGCCGAGGGCATTGTGTTGGTCTCGCTGCCGGGCCATCGGCCGGCGTACGCCGTGCTGACCAACGATGGGACGGCTGTGCGCCTGTTCCGGGCCGAGGAGTCAGGAAGCGTACGACTATCGCCCTCCCTGGGTCTAGCTGGCTGGACCCAGGCGCTCGCGCTGTCCTTGCCCGATCGGGATCAGCTGCAGGTGGCCTTCCTCCGCACTGATGGCCGGCCTCTCGGCGACGGTCCGACCGACGCCGACCCCGCCGGACCCGACGGTGGCAACGACGGCGATACGCAAGCCATTGCGCCATTCACGGACGCGGGCCTCTCCCGGTCCGAGCCGGGTGCCGCCGACCCCACCGGACCCGAGGGCTCCGATGCCACAACGCCAGGTCTGGGATCGGCCGGAGCGCTGCGGGACGCCTTGGCCCGATTGCTGACTGACAAGGGCTTGGCCGTGCCGGAGGACATTCCCGGTGACCTCGGCGTGGAGAACCTGGCGTATGTGCTGGGGGGCCAGGTGCTCGGCCAGGGCTACGGCGCTCCCGCTGACTTGGTGCATGAATTGGGCGCGTCCGGGGTCGTCGACGGCGTGGTTGTAGTGGAGTCGGCGGGTTGTCAGCTCCGTCAAGTGCTGATGGTGCAGTGTACGGGTGCGCCTGGCTCGTCGGACTGGCGGGCGCGGTTCACCGACCCGAGCTCGGGCCGACCGGCGGTGCTGCTCGATCTCGGCCCCGATCCGGTGACCCTCAGCCAGCGTGCGGCCGCCGACCTCGACGCTGACCCGGCGATGGGTTCGGTCGTGAGCCAAGCGGATTTCCCTTATTCGAATGCGTTGACCTATCACCTAGTGGACGGAGCTGGTCTTTCGACGCGTGGATTGTTGCCGTGGCCACCGAGTCATCAGGTGCACGGTCGAGTCGCCAAGATTGACTCCGCCGGCCAGGTCAGGACGGTGCACGTCAACGTGCCGGATCCGCAGCGGCCCGGCTTGCGGACGGTACGGACGGTCACCGTCGACGAAGCGACGGTGCAGTGGTCGTTGCGTATCGATCCGGGGACTCCGCATACCGTCTTCGTGACCGGGCGGCCGGTGGTGCTTTCCGGGCAGAACCTGCTGCGTGCGGCCACGCCGGGCCTGGTGGTGCTGCCAGGCCTGGTCGACGGGGCTGAGCGTTGTCTCCGCGAGAGTGGGGTGTTGCCGCCCGGCGCGGACGTGGAGTGGGTGCTGGCGCAGCTTCGGGCTGCCGACCTGGTCGCGTGTTTGGTCGATGTGACCGGCTCGGCTGGTCCTGACGAGTCCTGGCGGGTGGTCGGCCTGGCCGCAGGTGTGCGGGAGAGCGCGGCGGCTGGGGAGCCGAGCGCCGGTTGGTTGCGCTACCTGTTGGTGGCCCCCGCCGCGAACCCGAGCGCGGCCCTCGGCGGCGGCTCGCTCGGCGCGGCGCTTCGCCATCACATCGCGGCTGAACTCGGAGCCAGTGGGGTTACCGACGCGACTGCTAGCCGGGTCCGGCCGCTGGCTCTAGAGATGCGGTCGCTAGTTCGCCGAGGCCCGGCTGGTGCCCCGGAAATCGAGGTCATCGACTCGGCGATCAGCTGGTTCGCGAGTTCTGCTGCGGAGCAGCGAGTCGCGGGGACCACCTTCTGGGCGATGCGTGCGGTGGTCGGTGAAGAACCGGATCTGTGGCTGGTCTATCCCGAGTACGGCGGTCGCCGGCTGCTCGCCGATCCCAGGCCTAAGGGTTGGCGGGAGGCCGATCCGTGGCGGATGGAGGCGGCGACGGCGCTGGTTGCTGTTTCCGACATGATGCTCGAACCCGGCATCGATGAGGTGGAGCGTGGTCTTGCGGAGTCGGTGGGCGAGCCGGTTAGGTGGTCGGCGAGCGGTGGCGCCGACCGCATGCTCTTGAGGCCGGCGGCCTCGCCGCGGGGCCTGTTGATGCCGGTCGCGGAGGTTGAGTCCGCGGTGGCGGCTGAGCCCGAGGACCTATGGGCGGCGGTGATTCGTGACTTCATGGAGCGCCAGGTGGCGGTGCCGCCGCGGCCTGGGGTGCCGGGTGCCGACGAGGTCGCCTGGCTGCTGGGTCAGCCTCTGCTGGGCTTGGGTTCGCTGGAGGAGGCGGTTGCCGAGCTGCGCGGATGGCCGGAAGGGCGCGGCTTGATCATCGGTGTCGACGCGGATCACGTCGTGGCGGAGGTGTGGTTGGCGGCCGAGGATCCGGCCACTGACTCGGTGATGTTCAGGGATGC
>JBOFLH010000366.1:0-4699 GCA_051657765.1 Nocardioides sp. | reverse complement strand
CTCTCGCAGACGTGTACGCGATCTTCGCCTACTACCTCCGCCACCGCAGCGAGGTCGAGGAGTACCTGGCCGAGCAGGCGCGGCTCGGATCGGAGCTGCAGGCGCACCTCGAGGAGATCCAGCCGCCCGACGGCCTACGCGCCAGGCTGCTCGCGCGGCTGGACGGATGACCGTCAGGTTCGTCGCCGACGAACACATCGTGCGGGCCTTGATCACCGGCCTCCGCCGCGAGTCCGACGACATCGACATCGTCCGTGTCCAGGACGTCGGGCTGCGAACGATGGACGACCCGACGATCCTGCAGTGAGCAGCCGACCGAGGCCGGGTGCTCGTCACGCACGACATCAGGACCATGCCGGAGTTCGCCAACCACCGTGTCTCGTCGGGTCTGCCGATGGCCGGGGTCATCATCGTTCCGACCACGATGCCCAAGGGTGCTGTCATCGAGGAGCTCGCCGTCATCCTCGGAGCCACGGACGCCGATGAATGGGTGAGCCGCATCGTCCACCTCCCGCTCCGCTGAGTCGCCGGTCGCGGCGCGGGCATACCGGCCCGAGCATGACGCACCGTGCAACGGAGCAGGGTTCACTGCATTCGGTCGTCGGCGCGCCCGTGCTCTGGTTGACGGTGCATCCCAAACGACGGGCCGGGGCACCGAGGTGCCCGACCCGTCATCCGGAAAGTGGAGGTACTTGCCGCTTACTCGCACACCCCGCAGCCCCCTGAACTGCGACGATGCACCAACCTTCGGGCACTCTCCGACGTTCTCCACGCTCGCCCGGCGCCCAGGCGGCCATGGAACCTGCACGACCGACTCGACCAACACAGCCGCGCCACACTCGTCGCCGCCTACCGCACCGGCGCCACCGCCACCTCCCTCGCCACCACCAACGGGATAAGCGTCCGCAGCGTCAAACGCCTCCTGGCCGCCGAGGGAGTCCGCCGCATACAACCGCCGGCATGACCCGTGGGAGCACAAACGAAGCTAGCCCGAGCATGCCCCGCCGGCACCGGCGAACGTCAACGTGGCCCGGCCCGCGGGAAGGATGAGCTTGGCGCTTTAGCCAAATTTGGCTAGATTGGGACCTGGTCGGCCTCAGCAAGTAGCACATCGAAGGGGGCACGTTTGAAGCCCGTACGACTGCTGGTACTCGGCGCAGTGCGCCGCCGAGGACGCGCACACGGCTACCAGGTTCGCGCGGACCTGGAGGCGTGGGGCGCACACGAGTGGTCCACCGCCACCTCCGGCTCGGTCTACCACGCACTCAAGAGCATGGCCGGTCAGGGCCTGCTGGTGACGCACGAGACGGTCCCCTCCAAAGCCGGAGGCCCGCCGCGAATCGAGTACCAGCTCACCGGAAAAGGCGACGAGGAGTACCTCGCCCTGCTGCGCCGGGCCCTGTCCGACAGCCAACCCAGCTTGGACGTACTGGGCGCCGCCGTCGGCCTGATCGAGGATCTGCCCCGCGATCAGGCGCTGCAGATGCTCTACGAGCGTGCCCATGCGATGGACCAGTGGCGCGAGAGCATCACCACACACGTGCCCGCGGGCACCGACCTGGACACCTGGGGTCCGGTCGGCGAAGTCCTGACGCTGTGGTTGACCACCGCCGACTACGGCGCCACCTGGACCCATCGGCTGATCCACCGCCTCGAAGAAGGCGCGTTCACCATGGCCGGCGAGGCCACCGCACCGACCGAGTAGCGACCGGCCCCCCGACTCAACCCGCCCGATCGAAAGGGGGAATCCATGTCCGACGAGATCACCGTGCCGCTGCTCCCTTGCCGGTCGATCGACGAGATCGTCGACTTCTACACCATGCTGGGCTTCGACCAGACCTACTACCAGCTCCGCCCGAACCCGTGCGTGGGCCTGCAGCGAGAAGACCTCCAGCTGCAGTTCTTCGGCATGCCGGACTTCAGACCCGAGGACTCCTACGGCAGCTGCGTGGTCCTCGTGCCCGACACCGCGGCCCTGTTCGAGGCGTTCGCAGCCGGCATGCGCAAGACCCACGGCAAGCTCCTGGTCTCCGGCATCCCGCGGATGACCAGGCCACGCAAGCGGAAGAACGCCGCCAACGCCGCCGGCTTCACCATCGTCGACCCCGGCGGCAACTGGATCCGGATCTTCCACAACACCGCCGCAGCCGACGACAGCACCGACCAACCGGCCAGCCAACTCGCGAAGACCGTGCAGAACGCCGTCGTGCTAGGCGACTCCAAGGGCGACACCCGGCAAGCGGCCAGGATCCTCGACGGCGCACTGAGCAGGAACAGCGAGTCCGCGCCGGTCGCCGACCTGTTGGAAGCCCTCGCCTACCGCGCCGAGCTCGCAGTCCGTGCCGAAGACACCACAGCCGCCCGCAACGCCCTCGCCCAGGCGCGCGCGCTGACCCTCTCCGACGCAGAACGCGAGAAGCCCGACGAGACCCTAGCCGGCCTCGACGACCTGGAAGCCGTCCTCCTCCACCACCCTTGAGCCTCTAGTCCGAGAATGACCTCAGCGACTCGGTTCCAGACCCGGACACGCCGGGGCGGCTCACGGTAACCTCGCCGGCCACGGCGTATCGGCAGCTGGTTCATCGGCATCCTCACGCCGGTGGCCCTGCTCCCAGGCGGCCTGCCGACCCTTACCGCACAGTACGTGCTCAAGGACGTCATCCTCGTCGCCGCCGCAACGCTAGGTGCACGCCTGGTCACCACGACGGGGACGCAGTGGTCTTCCCACGACCATAGGTCGGATCGCATGGTCGGCCAGTCCGCAGGGGCGCCCGCTGGCTGGCTGGGCCGCCGACGACGGTCGAGTATGTCGAGAAGCAGCCCGGTCTCGAAGGTCTTCCTCGCCGTGATCGGCGACGAACGTGGCAAGGACGGGCGCCGACCCGGAAGGCGCCGACACTGTGACGGACCAGTGAGGACCACGATGAGCAACCACTTCCTGCAGGTACCGCCGCGCTGAGCGGGCTGCCCAGCCCGGGCTGCTGGAGGTGCCGGTGAACTTGGCTGCGGCGGTGACATGTTGAGGTTCGCGTTCACGGTCGGGGCCGTGTGGGGCGTGATCGAGTGCCGGCTGGCGCTGCCGGTCTGCGGTTCTCCGGGTGGTGATGTCGTGGGCCGAGGGGGACGAGGTCAGGCCGGTGGCGGGATCGCGGCGAGGTTCGCGAAGACCGCGACGATCGCCGCGGCCCATGGTCAGGTTGCGGGGATCCGCGAGGTGGTCTTCAGTGGATCTTCACCTGCCCCCGCGATCGTGGACGGCATGTCATTCACACTCGAGATCTGGCCCGTCCTGCGAGATGTCGCGCTCGTGAGCCTCACGGTCGGCATCCTGGTCGTCCTCATCGCGTTCACGATCGATCGGTGGCTCGGCCCGGCGTGCCGCCCGGGCCCGTAATCTGGCCGCATGTCCGGCACCGTCACCTGCACCGTCGACGGCGGCATCGCGCAGGTTTGTCTCAATCGTCCGGAAGAAGCTCGAACACCCTGACGCTGGACACGCTCGAAGCGCTGGTCGACACGGCCGGCTATTTGGTTGTCGGACAATGCTTTCGAGTCCTTACTGATCCACGCTCGCGCCGCGCTGCAGGCCTATCTGGTACAGCGCTTGTGAAGTCCAACAAGCTGGAGTTGCCGATCATGAGAATCTACCCAACCGCGGCCCCGTTGCGGCATTCCCGGTGGCTGGCCGCGGCAGCGGTGCTGCTGGCCTTGAGCGCCTGGGGTGGTGGTGCTGAGAGTGTTGCCGAGTCAGCGCCCGCAAGCGGTGCTAGTGCGACCGAGTCCTTGGCGGTCGGTGGCGCCGGTGGCCGTGAAACACTGGCAGCCTGCGACGGCTCGGTCAGCCACCCGGTGGGGTGGGTCGAAGGCGAGCTGGTGGACGCGGCACGGGGCCGCAGCATTCCCTATCGCCTGTACTACCCACAAGGCGCCCGCTGTAGCGCGGCGGTGATCCTGGTGTCGCATGGCGGCGATGGATCGGACGAGGGTCACTTAAAGCTAAACCACCTGGGTTATGGCTACGCCAACGCCGGTTTCCTGGGCCTGCACATCGGGCACCGCGAGTCCGCTGCGGGGCAGCGCCAAGTACTGGATCGGCCCGCTGACGTCAGTTTTGTGATCGACGCCTTGACCAACGGCAGTCTGGCCATGCCAGCGGGTTTCCATGGCGGCCCCGACCTGAACGCCATCGGCCACACCGGGCACTCATTTGGCGCCTACACCTCACATGCCGTTGCCGGTGCGGTGTTCACGCACGGCAGCTTCACCGATGCCCGGGTGCGCGCCATTGCGCCGATCTCGCCCCAGGGGCCGGACATGCTCGGCGCTTTCGACAACGGGCCGGTCGACAACTCGTGGCACGGTGTGCCACTGCCGGCCTACAACCTGGTCGGAGGCCTCGAAAAGGACGGCGATAGGCAGGGCGGTGTCAGCATGCCCAATTGGCGCCTGTACCCGTCGTGGCGCTACGGCGACGCGGCCGATCGGTTCCTGTCGGTTCTGCCCGGTCAGGACCACAACCAGATGGGCAATCACGGCAGTGCCGAGATCAAGGCGTTCATCGCCATCAACACGCGGGTGTTCTTTGATGCTTACCTGCGCGGGCGCCAGGCGGTCGCTTGCTCGGTGGGCACGCGGCAAGCCTGGGTGGGTGTGTACAACGCTCAAAAGGCTGCGGCGGCCGGTTCGCTCATCGACCGCT
>JBOFLH010000365.1:0-7946 GCA_051657765.1 Nocardioides sp. | reverse complement strand
GGGTCGGCATCAAGGATGGTCGCGGCGAGCCGGTGGCCGCGGTTCTCGAGGTCCTCGGTGTCGGCCAGCGCCTCCCGCATGAGCCGCGTTTCAAGATCGCTGCGGGGATGGCTCGGCTGGTGTGGAGCGTCGGGGTCATCGTTGATGTTCATCAGTCATCTCCTGGTGGGGAGTCATGGGGCCGATGGTCAGTCAGGCCCCGAGTGGTTGGTGTCTTCGACGCTACGGGCCACCACTGACAGGTAGCAGCCCGCAGCGGGCCGGGTCAGTCCTCGTTGCCTTCCCCGTCCTCGACGTCCTCGGTGAGCTCGACGCTGACCGTGCCGCCGTCGAAGTCCACCTCGGCTGTCCACTCGCGGAACATCTCCGAGGTCGACTCCGCCGGGGTGGCTCCGGTCAACTCCACGAGCCGCTCCAAAGACCCGGCCTCGCCGTGGATGTTGACGTTTCCTGCGGGTCCGACGTGGAGCGCGTAGGCGTCTCCTGCGGCGAGTGCATGCGCGGCGAGGAACCTGATGCCTCGCAGCCGGCCGAGACGCTGCTCCTGGAGTTCTTGTGGTGTCAGTGCGTTGTCCATGGTTTCTCCTTGATTGGTGGGATCTGGTGATGACGTCGACGATGCCCGGTTGTCGATCGGGACGCCTGCGAGGCCGGTGAGAACCCGGGTTATCACGTTGGTTTCAGGGGGCCCGAGCGCTTCAGTCGGGCAAGTAGAGAGAGAACTCGTCGTGCCCTCCGGCCACGAACGAGTACCCCTGCTCACCGCACGGTTGCGACGTGTCGGCGACGTTGTAGTCGCGGATGATCACCCCGGCAGGGTCGCGACCCTCGGTCATCATCGTGCTCGCCGTCAGGCCCTCCCCCGGTCCAGCGAGAACCGCGGCCACGGTGACTCGGTCGTACATGACATCCCGCGCGTAGTCCTCCGCCTGAGCCAGTGATTCAAACCCAGACACCAGCAGCACCGTCTCGCACTCCACCCCCTCGCAGTGCGGATGCAACGACTCGTCACAGTCCCCGAACTCAACATCGAACACGGCCCCTCCTCGGGTCTCGCGTAGGGCGATGGTCAGCCGCCCAACTTTGATTGGTGGCTCCGACGCTACCGGCCGCCACCGTCACTACCCCGGCGTCAGGCTCCGTTCCAGCCGGCATGGGGTGCCCAGTTTCAAGACAGCTGGTGGGCTCACCGATGGACGGCGGCTGTGTGGCGAACCAGGGAGCGACACCGCGCCCCGCACTCCGAGCAGGTCGCCAAGTCGGACGAGGCCAACCAGCGTTTGATCGTTGCCGGTGACCATCGAGGCCGACCCGCCTCAGTGGAGAAGTCCGGGGTCGGAAGGAGATCATTCGCGTACCAGCGCCACACCGTTGGATCCGCAACACCGAGGAGCCGGGACAGGCCTGCCAGGCTCACCGGCTCATCCAGTCCTCGCATCCGGTGTCCTCGCGGAAACGGCCCAAAGGGATCCGTCGCACGTCGCACTGCGGAGATCTCCACCTTGTCCCGTCGAGCAATGGATGGTGCCGACCAACCGGCGCGTCGATCGGCAATCCAGCGCTCCACGAGCTCGCCCTCGATCGGCGAATGCCGTGGAAACGGGCCCGCGCGAACCGTCCTCGCACTCACGAGCGAGCGTGACACACCCTCTTCTCGCGCGATCTGAGCAGCGGTCTCTCCCGCGCGCCGCCTTTCCACCCATCCCTGGTGAAGAGCGAGGCTCGACATCACACAACACCTCTAGGCATGCGTCGATCACACCATCTACGTTTCCCGCCGGGGAACCAGGCTGCCTAGAGTCGCAGGCGATCGCTTAATGACGAACAATGCGGAGGCGAAGGGTGTCCTATCCGGGGAAGCCTGCACTCGAACCACTGCCCCAGTTCCGGGGAACGGCACTCGTTCGGCAAACCCCTGAGCAGCGTGCAGCGCTGATCGAGTTCGTCGCCCGGGAGTACCAGGCGGGCAAGTCCCTCAGAGAGCTCGCAGCACTGTCTGACCGATCGCAGACAGCGATTCGACGGGCTTTGGCCCAGGCTGGGCTCTCCCCGCGTCAGCCCGGTGCACCACAGGTCAGGTCCAAGTGATCCGCCCGGTGTGGAGATCCCCCTCGTAGGTCGGGGTGTCAACAGGGGTGGCGGCCTCGAAGAGCGGAACTACTGCGACCCGATCGGCATACTCCGGCAGGAAGTCGACCGCGTCGACCAGCGCATCGTTGTACACGTGACCGCTGTAGGCGACTAGCCGCCCCTGGACGGTCCGGATGATCTCGTCTGCGGTCTTCGGCAGCAGCAGTGAGTGAGCCTGGTCGAGGGTGATGGAGAACTCGACACCCGGATTCTGGGAGCGAGCCCGTGCCAGGAGTTCGTCTGCCAGCCTCGCGACGTCGCCGACGGCCTCAGGGACAACCTCGCTGTGCTGGGACATGGCCGGTTCCTTCCTAGACGTACTCACGGAGCCGGGGAAGGACTACTGCGAGCTCCTCGAACAGTGCCGGCCATCCCCGGCGCAGCCACGTGATTCGGCCTTCCTCGAGCCGGGCACCATCGATCATTCCTGAGACCCGCAAGAAGTGCTCGGGGGCACCCAGGCGCCGCAGCTTGTCGTAGACCGGGTTGACCGGCAGCTGGCGACGGCTGATGTAGCCCCAGATCTCGTCGGTGCGCCAGTCCCACACCGGCCCGTAGGCCACGGTGCCGTCGACGCGGCTGATGAGCCCACCGTGCCGTGCTCGCCGCTCTCGTCCCTGGCATGTTGTCGAGCACTCACACACGGCGGCGCGTAGCGCATTCACGTAGGCCGCGGCGCGCCCGCGGGACTCCTGGGCTCGCACACCCCACAGCTCGCCGGGCCCATGCGCTCGGTGCGCGGCCGCGGCCGGCTCGACGATGAGGACCTGGTGCAGATCCGGTATGCCGTCCTGGTGTGGCGCGTGGTGATCCCATCCGCCGTTGCCAGCGAGGACCTCGAGAGTCGTCATCCGGGCCGGGATCACGTGCAGGTTCAGGTGCCACTGCTCGGTGAGTTGCTCGAGGTACTCGTAGGTCTCGGGGAACTCCAGTCCGCTGTCGAAGAACGCGATCGGCACGGTCGGGTCGACCTGACGGACAAGGTCGAGCACGACGAGTGAGTCCTTGCCGCCCGAGAAAGGAACGTAGCCCTCGTGCTGGTCGAGGTGGACGCGGATCCGTCGCCGGATCAGGTCGAGGTCACGGGCGCTGTCCCGTAGCCCCTGCAGTGCACGCACGTCGAGTCCGGCGGTCGTCATGAGCTAAGCAGCGCCGGCAGCGCGAGCTGGTGCTGGCGCGCTGGGTGCATGTAGGGCGGACGGATACCGGCGCGGCCGCGGCCTCCGTCAAGGACATCTACGCCGGCACGATCCCGGCAGGCTGGCGGGGACGGGCGGCCCAAGGAGCCGTCGCCGTGCAGGTGTCCGGCGGTGAACTCGTCGACGCCCTCGAGCGGCTCGACAACCCAGCCCAGCACATGGCCCTCCCCTGACGTGCGCTTCTTCCCGATGCTGGCGATCGAGCCCACGAGTTCACGGATCGCGTCGACGTCGCCGACGGCATGCCAGGTCACCGAGGTGCATGGGGTGACCAGGAGTGGCATTCTCCGTGCCCGGTAGCGACCTTGCCGGTCTGAGACGGTCTTGGGCAGGCCGGTCGAGACCTGCTCGAGGGCCCGGGCGTCCACGCGGCCGGTCCACGTGTGGACATCGACACGCTCCGGGCGCTGGTCGGGTAGGGCGCAGGTCGCAGCCCAATGCCACGGCCCAGATGCTGGGGTGCACCTTGCCAAGGGCAGGTCGAAGTCGGGAGGGTCATCCAGCTCCATAGCGCGCACGTACTCGACGCCGGCCTCACGTGCAGATGCCTTCTGTCGTGCCCACAGCTCGGAGGCGAGTAACCCGTCCAAGGCGATCCCCCACGGGGCCGCCTGGGCTATCCCGAACGCCAACCGCGCCTGGACTCGCAGTGGTACGAAGACGCTCATGCGAGCCCCTGGAGCGCGACCAGGATCTCGTCGCGGTTCTGATCGACGGCGGCGCGCCAATCCGGTAGCTCCTCGTCGCGCTCGTCCTGGTCGACCAGGTCGACGCGGACCTGACCGTGGCCGATCCCGATGCGGCCGCCGAGCCGGCCGTCGCCACGGAAGGTGTCGAGGACCTCGAGGAAGAACGATGCTTCCAGAGGGCTGGGCCGACGCAACCGCATCCATGTGCTGAAGACAGTGCCGGCTGGGAAGGTCTCGACGTGGAAGAGCATCTGGTTGTTGCCGCGCAGAACAGGTTCGGGGCGTCCGGTCTCGTCGAAAGCGAGGGCAGCGCTCTGGTCAGTGCCGGCAATGACGCCAACAAAGTCATGCGAGTCCTCGTCATCCTGCCGGGTGTAGCCCTCCAGCTGGGTGGCGCTGAACGCCGACCGCGTTGTCCCGGCCCCGGTGATGTGGGCGGTCTCGCTCAGGTGCGGGACAACCTTCCCGACATCGAGCGCGCCATTGATGATGGTGCCGCCGCCCGCGGCGCCGAAGACGCCGATCTGAGGCACGAGCTCGCGCAGCTGCTGAAGTCGGCTGCCAGAGAGCGGCTCGTGGCCGGTCTTTGCCAATGACCCTCCCCCGCGGAGAGCGTGCGCGGCCGCGGGGTGCAGAAGTCCTTCGTAGCCGACGGCGTCGCGCAGCAGCTCCTCACCGAGTCGACGCAGCCGACCGCGCAGCGTGTTGCCGGACACGATCGGGATGTGCACGAGATCTCCGGCTGGTGTGGCCACCAGCTCGCGCCGCAAGAGTGTGATCGTGCCGCGGGTCTCTCCGCCGTGCGCGATGGAGGAGATGGCGGTCAGCGTCCCGTCCCAGGTCATGGTCCGCATCAGGCGACTGCCTCAGTCTTGGCCGCACGGGTCTGCCTGACGGAGTCAGCCACGATCCGGGTTCGCAGGAGCAGCGCTTCGGTCTCGAACCGAAGTACCTCGAGCACCGGCACCGGGTCCGCTCGCAGCAGCTGCTCGAGCTCAGCCCGCTCGGCGGCCGTGCGTGGCTGTGAGCCCAGGTCATCGGCTACATCCCGCCACCACCGCCGCAGGCTGGCCGATCGGTAGGTCGCGCAGATGACCCGGTCCGGCAGAAGGCTCTCCCAATACGTGGCGCGATACCGCGTCACCCACCCTCCGGACCAGTCGATCCCGTAGTGCACGAGCAGCAGCAACCGCTCCGCAGCACCGGCCGGCCCCTCGAGCGCCGGCATGAAGGAGCTGGTCGTGGCCAACCATTTCGTCGTCGGCGTAGGTGCCGTAGTCACAGCGTCACCCCATACGCCGGCAGCGCCATGAAGGCCGGCGCCCGGCCCAAGCAGCGAGGGCATTGAACCTCGCTGGGGTGCTCAGCGACCTCGTGGCCGACGATCCGACCACACAGCGTCGTCGCTGGCAGCGCGTCGGGCCCGGTGCCCGGCAGGGCCGGACTGCTCACGACGAGGTGGGTGAGTGGAGCGTCGGCGGCGGTGACGGTGTGAAAGGGAGTCATCGGCTCTCCTGGGTTGTAGGGGTGGTCAGGTGCAGGGCCAGCGCCATCCATGGGTTGTCCGGTTGTCGCCACGCCTCTAGGCCGTCCCAGGCATCGAGAACGGCCTGGTACATCGCGGTCGGAAGCTTCGTGAGTGCCTGAAAGGGAGGTGCGGGGGCTGTGAGCATGCGTGTGCCGAAGCCGAGCTCTCGGAGCTGGTCCACCAGGTGCAGCCGGTGAACCTCGAGCGCATCCCATGCGAGTTGAGCGTCGTCGACGGCGACTCGCCCCCACTCGGCGTCCGGTAGCAGGTGCTTTCGTCCTGGCCGCAATGGCACGACAAGGGCCACGTCCGGCCCCAAAGGCCCGTTGCGGAGCTGCCCGGCAGCCTCGGCGCGGGTCAGCGGCCTCAGTTCGAGCGACGTCCTGGTGACCAGGTGCGGCCCCGAACGCAACGATGCAGTGGCGTACCCCCACGTGCACTGTGGGCACAGGCCTCGCCCGCTGGGGTTGATCCAGGTGTCAAAGGCCGTGAACTGCTTCGAGACCGCCGATCGGACCGTGGCGAGATCGCCTTGGCCTCCGCAGCGGGCGCACGACCCCGTCAGGGTCGTGGCCGCTGCTGGGGAGCCTGCAGCGAGCCAGGCAGCGGTGAGCACGTTCATGGTGGCCTCGCGCGATCAGTGGTTAGCGATGGTCACCACGGGAAGGTGCGCCCGCTCGTGCCCTGTGACCACCACGGCCACAAGGTTGGGCTTCTTCAGTCAGGTCGTCGGTCGTCGTGGCATGACTCAGAGGTGTCCGAGCCGGGTGCTGGGACCGGTGCCCACTCCGAAAGATGCTCCAGGAAGGGCGAAGCGCGTCCAGAAGTAGCGCACGTCCTCGGGTACCCCTTCCCACCAGGTTGTCTGGGCGCCACCGGCGAAAGCGGGCGGTACTGGTTGACGATGACCCCCGACCGTGAAGCCGGCCGACTTCACCAGCTGAATCGCCGCCGGCGAGGTCGCGGCGCCTGAGCCGGCTGTGCAGCCTCGAGCTCTCAGGGATCGGCTGGTAGCGCGCAGCAGTGCGCGCCCCAGTCCCGTCCTGCGATAGCCGGGCAGTGTCGCCAGCTCCTCGAACGAGGCGATCGTGTTGACGTAGCGAACCAGCCACCCTGCGGTTGGGCCGGCGGGCGGAGGTGGGGCATCGAGCATCTGGACTGCCTGGCCGAAGTTCGCGGCTGCGTGTGTCGCAGCCACTAGGGCCCCGTCGGTGTCGCGAACGCCCAACCAAGTGTGGTCGGGTCCAGGTTGGCCAGTGGTGCGAATCATCCACCTTCGGACCGCCGCTTCCTCGCCGGCCGCGTCGTCCAACCCCTCCCTGCGGACAAGGGGGATGAGGCGAACGAACAGATCTTTCGCCTCTTCGACCCCGGCCTCGTCCAGGACCTCAATGGTGCTGCTCGAGCTCTCACCCTGCGTGGCGGTCATGGACTGGACTGTAGAACGCGCGTCTGACACGTGCCGTCGTCGCGGTATCTAGTCGTACTGGCGCGGATCCAGCTCGAGATCTGCCATGACGTCCCACAACTCCGCATCAGCTGCCCGGGGCTTGCCGTACTCGCGCAGGACCTCTGAGCGGTGCCTCGCGACGGCCGCGATGAGGGAGGCGATGACCCGGCGGGAGTGCGCGGGATGAGCTGTCGCCTTCTCGCCGGCCCACCCAAGGGGCCCGCTCCGGTCTCGCCCGCGGTCGATGCGCTTCCAGCTCATCTCGCACTGCTGGATGAACTTCCGGGCCCGCTTGAGCGCGACGTCGTCGAGCTCGTTGTTCTCGATCGCGACCTCGGTGTCGTCGAGGAACTGCTCAAGCACGTTGTACGTGCGATCCGCCAGGTCGTCGTTCTCACGCAGCACCTTCCACAACAGATCCCACTGCCGCCGGGCCGGCTTCTCCTGGTCACGAGGGACCAGGTACGCCTGGATGAGCTCGGCGAAGCTGTAGTCGTTGAGGTCGTCGAGATCGTCGGAGTTGGCGGAGCGGGGCAGAGGCGGCGGGGTGCGCACGCGGCTCCAGGGGGTGGGAATGAGCGTCATCGTGATGTGCCAGCTCTTTTCGGGTTCGGGTAGCGGACGGTCAAGAGTCTTCTCTACCCGCACTGTGGACGTCACGCAGCCTGGCCCTTCTCCTTGGCGCGTTCCTTTGCGCGGGTGGCCGCGTTGGCGCTCTTGCACTCACCGCAGCGGCATCCGCGGCGCCGGTACCAGAAGTAGTTGCCCTCGCCGGGCGAGTGCAGTGCGCCGTCGGTGAGCTCGCGCCGAGCCAGGTGCTGCAGCCAGTCAGCGCTGCCGACGTCGTCCTGTCCTCGTTGACGCATGACCTCACGGTCGTTGCTGGTGGTGCCGGCCCAGTACCCCTGTTCGTCGCCGGCGAGCGCCCACAAAAGGCAACTCTGGCGACC
>JBOFLH010000364.1:0-7964 GCA_051657765.1 Nocardioides sp. | reverse complement strand
CGGCCGGTCCGGGTGGTGCTGGTGGCCGACGTGAGCCGGTCGATGCGGGAGTACGCCACGGCGTACCTGCACCTGATGCGGGCCTTCGCGCAGACCGGTCGCGCGGAGACCTTCGCCTTCGCCACCGGGCTGACCCGGCTGACCGCGACGCTTGCCCATCGGTCGGCCGAACGGGCGGTGGCCCGGGCGACCGAGGAGGTGGTCGACCGGTACGGCGGCACTCACCTGGCGCGGTGCCTCGCTGAGCTGTCGCGAGGCCGGCACGGCAACCTGTTGCGCGGCGCGGTGCTGGTGATCGCCTCGGACGGCTGGGACAGCGATCCGCCCGACGAACTGTCCGAGGTGATGGTGCGGCTGCGGCGGCGGGTGCGCCGGGTGGTCTGGCTCAATCCCCGGCTGGCCGCGCCCGGCTACCGGCCGATGGTGGGCCCAATGGCGGCGGCCCTCCCGCACTGCGATGCCTTCCTGCCCGGCAACACCGTCGCCTCCTTACCCGAGGTCTTCGAGGCGATCGCCGCTCGCTGAGCCGGCGACCTGATGTTGATGACGTCGGCGGGTGGAGTCCCCGACACCCACGCGGAGATGCCCATCAACAAACCCGGGGTCCTGCCGGTGGCTACCGAGCCGTTCTGTTGAGGTGCACAGTATTGCTGCGCAAGGGGGATCTGCCGTTCTGTCAGAGCCGTAGCTGATCCCAGGTCAGGACACCTGAGCCTAGGTCACCAACGGTGGCCAGTAGCCCCAGGCGTGCACTCCGGAGGGCTGATTCGTCGGCCATGACGTAGATCTCGTCGAAGAAGGTGTTCACCGGGTCAACGATGTTGCCGACGATGGCGATGAACTGTTCCAGGTCTTCACTGCCGTTCAGGTTCGCGCGAGCTTGCTTGACGGCCTCGTGCAGGGCCTTTTCGGCCGGTTCGAGGAGGATGGCGGGGTCGTAGTGGGGGTTTGCCTCGAGCGCGATCCGGCGGGCCCGCTGAAGAGCTTCGGCGAGGTTGCGGAGGTCTGCTCGCTCGATGAGGGTTTCGAGTGCGGTGAGGAACAGGTCCGCTCGGTGCGGCCGGTCGCTATGGAGCGCCACGGCGCGGACACGGTCCACGGGCTGCCCCTCGTCAATGAGTTGTTGTTCCAGGCGGCGGAAGGAGAAGTCAGCGATCTTGGCTAGCACGGCGGACGTGATCTCGACGGGCTGGTCTTGTGCGGCGAGGTCGAATGCGGTGAGCAGCGATAACGGGCTCAGCGCTGGCTGCGCGCGGTAGATTGCCAGCAACCCTAGGACTGCTCGACGTAGGGCAAACGGGTCGCTGCTGCCGGTGGGCAAGCCGGTAGTCGCGGCGAGACCAACGAGCAGATCGAGCCGATCGGCTAGGGCCAGGATCGCCCCGGGAAGGGACTGGGGAAGGGCGTCTGCGGCCTGTCGGGGCAGTTCGGCTTCGTAGAGTGCGAGGGCGACGTCGGCGGGTTCGCCGGCGCGCAGGGCGTATTCGCGGCCCATGACTCCCGCGAGGCTGGTCATCTCGGTGACCATCTGAGAGCCGAGGTCGGCCTTGACCAGTTGCCGTGCCTGGTTGAGCGTGGCGATTTCGTCCGCGGATAGGTCGAGTCGCTGCGCGATGCGCCCGGCCAGTGCGGTGATGCGGTCGGCTCGGTCAAGCATGGACCCAAGTCGATCGGTGAAGGTAAGGCGCTCCAGTCGGGCGCGCATTTCCTTGAGGGGCACCTCTTGGTCGGCACGGTAGAAGAAGGCTGCATCCTCGTAGCGGGCGCGTAGAACGGCTTCGTTGCCCGCGCGGACCGTGCCAGGGTCGATGACGCCGTTGGCGATGACTACGAAGTGCGGCAGCAACGCGCCTTGAGCGTCGCGGACGGGCAGGTAACGCTGGTGCTTGCGCATTACGCTGGAGAGGACCGCTTCGGGTAGTTCAAGGTACGACGGCGCAAATGATCCGAGCAGCGGGGTGGGCTGTTCAACCAGATAGGTGATTTGGTCGAGTAAGTCGCTTTCGGACTCGACGTCAACCGTGCCATCGACACTGGCCGCGAGTTCTTGAGCCGCGGCGACGATCTCGGCGCGACGCTTGTCAGGGTCGAGGGAGATGCCGTTGGATTCGATCACTGCGCGGTACTCGGCAGCGGTGGGGACCGCGGCCTGATCGCCATGTGAGGCGTGGTGCAGCCGCGTGAAGCGGCTTGCGCTCAGGGTCGAGAGGGTTACCGGTACGATATCCGCGCCGTGTAGGGCCAGAATCCAGCGAATCGGGCGGCTAAACGAGATTCCGGGGTCGCGCCAACGCATGTTCTTGGCCGGGCGCAGCGTGTTTACGGCTGCGGAGAGGATCTCGGCCAAAATCGTGAGAGCTGGCTTGCCGGTTTCCTCGATACGCGCCACGAGATACTCGTTTCCTGCGATGGTGTCGCGCTCAAGTGCTTCGACCGCGAGTCCTTGCGATCGGGCGAATCCCTGTAGGGCGCGGGTCGGTTCACCGTTGGCATCGAATGCGGCACTGGCGCGCGGACCTTTCACCATGCGGATGTGATCGGGTTCGCGGGCGGCGACGTCGTCGATGAAAGCGACGACCCGACGGGGTGTGGCCAGGACTTCGATCGTCCCGTGCGGAAGCCGGCTGGCGGCGAATCGCGTGGCCAGGGCATCGGCCAACTGTCGGCGGGCAGCGCGCGCTTCACTGGGAGGGAGTTCCTCGGTGCCGATCTCGAATACCACCGGGCTCGGCTCGTCTTCGGCGGCCGCTGTGACCTGCTCAGTAGTGTCGCTTCCGCCTGTGACGGGTTCGCCGGTGAAGGTTGGTGTCACTCCGAGGGGGTGGCCTAGCTCCTCCCGGCTGCGAGCCCAAGACCCGGCGACATCGGCAGTGAGTCGCCGCATACGCGCGAACTCCGATGCGCGTTCGGCGGTGGATACTGCGCCGCGTGCGTCGAGGACGTTGAAGGCGTGGGAGCACTTCAGGATGTGGACGTACGCTGGAACGGGCAGGCCGGCGTCGATCATTCGCTGGGCTTCACTGGCGCATAGCGTCAGCATCTTGCGAGTCGCGGCGATGTCGGCGACATCGAGGTAGTAGCGGGACATTTCGTATTCGGATTGACCATAGATCTCTCCGTAGGAGAGACCCTCGGCGTAGGCGATGTCCTTGAAGTGGGTCACCTGTTGCAGCGCCATGAGGATGCGCTCGACCCCGTAGGTGATTTCAGTGCTGACTGGGTCGAGGTTGACACCGCCAGCCTGCTGAAAGTAGGTGAACTGGGTTATCTCCAGTCCGTCGAGCCACACCTCCCAGCCGAGCCCCCAAGCCCCGAGCGCCGGTGATGCCCAGTTGTCCTCGACGAATCGGATGTCGTGGGCGTTCAGATCGATGCCAAGGGCCTCTAGGCTGCCCAAATACAGTTCTTGCGGGTTGCCCGGTTCGGGCTTGAGGATTACCTGGAACTGGGTGTGGGTCTGGAGTCGGTTGGGGTTCTCGCCGTAGCGGGAGTCGTCCGGGCGCACGGACGGTTCGACGTATGCCACGCGCCAAGGCTCGGGACCGAGCACCCGCAGCAGAGTCGCCGGGTTCATAGTGCCCGCACCAACCTCGGTGTTCATGGGCTGTAACGCCAGGCAGCCCAGAGCACTCCAATAGTCAGCCAGGCGGCCTAGGGCGTCCTGCATCGTCAGCACGTGCGCTCCATCGGTTTCCACTCGCGGGTTGGCGGACCCCGTACCGCTCACGGCGAACAGCTGCGGGTTGCAACAGTCTAGTCCGAGAATGACGGTAACCGGGCGGGGTAGGCGAGTCGAAGGACGGAGGTTACCGCGCCGTTGGAGACGGGTGGCACATTCAGGGCGCGCATACAGCGTGTCGGCCGCTGCCCACTGTCCGGCTGTACGCCCATTCAAGGGTGTTGCCGCTGGTGCTGGTGACGTCGGCGGCGACCCAGTGAGTCGAGTAGGCGCGACGCGGGCGCCCTGATCGGTTGGGGGGTGAACCGTGCAGCGTGTACGGATGGTGCAGCGCGATACCGCCGGCCTGCACGGGTGCGTAGGTCGCATGTTCCCAGTAGACGGCCTTGGCCTGCTCGGGGTCGGGGATGGCGTTGTGCTCGGCGCCGGGCATGGGGGTGTGGTCGAGCAGTGGTCCTCGGTGGGAGCCGGAAACGTAGCGCAGGCATCCATTGTCTGCGGTCGCGTCGTCCAGCGCGATCCAGGCGCCGATGACTTTGTCCGGCGGCTCGCAGTCAAGGTGAGGTTGGTCCTGGTGCCAAGGCTTGGACGATCCGATTCCCGCGGGCTTGAGGAAGATTTGGTCGCGGACGAGGTAGGGCGTGTGCCGCAGAACCGCGGCCACGACCACGCGGAGGCGTTCATCGAGCACAAGCTGACGAAATGCAGGGTGCTTGGGGAATGCCCAGTCAATTTTGCGCGGTGCCGCCTGCCCGTCACCGCCGGTGTCGACGGTGACGGGACAGGCGGTCTGCGCGGCCATCTCACGCCATCCGAGCTCTTCGGCGATTCTCGCGATGCGGGTGGTCTCATCCGCGGTGTAGACGCCCTCGACGACGACCCAGCCGTGTGTCCAGTAGTGCTCGATGTGTTCGTGGGTGACGAGTGGAATGGTCACGGGGGCGGCCAATGGTCCTCCCTGGATTGGTGGATAGAAGATGTTTTCAGGGTGCGCGGTGCACGCAGTGTTCGCCGCCGCCTGCGGTGAGGCTATACCCGTAGCGCTGGGCGTCGGTGGTGCAGCTGATCCGGTCGGTAACCCAGTGGGCGGTGTAGGCGCGGCGCCAATCCGGAGTCGGGTTTGGATGTGACGCGTGCAGTATCTGCGAGTGTAGGAGGACGACCCCGCCAGCATCGACGGGGAGCAGTACCTCGCGGTCGAGGTCGATAGCCTCGGCGGGCGGAACGTGATTGTAGGTCGCGCCGACCATCGGGGAGTGTGGCCAGAGCCGAGTGTGGGATCCCTCGACGACCCGCAGGCAGCCGTTGTACTCAGTGGCATCATCCAGGGCGATCCATGTAATCAGCATGTCGTCGGCGGGCGTGTACCCGACGCTGGCATTTTCCTGGTGGTAAGGCTTGGCCGTGCCGAACTGGGGTGGCTTGCAGAACAGCTGGTCACGCATCAGGTATCCAGGTTGACCGAGGGCCAGCGTGACAACCTCCTGGAGACGCGGATCAAGGACGAAGGCGCGGAAGTCGGCGTTCTTCAGGAACGGGTAGTCGATCTTGCGTGGCGCGATGCGGCCCTGGTCGTCGCTGTCAACCGTGAATGCCTCACTGGGGGCCTGTGCGACCTGTTGGGAGGCGACGTGCATGGCGATATCGGCAATGCGGGAGCACTCGGCCGCAGAGAAGACGTCCGGCACGATCGCGTAGCCGCGTGTGTAGATGGAGCCCCGCGCCTGGTTTGCGGGAAGAACGGGTGCGACGACCATCGTGACCTCAGCTCTCTACTGTCTATTGCAGGGTGTGGTCGGGGAGTGTCAGCGCGGGTTTGATGTCGATGAGGGGGCTGCCGTCGAGGCAGTCCATGCCACGCACGGTGAGCCGCCGTGCGTGGACGGCCAAGACTTCCACGAGGGTCAGCCCGATCGGGTTGGGGCGGTCGACTCCGCGCCCGACGCAGACACCGAGAGGTTCGGTTCCTTCACTGAGGCGCCGACTACGCAGCCCGCGGTCTGCGCGGTGGGCCCACCAGAGCACGTGCGCGCGGGATCCCGACGGTATGCCTTCGATGATCGCGCCGAACATCTCGTGAACCTCGATGACCGCGTGCATAGGTTGTGTCCAGGGATGCCGGGGGCAGGCGGCGACCGTCGCGTACGGGGTATGAATACGTCCGAGGAAGGCGAACTCAGCCACGGAAGCGCTCATTGAGCATCCCAGCCATGGAGATAGTTGGCCGTCAGAGCGTTGACGTCAGCGTCGGAGGCCAATTGGCGCATTCGCTGGTGGTAGTCGGGCCAATGTGCGCGGAGCAGGCCGGTTGGGTCGGCGAGAATCCAGCTCAGGAGGGCACGTGCCGGTTCGTCGCAGCCGGTCAGGCCGCGTTCGTAGGCCAACGGGTATAGGCGGCAGCCTCCACCGCAGATCGGCCGCAGCTCACAGGTCGCGCAGGCCATCGTGTCGGTGTGCAGGCCGTCAAGGGGCAGGTCGCGAGTCAGTTCACCGAGCCGGTCGCCGATAACGCCGACGCTCAGGGTCGGGTCGAGTTCGGTCAGGATCGGGCACTGGGTGACCCGGCCGTCTGCTTTGACTGTCACAAGGTGCTGGTCTTCTCGGCACGGGTGCCCGGCGGGATGAGCGGTCAGTGCCCGCGGCTTGGCCAGCAGGCTGGTCATCAGGTAGTTGCCCATCCTCACCGGAAACGGGTATCGGTCGCCGGCGTGACGATCCAGAATTGCCGCGTAGTGTCGCAGCGGCAGCAGCGGATTCGGGCGCAAGCCGAAAAGTTGCCGCCGACGGGCGGTGGTTCGGGTGCGCTCCCCGGAGCCGTGGTGAACCGGTACAGCCAGGCGAACGTTCCAGGCGGTGACGCGCGGGTACTGGCGCAAGTATTCTCCGATCTCTACGACTTCATCGACCGGCTGGGTCCACAGGTTGGTCGTGAACACCAATGGATAGCCCGCGTCGGCCAGGTCGCGGATTGGCCGGTAGGGGTCGGCGAGTTTGCGGTAGCCCGGCCGGATTCGGTCGAGCAGGTCTGAGCGCAATGCGTCGAGACTGATTCTGAAAACGGTCTTGGTGCCGACCTGCGTGAGAATGCGATCGCGGATATCCTCAGTCAGGAAGGTCGCGTTAGTTGACACCGAGGCCAGCTCTACATCTAGTGCGTTCAGTTCCTCGACAATCGCGAAGAACGAATCGACGAAGTGCGCGCTGAGGACTTCGCCGCCGGTCAGCGAAACTGAGCGGATTCCGCCGGCTTTTACCTGTGCCAGGACGGTGCTGATCTGATCGACGGGCCAGCGCTCGGACCGAGTACCGTGGTAGCAGTGCGGGCATTGGCCATTGCACGCGGCCGTCGGCTCCAGAACAGCGTGATCCTGGCCCGGTAGAAGACTGCCCTCGCAGCGCGGTCCCTGGTCGATCAGGTCCAGGAACGCAGTGAAATCGGCGCGGGCACGCTCCGCGTCGATACTGAAGCGCTGCCCGGCGGCCGCGATGGCCTCGGGGCCGGTTCCATGTGTGCGCATGATCGCGAAGTATCCGAGCGAGGTCTTGTTCAGGACGAGTTTGCGACCGGACACCCGGTCATGGAGAACGTCTGTGCCCACCAGTTCCAGGCGATCGGCCAGCAAGCGCGCGCGACTGTCGATGACCCCCGGGTCGGTCACGACCCACCTCCGGAAGTGGCAGTGATCGGAAGGATCGGCAGAAGAGGCCGTCCGCCTGTGGGGCTCGGAACGCCTACGGTCCCGTAGCTGACGATCTTCGAGAGATGACATCCCCCGCCACATGCGCTGAGCTGGCTGCAACTGCCGCAGGCACCTGTGGGCGTCAGTGCAGCGCGAACCGTTGGCTGGACACGTTCGGCCCATAGCTGGGCCAGTCCTTCGCTGGCGTGACCAGCGTAGACGCTGGAATGCGGGCAGTGGCGGAAACGCCCGTCGTAGCTGACGGACGCCCAGAGGATCCCGGCAGCACAGTGATCGTCGAACTCCTTCCGGACTGGGTCCTTGATCGCGACGGGCGTCGTCTCCAGGCAATGCCGTGGAGCGCACGGCACATTGATCCCCGGCCCGCTAGCGACCTCGGCCTGGCATGCGTCGATAACCTCACCGATCCGCCGCAGCGCCACGGGTCTGCGCGGATCGCTGTCGCTGAAGGGCACATACGGCATGAACGAGACGTGTTCAACACCGATGTCGGTCAGGCGCCGCATCAGTTCGGGCAACTCTCCTACGTTGTCCTCGCAAACAAGAGTCTCGGCCACGGCTGTCATGCCCGCCGCGACCGCCGC
>JBOFLH010000363.1:0-15506 GCA_051657765.1 Nocardioides sp. | reverse complement strand
CAGCCACCGCGTTGTTCGGGTCGCCGGGCGTGGGCGACAGGTCCGGACACGCGGAAAGCCCAGGCCCGGCGGAAGGGACCGGTGACCTGGGCTCTCGGGCGTGGAGCGGATGACGAGAATCGAACTCGCGTAGCCAGTTTGGAAGACTGGGGCTCTACCATTGAGCTACATCCGCGCGCACCAGTGCGGACTGTATCGTCGCATATCCGCGGCAACCGAGCCCAATCGCGTACACACCGATCGTCCATGCCGCCTCATCACGCGACACCACGATTGGCCAGGTCAACGCCGATGGATCACGATAATGGCGCGGTCGTCGTTCGGCGAGCCGAGCTCATCGACCAGGGTTTGCGCACCATCCTCGAAACCCGCCTGCAACAAACGCTCCGCATGACCGATCATCTTGTCGATACCGAGCATGATGTCGCGATCCTTGGCCTCGACCAGGCCGTCTGTGTACAGCAACATGGCATCACCCGGACGCACAGTGCCGACGCTCGCTTCGTAGTCCGCCCCCTCGACGAGACCAAGCAGAGGCCCGTGGGTCTCGTCCAGGTCCCACTTGCCGGCGCCGGCGTCGAATCGTGCGGCGGGTGGATGACCGGCCGTGCGCAACTGATAGCTGCCGGACTCCAGGTCCACGGAGAGATGAATGGCGGTGGCGAAACCCTCACCCCAGTCCTGCCGAAGCAAGTACTCGTTAGCGGCCCGCAAGAACTGTTCGGCCGGCACGGCACCGAGCAGGCCGCCGAACGCGCCGGCCAACAACAGGGCTCGGGTTGCCGCGTCCTCTCCCTTGCCCGAGACGTCAACGACCGCCACACCGAGTTGATCTCCAGTGCGAACAGCGACCACGAAGTCGCCGGCGAACGGGGTGCCACCGGCCGAGCGCACCACGGACTGGGCATACCAGTTGTCCGGGAGCGCCGGGATGTCCGCGCGAGCCAAGATCCGATCGCGAAGGTCGACAAACATCTGCTCCCCCTTGACCCCGGCGACGCCGAGCCGCGAACGCCGGAACGAGCCGATCAACACCAGCAGCCCGAGCACGAAGAGCAACACAATCTGGGTGATGACGCGGTTGGTCAGGGTGTCGAAGGGCACCGTGAGGGTGGCCACGGTGAGCAGGAAGATCGTGAACCAGGGCAACCGGCTCGGACCCAACAGCACACTGGCGACAACCAGGGGCAAGACGAACGCCGAAATCGGCACCGACTTGAGACCGACGACGCAGGCGGCTGCGAACAACGTGCCCAACACCAGCCAGGCCAATGACCGATCCTCGGGACTCATCCCCCGGCGAACCCCGTGCAGGTAGGCGCGCATGCGTGACGGCGTCGCTTTGCTAGCCGCAAGACGATCGTGCGTCGGCGTTTGTGGCATCTCCCCTCCTTCCACTGCCTAGCCCCCGCTTGGCTCACCCACCCGGCCAGCTCCGACCCAACCCAACCGGATCGGGCCGGACCCTGGGTGAGTCCGGCTTGACCTAGCGGGTGCCTGACCTCAACCACTAGGTGCCGTGTGAGACCACCTTACGGGCTCGCGACCGGAAGACGGGCTGACATCGAGGACACCAGAACGTATTGCGGCCAACTAGTTGGTCGGTTCGCACCGTGGCGCCGCATACGAAGCACGGAAGTCCGGTCCTTCGGTAGACGTAGACCTCGCCGCCGTGATCGTCGACTCGCGGGGCTCGGCCCATGGCTTCGGGGGTGTGCTCGGGGGCGACGGTGTCGATCGTGCCGGTGCGCACCCCGTCGGCCATCAACCCGACCAAGTCCGCCCACAGCTCCTGAAACTTGCTGGCGCGCAAGGTGTTGCCAGGTCGCCGAGGATGGATGCGGTGTCGGAACAACACCTCGGCTCGATAGACGTTCCCGACGCCGGCTAGCACTGTTTGGTCCATCAGCAAGTCACCTATGGGCCGCTGGCTGCGCCGGATCTTGCGCCAGGCGGCCTCGGGGTCGGCGTCCCCACGCAGTGGGTCGGGTCCCAAGCCGGCGACGATGGTGGCCCGGCGGTCGCTCCCGATCAGGTCACATTGGGTGGCCCCGCGTAGGTCGGCGTACGCCGTGGCGTTATGCAGCCGGAGCCGGACCTGTCCGACCGCCGCGGGCGCCTGCTCGGCGTACCCAATGGCGAATCCGCCGATCAGGCCCAGGTGAATGTGGATGAACTGTTCGCCGGGGAACTCCACGAACAAGTGTTTGCCGGCCGATTCGGCGCTGGCCATCGGTAAGCCGTCCAGTAACGCCGCTTCGGCGGCGAAACGACCCTGTGGGCTGACCACTCGGGTAGGACGGCCCGCGAACGCTTCGGTGAGCTCGAGACCCAGTCGCTTAAGTGTATGCCCCTCAGGCATGGGGGTCCGGCACTGCCGGCATTGACCCGCCCGGGCCCAATCCAGCTGGGCCCACTCCACCTGGGCCCACTCCACCTGGGCTCGACTCGGGTAGCGGCGGCAGGCCCTCACCGGCCTCATAGCCGGCGAGTTGCCGGATGCGTCGGGCATGGCGCTCCTCGCCGGGAAACGCGGTAGCCAGGAATACCTCGACGAATCGAGTCATCTCCTCCAGAGTGTGCAGCCGGCCACCGACCGACGCCACGTTGGCATCGTTGTGTCGGCGCGCCAGCGAGGCGGTTTCCGCCGACCAGACCAGGGCGCACCGGACGCCGCGGACCTTGTTGGCGGCGATCTGCTCGCCATTGCCGGAGCCACCGATCACCACGCCCCGGCTGTCCGCGCCGGTCGCTTGGTCGCGAACGACGGCTTCAGCGGCCCGCAGGCAGAACGCGGGATAGTCGTCATCGGCGTCATAGGCGAACGGGCCGTGGTCGATCACTTCATGACCCTGGTCGCTCAACACGGTCCGCAGATGATCCTTGAGCTCCAGGCCGGCATGGTCCGACCCCAGATGCACGCGCATGTGTGCAGTCTCTCAGACCTCTCGGTGCGCTCAGCTCAGGTATCGCCACGGTGGTCCACCTAGCCGCTCACGGTGACGGCACCGGGGCGGCGGATGACGAAGGTCTTCAAGGTGGTCCGCCAAGAGGGTGCGCCAAGATGGTCCAGTGGACGAGCGAAAGCTGGAGCAGGTATTGCTGGCCGCAGAGCTGATCCCGCGTGGCCGAGTCGCGTCCTACGGCGATCTCGGCGAGATAGTCGGTATCGGACCGCGCCTGGTGGGCGCCGTCATGAGCCGCTACGGCAGCGGGGTGCCGTGGTGGCGGGTGACCAACGCCTCCGGTGACTTTCCGGCCCACCTGCGCGACGAGGTGCGGCCGCGGTGGGCCGAGGAGGGAATCCGCTGGAAAGCCAACGGCGCTGGTTGTCGTATCGCCGACTTTCGCGCGGATCTCGACGCCTTGGCCGATCAGTGGGCCGATCAGTGGTCCCGGGTGGTCGCCGACCACCCCGAGAACGCATCGTCGCGGGCCGACGACCGCTAAGCCAGGCGCGCCAGCTCATCCTCGACGACCGACGGATCGTATTTGGTAAAGATCGGCGTCGGCTTCGCCACCGGACTGCCCACCACTACTGGCGTCGACGCCCAGTGTGGCGTGGTGCGATAGTCGCCGGTGATCACCGGGTAGCGGCCGAGTCCGGCGCCGTGGCCCGGGTCGAGGTCGTCGACCTCGGCGATCACCGGCATCGGCATGAACTCGCCCTGGCCGCCGAACACCTGATGCACCTTGTTCGCGGCGTGTGGCAAGAACGGCGCCAACAGCCGGTTGCAATCGAGCACGCATTGCGCGGCAACGTGCAGCACGGTGCCCAGCCGCGCGCGTTGGGCCGGGTCCTTCATCTTGTAGGGCTCGGTGACGGTCAGGTACTTGTTGACTTCCCCCACCAACCGCATGGCTTCGGCGATCGCGGCCCGCTGGCGGTGCCGACTGATCAGGTCGCCGATGATCTCGAAGCCGGCTCGAACGGCGCTAAGCACCTCGTTGTCGACCGGTTGGCGCTCGCCGGCGGCCGGGATCTCGCCGAAGTTGTTGGCGATCATGGTCGCGGTCCGGTTGACCAGGTTGCCCCAGCCGGCCACCAATTCGGAGTTGTTGCGCTGGATGAAGTCCGCCCAGGTGAACGCCGAGTCGGAGGTCTCCGGGCCGGCCGCGCAGATGAAGTAGCGCAGCGGATCCGGGCCGTAGCGCGCCAGCACGTCCTTGACGTAGAGCACGTGCCCTCGGCTGGAGGAGAACTGCTGGTCACCCATGGTGAGGAACTCACTGGAGACCACCTCGGTGGGCAGGTTGAGTTCGCCGTAGCGTCCGGCGGCACCGCCGTGTGCGCCCTTGCCGGCGTACGCCAGCAGCTCGGCCGGCCAGATCTGGGAGTGGAAGGTGATGTTGTCCTTGCCCATGAAGTAGTACGCCAAGGCGCGGCCCTCGGCCCCATCGTGAAGTCCGGCCCGGGGCTCATTCTCGAGGCCAGCATCAAGCTCGTTCTCGGCCTCGCTGTCGACGGGGTTCCACCATGCGCGCCAGCGCTCGGGATCGCCCCCGTCGGCGAGAGCGGCACGTCGGGCCCATTCGATGCTGGCCGACAGGTAGCCGATTACCGCGTCGAACCAGACGTAGAGCCGCTTGGTCGGGTTGTCCTGCCAGCCGTCCAGCGGGACCGGAATGCCCCAGTCGATGTCTCGGGTCATCGCCCGCGGCTTGATGTCGTCGAGGATGTTCTGGCTGAACTTGATCACGTTGGGCCGCCAGGTGCCGGATGCCTCCCGCTCGTCCAGCCATTCCTTGAGTGCGTCGGCGAGCGCGGGCAGGTCGAGGAAGAAGTGTTGGGTTTCGACGAAGTCCGGGGTCTCCCCGTTGATTTTGCTGGTGGGGTTGATCAGGTCGGTGGGATCGAGCTGGTTGCCGCAGTTGTCGCACTGGTCGCCGCGCGCCTCGGGGTACTTGCAGATCGGGCAGGTACCTTCGATGTAGCGGTCCGGCAGGGTGCGTCCGGTCGACGGGCTGATCGCCCCCTTGGTGGTCTGTTCCGCCAGGTAGCCGTTGCCGTGTACGACCCGGAAGAGTTCTTGGGCGACTAGATAGTGGTTGCCGGTTGTGGTGCGGGTGAACAGGTCGTAGGACAGACCGAGGTCGACGAGGTCGTTGACAATCACCCGGTTGTAGGTGTCGGCCAGCTCGTTGGCGCTGACTCCGGCGGCGTCGGCGGCGACCAGGATCGGGGTGCCGTGTTCGTCGGTGCCGGAGATCATGAGAACGTCGTGTCCGGCCATCCGCATGTAGCGGCTGAACACGTCGGAGGGCACGCCGAACCCGGCGACGTGGCCGATGTGGCGCGGACCGTTCGCATACGGCCAGGCGACGGCGGACAGGATTGTGCTCATGGACTGATCCTATTGATCGCAGGTGCCTGGGTTACCACTGGAGCAGTCGAACGCCGGGGGCGTCGTTCATCGCCCGGTCG
Source organism: Nocardioides sp. (assembly GCA_051657765.1). Lineage (GTDB taxonomy): Bacteria > Actinomycetota > Actinomycetes > Propionibacteriales > Nocardioidaceae > Nocardioides. Next base: position 10,081 of record JBOFLH010000363.1, on the reverse strand, counting down.
GCGGTCACCAAGGTCAGCCCGTTGATCTGTGCTTGAGCGACCAACATTCGATCGAACGGATCTCGGTGCGCCCAGTCCAAGGAGCCGGCAAGCGAAGCATGTTCGAAGTTGAGTGACAATTGTTCGGCACTGATCGCGACCGCTGCGCGCTCCCAGTGCATGACGACCTTGGCGGCCTGGTCCCACTTGCCGAGGCGGACCTTGGTCGCGACCTCATAGGCGGAAATGGTCGACACGAACACCCGGGTGTCTGGGTCGGCAAGCACGGCATCGACAGACTCCGGGACCTGTCTCAGCCCGAGCGAGAGCCAGATGAACGCGTGTGTGTCGAGCAGGTACTTCGGTCGCGGCTTGGTTACTCCCACGTGCTCAGCTCGTCCTCGGTCATTGGATCGAAAAAGAATGCGTCGGGGATGTCGATCCCGAGGTCCAGCGACCCGAACTGACGACGGCTGCGTTCGTAGGGAACCAGTTGCGCCACCGGCTTGCCGGCTCGGGCAATCGTGATTCCCTCGCCTCGCTCGACTCGAGCCAAAATCTCGGACAGGTGGGTCTTGGCCTCGTGAATGTTGTATGTCGTCTGCGGGCCGTGGTCCGACACGGATTCTGCAGCCATGGACTAAGTTTAGCGGACTAAGTCGTCCTGCTCGACGACCCGAGCGAGCCCACCGGGCTGGGGCGGCCGTACTTGCCCGCCCCACACCGTGAGCCACAGCTCGCGACGCGGCCGGCTCCTGCATAGAGGAGGCTCACGCTCCACGTGCGTGCGGAAACATCGTGGACGATCTCGCCAGTTGCGCCAGCCGACCGCCCCGATGAGGATCAGTGAGATCGGCATCGCTAGGCGCCCGCCGGTGTCGTCGGACAGGTGGGCTACCCGCGCGCATACCCGGCTTGCACCCCGGCCGCGGGCAGGATCAGCGGCCACCAACGGATCCGCACCGCTTGCAACGAGAACCTTCGCCCCAGCAGCCACATACCGGCAACGGCGACCATCCGGCTCCGCCGAACAGCACCATGCCCCGGACGACTCCCACCGAGTTAACGTTGGCGCATGGTGGACCAGACCACTAGTGCCGGCGAGTCCTATCCACAGCTCCTACCACCCCGAGCCATAACAGGCGAACGCGGCAAGACCATCGACTTCGGTCATCGCGACCGCCAGCGCCTCTGCCGGCGGCGCTCCGGACGCCAGGCCGCGATGCACCGAGGGCAGCAACTCCGCCGCCACCCGGTCGTTGACCGCCACCGGCGCCGCGATGACACAGCGAGTACCGGCATGCAACCAGGCGGTGGTCATCCCGACCAGCTCCTCGGCACCGCGCACGGTCGACCGGCCCAATTCACACGAGGAAAGCAAAACCACCGACGGCACTCGCAGCAACTGGTCGATGTCGTAACCGAACCACGGCCCCCCGGTGAGTTCGATGCCGGAGAACAATGGGTTGTCTGCCGAGTGCCGGCCATGCGCGGCGACATGCAACACATCCACCGCGCCGGCGACCTTGCTGACCTCGTCGGCGGCGCCGTCGAGAGCCGTGGTGACAGTGGTGGCGTCCCACTGCTCGGCAGCGTGCCGCACCTCGGCGGCGGCGCGCGGCACCCCCGGGCCGGTCACGAAACCCACTCGGGCCAGGCGCGAGGCCTGGTGCACGCCGGCTAGCCAGTGCGTGGCCGACCGGGCAATCGCGATGGGGCGACCCCGCAACGCCGGCAGCAGCGACCAGGGCACGCCGGCCAGCGCACCAGCTGGCACCATCACCAACCGACCGTCACCCGGCACCCCGAACATTGGCGCGAACAGGGCCGACGACAGGTCGGCTAGTCGCTGGACCAGCGATTCGCGGACCGCCCGAGCCATCGGGTCCGGCAGGTCGGCGGCGGCCATGTCGAGGTCGGCGCGCAGGGTCGCCAGCAGGCTCAGGACGGGTTCGGCGGCGCCGAGCGGCACGACGTGCACGTTGGCGGCGGTGACCACCACCGCCGTCAGTCGATTCTCGCTGCGCACCAGTGAGATCAGCGTGTCGGTGTCCAGCGCGGCTTGCACATCGGCGAGCGGCGCTGGTTTCGCCGAGCGGCCGATCGACGGGGCATACCACGCCCGCTGCCGAATCCGGTCCCGCAGCTCGGTGGTGTCGGCGCCGATGCCCTGCAACCGGCGCAACTCGGCGAGGTCGGCCTCGGCGTCCGCGCTCCGAGGGGCCCGCACCGGGGTGACTCGGGAGACCAAGACCCGAGCCCGCTCGAACCACTCGAAGATGACCTCCGGTCGCCCGTCGGCAGTGGCCAGTTCCAGACCGTACGCCGCGAGGGCCCGTCCGCGACCAACCAGCGCACTCTGCAGGTCGAGGCTGCCGAAGGCGGACAGCCACTCGTGTAGATCGTCCAAGCCGGCGCGGGCCTGGACGAACGCCCCCGCGCGCCGCCCTCGCGCGCCGGCCAGCCGGGCGCGGACTTGCCGGTCCAGCAGCCGGGTCTCCATGGGATCCTCGGCGCGCACCCGCGCCTTGGCGATCCACCGACCGGTGTCGGACAACTCACCGACCGCCAACGCCGCCGACGCAGCGTAGAGCGCGGTGGTTTGGGCGTCGACGCGCAATTTATGTTTGCGAAGCCGCGGATGCAGCTCGGTGGCCGTCCGGGTCGCATTCCGTGGGCGGAGGCTGACTTCGCCACCGAGAGCCACCACCTCGGCGCGGAGCGCCCAATCCTCGCTTCCCCGGCTCCGGAACCGTCGGGCGGCTCGGCGTGCCAGGCTGGCCGCACTCTTGGGGTCGAACGCAAGCAAGATGCGAGCTTTAGCAAGCTCTGCTTCGGCCTGCGATTGTCGGATCCTTCGGAGGGAGAATGCGTGGGCCGCTCTGTCGAGCGCGTCGACTGCCTGGCCCACCAGCCCACACGCCGAAAGCACCTCGGCACGGTCAGCGGCACCCACCGCACGCGCCACCGGAGACAACGACGCAAGAACCACAGCGGATCGCTCCATCAAGAGAATGGCTGCCAGTAGATTCCCACTCAAGAACTCCGCATAGCCGAGGTTGTGTTCCGCTTTCGCAATCTCGATGGGATCCTCGGCGGCACAGATTGACAAGCGAAATTCATGAGCGGCCTGTCTTGGCCGATGGTGTTGCAGGTGAATGTTGCCCCGGTTGAGGTGGAGACGTGCCAAAGCCGTCGACTCACCGGCCAAGAGTGGCTCAGCCAGGTCAAAGGAATGCAGTGCTTCAGTTTCGTTGCCTGTCCTCACGTGCAGAAGCCCGAGCTGTGAATGCGCCAAGCCGGCGAGCAGGCTATCTGGCAACGCCTGAGATAGCGCGTTCTGACAAAGTGTCACGCCCTCGTGATGACTCCCGAGCTCTGCAGCGACATGTGCCGCGGACAGCATGCAACGCGCCCGCACCTCACCTTCGCTACTGAGGACCATCGCGCGATCAAACAAACCTCGCGCCTGGGCGTATCGTCCGGCGTTACTTGCCTTGAGGCCACGGGCATGAAGCTCCAGAGCGTCTAGCACCTCCACATCATGACGAGGCGGTGAGCACTTTGGCTATGGCCGCCCTCATCCGTTGTGCTGTGACTTTCGCATCGCCATCGTTGATCTCGACGCCCAAGGCTGCCGCAATTCGCCCGGCAACGGTTGGGGCCGCAAACGAAGTCCCAGACCACAACGCATAGCCGCCTTCGGCCTGCCCACCGTGGCTGAACTGGTCAGGATCGATCGACTCGCGAATCAGGCCGAATGCAGTTGTACGCGCACTAGGCTGAAGCCCTCCCTGGAGGGGTGGCATGGTGCTCATGACGGCAGCACCGGCAGCGTACGTATTCACCCATGGGCCGGTATTGCTGAAGAGCGCGACCGTCGTGAGATTGGGATTCAGCGCACCAACGGAAACCACGGAGAGATCGGCCGAACCCTGCGAAGGGCCCTTGCCGTCAGTCCACGGAGCGAAGGCCGCGGGGAAGAGCGGGCGCGCGGTTGCATCGTTGCCGGCGGAGCACACCACTGCCGTTCCCGAGGTGGCAAGCGTCTTGAGTATCGGAACCACTAACGGATCGAATAGCAATTCGTCATCGGGCGTTTCGTGGTAGTAACCCATAGACAGATTCAGAACATCGAGGGGATGGCCACCCTCACCCATCGCATGGCGTCGGGCGAGCTCCGCGATCTCAGCGAGCGCCTTAAGCCAGTCACCCTCCACGATCAGTCCCTCAGAAGGGACCACTCGCCAGGCAAGAATGTCAGCATCAGGGCAACTCTGGTGCACAAGGCCGCAGATGAAGGTTCCGTGTGCAGATAGCGTGTCCAGAACACCGTCGAGCGGACCCACGAAGTCTCCGCCGCGTTCCGGGTGGGGAGGGACCAGCGCATTGCCGTATCCGATCACTGTGCCGTCCAAGGTGACGTCATCTCTCACGACTCCGTTGAGCCAGGGGTGCGACCCACATCCGGTGTCAAGAACGCCCACAACGGGTCGTCGCCCGTTGGCCCAAACTACGTCGGAGGAACGCACTGGTGGCGGTCCGGCGTATGTCATGGGCTGTCGACCGCCAGTTCCTCGGGCCCCGTACTCTGCCGATGGATTGCTTGACTGATACGGATTCGACGAATGATACGGATTCGACGAATGGTACGGACTGCTACCGATGTTTGCGGCGTACAGTACGTGCTCCAGCGAGACACCTTTCAACGCAGGGATTCCACTGGCGGCTCGCGCGGTCTGGAGCAGCTTCCATGCATCGGGCGCGTCGGTGGCTCCCTGGGGAATCGATATGCGAATTCGGCTGACGCCGAGCCAGTCTCGACCACCTGACAGAGATTCTGACGACGAGAATTCCTGATCTACGGCAACAGCCCAACCCAACTGCTCGGCTGCGGCCGCCAGGCTGCCGACAAGCTGCTCGTATGTTGGTTTGGTCGGAACCAAGAGCGTGTCCGCGACATAGGCAGTCGGACGCGGGTCAATGTCGGGGACCTTGACCGCCGCTAGCGGGTCCAGGATGCGAGCACCGATGCGGGCTAGCTCACGGGGGTCGGGCAGAGCAGGTTCTCGATCCCAGAATTCTGGTCCATAAGGGTGTTGTGACTTCGGATCATCAAGCATGCAAGCTCCTCAGTTGGTAGACCTACAGATCGACAGCGGGCGTGACAAGAGTGATGCCAACAGTGTCCGGGTGGACCAGGAAGCGGGTGGCGCCGGAGCGAAGCTCGGGAAACTCGAACCGGCCCCCGTCGACAATAGTGGCCTCGACACTCACCCCGGCTTGCGCGGCGGTCACCGTCATCGGCCGGGCCGGGGTGATCCAGCCGTCGACCCGGCAGGTGTCCGGGCCGGTGCTGCTGACCCGCAGCACCAGCGACACCTCCGCGGAATCGAAGGTGAACGTCAACGTGCCGCCCCGGGCGCCGGTCAGCCCCGCGCCGCGCTCGGTCAGGCTCAACAGCTCGTACTCCAGGTCCAGCTCGTCGACCGCGAGCGACACCAAGGCTCGCTCGACCAGTCCGGCCGGGACCGGATCGATCCGCTCCCACATCCGCGCCAACGAATCGACCAGTGTGTGCCGACTCATCTGCTCGTCCCAGGTCATGGTCTGCCCCCACAGTCTCGGCGATCACGCCCCCCCGGACGCCAGTGCCCTGTGTGCGGATCGCGGCTCCGGATGTCCGACACCCAGCCCACGCAGTCCTCCACACATCGACTAGGAGCCGGTACTCGAAGGCCAGATACCTCGGCGTGGGAAACTCTTTTCCGCCCGCTCAAGGGCCGACCGGGTAACCAGGTGGCGAAGAATGCCGCGCAGGTGTGTCGGTTCGGTTGCGGATTCGCTGATTCGGCACCACCAAGGCGCATCCGTACCCCTGGTGCGCCACCATCGGGAGAAGGGACGGCCGGCCACGGCCTCAGCTGAAGTCGGGGTCCTCGGTGCGCGAACGCTTCAGCTCGAAGAAGTGCGGGTACTTCGCGATGGCCACCGCACCGTCCCAGACTTCGCCGGCTTCCGCGCCGCGCGGGATCTTGGACAACACCGGGCCGAAAAACGCGGTGCCCTCGATGGCGATGGTCGGTGTGCCGACATCGTTGCCGACCTGGTCCATGCCCCGGTGATGCGACTCCGCGACCGCGTCGTCGTACGACGGGTCGTCCATCGCTTCGACCAGCTCGGCCGGCAGCCCCACCTCGTCGAGCGCGGCGACGATCATCTCCCGGGTAATCCCGGTCTTCTCATGATGGATGCGATTGCCCATGGCCGTGTAGAGGCCTAACAGCATGTCTTTTCCGTGTTGCTGCTCGGCGGCGATGCACACCCGCACCGGACCCCAGGCCGGTTCGAGGATCTTGCGATATTCCTCCGGCAGTTCGCGGTCCTTGTTGAGGTAGGCCAAGCTCATCACGTGCCAGGTCACCGAGATCGGACGCACCTGCTCCACCTCCAGGATCCAGCGCGAGGTGATCCACGCCCAGGGGCAGAGCGGGTCGAACCAGAAGTCGGCGGTGGTGCGATCGGTGGTCGTCTCGGCAGACGCAGGGGAGGTCATGACATGCCTCAACGGCGGGTTTGTCTCGGTTGTTCCCGCCATGTTGTTCCCGCCATGTTGTTCCCCCGTGCGAGCACCGGCCCGATCGCGGGTTAGCCGAGCAACGACACCGCCATGCCGACCGCCGCGCACCAGCCCAGCGTGACCAACACCGACCAGCCCCGCCAGAACAACAACCCGGCGGCCAACGTGGCAATCCCCCAGGCCGTCAGGTCGTAGGACGACCACACCGGCACGGTGGCGTCGAACGGCCCCCAGCCCCACTCCCGGGTCCGGGCAAATAGGGTATGCGCGGCGAAGTAGACCGCCAGATTGGCGATCACGCCGACCACCGCGGCGGTGATGCCTCTCAGCGCCGCGGACAGCGTGTGATTGCCGCGCAACCGCTCGACATACGGCGCGCCCAGGAAGATGAACAGGAAACACGGCACAAAGGTCACCCAGGTGGTCAACAAGGACGCCAACACCGCGGCCACCCACGGATCCAGGGTGCCAGGATTGCGATACGCCCCCAGGAACGCCACGAACTGCACGACCATGATCAGCGGTCCCGGCGTGGTCTCGGCCATGGCTAGTCCCTTGACCATCTCGCCGCCGGTGAGCCAGCCATAGGTCTCCACAGCGCGTTGGGCGACATAGGCCAATACCGCATAGGCGCCGCCGAAGGTGACCAGCGCGGTCCCCGCGAAGAACCTGCCCTGGTCGACCAACACGCTTTCGCCGCCCAGCATCACGGCCGCCAGAGCGACCGGAGCGAGCCAGAGCACCACTCCGAACCCCAGGAGGGCCAGGCCCCTCCGACGCGCGAGGTTCGCCAGCGAAGCGCGGATCGAGCTGCGAGGCGCCTTGTCCCGCCGACGCGCGAGGTTCGCCAGCGAAGCGCGGATCGAGCTGCGAGGCGCGTTGTCCCGCCGACGCAGAGCCGACGGCGTGGCCCGATGCAGCGCGTGATCAGCGATCAACGGCTCCGGCCCGTCGCGCTCGGCGGCATGCTCCGACCCGGCCCCGAACGTCGGGTCGGCCCGGCCGAGCAGCCAGCCGAGCAGCGCTGCCGCGAGCAGGACCACCGGGAACGGAACCCCGAAGAGCGCCAGCGCGACGAACGACCCGGCCGCCAGCCAGACCAGGGACCGGCGGCCCAGCGCCCGCTTGCCGACCCGCAACACGGCCTGCATCACGATCGCCAACACCGCCGGGGCCAGGCCGAGAAACAGTCCACCGACAAGAGCGGTGTCGCCGTGCGCGACATAGAGCCACGACAAGCCCAGCAGCGCCACGACACCGGGCAACACAAACAGCACCCCGGCGATCAGCCCGCCAAGGGTGCCGTTGAGCAGCCAGCCGACATAGATCGCCAGCTGTTGAGCCTCCGGACCCGGCAGCAGCATGCAGTACGACAGCGCGTGCAGGAATCTCCGCTCGCCGATCCACCGGCGCTCGTCGACCAACGTCCGCTGCATCACCGCGATCTGCCCTGCCGGACCGCCGAAGGTCTGCAGCGAGATCAAGAACCAGGCCCTGGTTGCCGATCTCAGCGGCACCACGTCTCCAGATCGGCTCCTCACTCGGAGATCCTCTCGCATAGTCCGGCCTAGACCTAGGTCGGCCCAGACATCGATGGCATGATGCCCGGCATGCCTGGAACCAACCTGACTCGTGACGAGGCCGCCGCCCGGCGCGCGCTGCTCGACGTCGCCTCTTACGATGTGTCCTTGGACCTCAGCGTCTCCGACAAGGTCTTCGACAGCACCACGGTGCTGCGCTTCTCCTGCACCGAGCCCGGGGCGAGCACGTTTGCCGATCTACACGGCGCCACGGTGCACGAGATCACCTTGAACGGTGTCGTGCTCGACCCGTTCGAGGTCTATCAGGACAACCGCATCCGGCTCGACGGGCTGGCCGCCGAGAATGAACTGCGGGTGCGCTGCGAGTTGCCCTACAGCAATACCGGCGAAGGGCTGCACCGGTTCGTCGACCCGGCGGACGGGCGTGTCTACCTCTACAGCCAGTTCGAGGTTCCGGATGCCCGCCGCGTCTACACCACCTTCGAACAACCGGATCTCAAGGCGGTGTTCACCTTCACGGTCACCGCGCCGGAGAACTGGCTGGTGATCTCCAACACGGCCGCGCCTGCTCCGGCCGCGACAGACAATGGCGTCAAGACCTGGCTGTTCCCCACCACGCAGCGGATGTCGACGTACATCACCGCGTTCGTGGCCGGTGAATACCACGCGATCTACGACGAGTACGTCGGCGCGCACGGCACCATCCGCCTCGGGCACTTCTGCCGGCAATCCATCAAGGCCCAACTCGACGTCGAGGAGCTGCTCACCGTCACCAAACAGGGTTTCGAGTTCTTCGAGAAAACCTTCGCCTATCCCTATCCGTTCGGGAAGTACGACCAGGCCTACGTCCCGGAGTACAACATGGGCGCGATGGAGAACGCGGGCTGCGTCACCTTCCGCGACGAATACCTGCCACGCAGCCGCCAGGTGCGTTCATTTTACGAGCAACGAGCCAACACCATCCTGCACGAGATGGCGCACATGTGGTTCGGCGACCTGGTGACCATGAAGTGGTGGGATGACCTGTGGCTCAACGAGTCGTTCGCCGAGTGGGCGTCGCATCATGCGCTGGTGGAGGCTACGCAATACACCGAGGCATGGACCGGGTTCACCAACGCCCGCAAGTTGTGGGCCTATCGGCAAGACCAGTTGCCCTCGACCCATCCGATCGCCGCGGACAATCACGACCTGCAGGCCGTCGAGGTGAACTTCGACGGCATCACCTACGCCAAAGGCGCCTCCACGCTCAAGCAGCTGGTCGCGTGGGTCGGGCTCGAGCCCTTCGTGGCCGGACTGCGTGCCTACTTCGCCACCCACGCGTTCGGCAATTCCGAGTTCAGCGACCTGTTGGCCGCGCTGGAGAAAGCATCCGGGCGCGAGCTCGACCCGTGGGCCGAGGAATGGCTCAAGACGTCCGGGGTCAACACGATCGCCCCCGAATTCACGGTGGACGCCCAGGGCAACTTCACCTCGTTCGCGGTACAGCAGAGCGCCGCACCGGAATTCCCGACGCTCCGCCGGCACCGGCTGGGCATCGGACTGTACGACGTGCGCGAGAACCGGCTGGTGCGCCGGACCACGATCGAAACCGACATCACCGGCGCACGAACCGAGATCGGTGAGCTGATCGGGCAGGCACAACCGGACCTGGTGTTACTCAACGACGGTGATCTGACCTACGCCAAGATCCGGCTGGACGCGCGCTCGCTGGTCACCGCGGTGCAACACATCGACAAGGTCGACGATTCGCTGGCCCGAGCATTGCTGTGGAGCGCGGCGTGGGACATGACCCGCGACGCTGAGATGCGCACCACCGACCTGGTGGCTCTGGTCTTGGGTGGCATCGGCACCGAGACCGATCAGACCGCGGTCGGCCGGCTACCCGGCCTCACCCGCGGCTTCGTGAACTACTACTCCGATCCGAACCGACGGGCCGCCCTGAAGGCGACCTGGGAGACCGGACTGCGCCGGCTGCTCGACG
>JBOFLH010000362.1:0-5771 GCA_051657765.1 Nocardioides sp. | reverse complement strand
AGCCAAGTTCCAGAGAATGAACACGGCTAGCCCAGTTGTCAAGAAGCCCCATCGAGCGGCCGCGCGGTTGCGCCGCAACACCGCCATCGCCGTGGACTCATCTATCACCAAGTGCGCCGCCAGGAAACGACGGATCCCGACCCAGCCGAGCGTAGGCGCGAGCTTCAAACCGTAGAGTGCATTGCGCGAACCGAGCAGGGTTGCGGTCAATGCTCCCGACATCGGCGTCCCGCCGGCCGCGACAACGCCCAGAAAGGCGAACTGCGAGCCGCCGGTAAACATAGCCAACGACAGCGCGCAGGTCTGCCACACGTCGAGGCCGGTAGCCACCGAGATCGCGCCGAAGGACACCCCGTACGCTCCGGTAGCCACGCCGACGCCCAGACCGTCTCTGACAATCGCCCGACGTTCGAGGACTGAGAGTTCATCGGTGGCATCCGGCAGGTGCGCGGCCGGCCCGGACTCACTCATCCGATCGCAGTGTGCAGCCGGATTTGACGGACCGTGACGGCACCGGTCCCGTCGAGATCGAGCTCGCGGCTGGCGCCGTCCGACGCCCAGCCGGCGTCGGTGAAGAATCGCCGCCTGGTGTCGTCGGTGGTGAGCACCCAGGTGACCGCGCGAGAGAACCGATCCGCCACCAGCGTGTCGACCGCGGCGTGAAGCAGCCGCGACCCGTGTCCGGTCGAACGCTCCGCCGGTTCCACCAGGAGCTCGACGACCTCGCCGACCGCACCCGGATCACAATCCGGGTCGGCGGCCGGAATGGTCACCACGAAGCCGACGACGTGGTTGCCGTCAAGGGCCACGAGTGCTCGATTGCGCGCGTCGGTCGTCTTGCACAACGCCGCATGCCAGGTCGCCGCGGTCGCCGCCGGATCCAGGTGCGCACCGTCGCCGAGCAGATCATGGTACTGCGCGGCCCAGCAGCTGGTTTGAACTCTGGCTAGGCTCGCGGCATCGTCGGGCCAGGCAATTCGTACGGAAACATCAGCCATGACCGACATCCTCCCAGCTAACCGCGCGAGCGGTGAGTGGAGGTTGATCCACCGGCGAGGGCTACCGCACCCGTCACGGCCAAAGCGAGTCCACCTATGATCCCGGCTTCGGCGCCACTGCGCACGGTGTCCCCCAGCCACACCACGCCCACCACGCTCGGTAGCAAGGTCTGGTAGACGATGACCGAGCCGGACGCGCCTGCTGCGGTGCTGCGATCGAGCGCGAGGGAGTACAGCCAGAAGGCGACCACGCCATAGGTAGGTACGGCCAGCGCGCTGGCCGTGCTGGCCGGTTCGAGCCCGGACACGCCACGCACCGCCAGCGCGGATCCGGCGTAGCCCAGACCGGCCACGGTCGCCACCACGAGCGGCGCGCCATTGTGGCAGCGCCACGCGAACACCAGGATCAACACGGCTCCGGCCCACACCGCGACCGAGAACCACCCAGATCCCCGCGCCTGACCGGCCGTGCCGGTCGAAGCCGCCAGCAATACGAGTCCGACCGCGATCGCGCCGACCCATCCCCACCCTCGCAGCCCTAGCGGCTCCGCCAAACGCCGTGCCGCGAGCCACGCGGTGACTGGCAATGACAACGACACCGTGGCCTGCGCGAGGTAGAGAGGGGTAAGGGCTATGGCGACGGCGTGCAGCACGAAGCCAGCCAGATACGCGGCAACCACGCCGAGCAGCGCGGGGTTTCGCCAAAGGGCGGCGATGAATCCGGCGAATCGGTCGCCCTGACTGTCCAGGCTGCGCACGGCAGTCGCCTGCGCCACGGCCGCCGCACCGAACAAGACCGCAGAGGCTATACCGGCGAGAAGGCCGATCAGCATAGTCGGAAAGGCCCGCGCCTGCGGGCCGTCGTGGCGCTAACGGTAGGTCTCGGGTAGGGTCTGGCCGATCTTGACTTGCGGCTTCGGCCGCCGCAGGAACCTCATCTGGAGCAGGCGCACTATTGCATAGTGCGCCTGGCCCTTGAGTGGCTCACTCGGGAAGCGGGTTCCGAGTTCGCGACGGATCCGTCGGCGTAGCATCACCACGTCGTAGACGACCACGAGCAAGGTGCCGAACATGATCCCGTTCGCGGCGCGCATCAACGTCGGATTGCCACTATAGGCAAGCGCCAGGGTCACGGTCAGGATCGGGAGCATCAGCTCGGTAAGACTGAACCGGGTGTCCACGTAGTCACGGATGAATCTCCGCACTGGTCCTTGGTCGCGGGCCAGCAACAGTCGGTCGTCCCCGGTTCGCATGCCCTCTCGCACCTGAGCGCCAGTGAGCTTCTTCCGGGGCCCTCGAGATCCCTTGGTTGGCGCGCCCTTGGCTCGAGCCCTCGCTGCTTCCTCAGCCTCGCGACGGGTGGGTGTCGGCCTGCCCTTGCCACCCGCCTTGATCGGCTCGGTGCGGACCTGCTCGGGTTCGGCCTTCGATCGTCGGAACAACGGATCCTCTTCAACGACTGGTGGGTGGATTGGGGTAACGCGTGGTCGCAATTGGCCAGCGACCAACCATAGCGAGCTTACCGGGCGTGGTGCTCGCCTGGTTTTGCGTTTGGCTTTAGGGTGGACCGAGAGTCTCCGTAGGACGCTTCACCCGGAAGCACCACGAGAGGATCAGCACGAGGAGGGCCAGCTTCCCCATGAGTTTGTGGCAACGCATCACCATGATCTTCCGCTCCAAGGCTAATAAGGCACTCGATCGCGCCGAGGATCCTCGCGAAACCCTGGACTACAGCTATCAGCGACAGCTCGATCTGTTGTCGAAGGTCCGTCGGGGTGTGGCCGACGTGGCTACCAGTCGCAAGCGGGTCGAGTTGCAGGTCACCCAACTCGAGCAGCAGGGCACGAAGCTTCAGTCTCAGGCCGAGAAAGCCATCGGGATGGGGCGCGACGACCTGGCTCGGGAGGCACTGACTCGCAAGTCCGGTCTGAGCACGCAGATCGAGCAACTTAAAGTGCAGCAGGCTCAGCTGCAGGGTGAAGAGGAGAAACTGACGCTTGCCCAGCATCGGCTGCAGGCCAAGGTGGAGGCCTTTCGCACCCGTAAGGAGACGATCAAGGCGTCCTATACCGCGGCTGAGGCACAGACCCGCATCAACGAAGCCCTGTCGGGCGTCGGCGAGGAGATGGGCGATGTCGGGCTGGCTATTCAGCGCGCCGAAGACAAGACAGCGCAGATGCAGGCGCGAGCCGGCGCTATCGATGAGTTGATTGCTTCGGGGGCGCTCGACGACGTGTCCCAGGTCGGCGGCAACGACGACATCGCTCGTGAGCTGGACGCGTTGGGCTCGCAGTCCGACGTCGAGGCCGAGATGGCCCGACTCAAGGGCGGCGCACAGGCGGCCGACGCCCCGCAGGCCATTGAGGCCGCCGCGGATGGCGGCGATATCCTGGTGGCCGAGCCTGAAGCTGTTCGGGCCGACTCCGACGCGGGCCAGGACAAACCGTGATTGTCCGCATTTTGTCCGAGGGCCAGTACGACGTCTCCGATGACGCGTTGGCCCGGCTAAACGACCTGGACTCAGCACTGGAAGCGGCGGTCTCAGCAGATGATGCGACGGCCTTCGGTGGTGCTTTGGCGGCCCTGCTAGACGGCGTCCGAACCGTTGGCGTTCCGCGCGCCGCCGATTCGCTGGATCCGTCCGATGTGATCCTGCCGCCGTCGGACGCGACGATCGACGACGTTCGCGGGTTGTTGGCCGCCGACGGCTTGATTCCCGGCTGAGCTGAGCGCCGAGGCATCAGGACTGTGGCCCACTCTCGCTATCTCCGCGATTCCGGCTTGACCGCACGGATGACCTTGGTGATGTTCCTGCTCGGCGCCTTGTTCGTCGGGTTCATCGTCACGTTGATGTTCGTCGCCGACGGCGCCGGCTATGGCGGCCTCGTGCCCATCATCGGGTTGGTCGGCATCGGCATCGCCTTCTATCAGTGGTGGAACTCCGATCGGGTGGCGATGCGCGCGATGCGCGCCCGTGAGGTCAGCCCCGAGGAGGCCCCGGAGCTACACGGCATGATCGATCGCTTGTGTGCCCTGGCGGACATGCCGAAGCCGCGAGTCGGCGTGGCTGACCTGGATCTGCCCAATGCGTTCGCCACCGGGCGTTCGCCGAATCGGGCCGTGGTCTGCGTCACCACCGGAATCATGCGCACGCTCGATGCCGAAGAATTGGAGGCGGTGCTGGCTCACGAGTTGTCTCATGTGGCGCATCGCGACGTGCTGGTGATGACGGTGGCGTCCTCGGCGGGAATCGTGGCCGGGATGCTCACGCGGAGTGCGCAATTCGGTTCGTATGGTCTCGGGCGAAGCCGCAACAACAACAATGCCGTGCCGGCGTATCTGATCGCGCTGGTGGTGAGCCTGGTTGTCTATGCGATCAGTTTCTTGTTGACCAGGATGTTGTCGCGAGATCGCGAGCTGTGTGCGGATCGTTCTGGTGCCTATCTCACCATGAAGCCGGCTGCGCTGGCCTCGGCATTGCAGAAGATCTCCGGCGAGATTTCGGCGATACCGCGGCGAGATCTGCGCTCGGCCTCGTCGATGAATGCCTTCTTCATCGCGCCAGCGGTGAGCGGGATCTCCTGGAAGACGATCACCTCGACTCATCCGTCGCTGGAGCAACGCCTGGAGCAGCTGGCTCGGATCCAGGCCGAGCTCGGCCGGCCGGTCGAGTAGCGCCATGGGCCTGTGGGGGGCGATGACGGGGCGGATGCGGGTCAAGAAGTCCAATCTGGACGCGCTGTTCCTAGTGCCCAGCGCCGCGATCACGTTGGAGACCGCGGCCGGGATAAAGCCGACCGGTGTCGGTTCGGTGTGCTTCAGGGCAGCTACCGGTGCCGCGTTCGCGCAGACCCAAGCCGATGTTCTTGACTTGATCAACGCCGATCCGCAGGCGCCCGATGTCTCGGTGTCGCGGGATCGGTTTGGCTTTACCTGGCTCGTTGTCCAGCAGGATCCCAGGGAGAACGGGGACCCGGATATGGGTGCCCCGGATATGGGTGCCCCGGATATGGGTGCCCCGGATATGGGTGCCCCGGATATGGGTGCACTGTGCACCGATCTGCACGCGGTGAACACCGCGCTGGAGATGCAGGGGTTCGATGCCGGGCTGCTGTGTTCGCTGGTGACGTTTCGCGACCCGGCAGGCACCGCGGTGGGTCTGGTCTATCTCTACAAGCAGGGCACGTTCTATCCTTTCGTGCCGGTGCCGGGCAACCAGGAGCGACGCGACAACTTGCTTGAGTTGCAGGTGCGCGATTACCTGGCGGCCGAGTTGCCGATGGAGCGCGACCTTCAGCGCTGGATGGCGGTCTGGGGTGCCCCCGGACTGGCTGAGGGTCTGCCTTAGCGCCCGCTTCGCGGCGGCTGAGGTGGAGCGCTTCGATGGTGACCTCGGCGTCGGCGACCTGGTAAAGCACGCGGTAGCGTCCGATGGCAGGCTCGCGACGTTAGATCGAGGGCTGGCGAACCCTGCGCCCCCGTGTGGTCACGCTGATTGGCTGAGACGGCGTGAGCCGAACTCTAGCCAGGCGGTTTACTTCTGGTTCGCCCATCAGCCGTGCCTCAGTCCGGCTTTCGCGGATGGTCAGGACTGGCATGGAGTCGACGATTTGCATCGTCGCCAGGGCTGACCGTGACAACGCGGCCAAGGAGGTCAAGGATGTATCGCGGGTCGCCGACCTCGCGGGACCAGTCGTTCGGGTTGCCGCTCAGCGGTGATCCGGTCAGCAGCTTCTTCAGGTCGGCCGCGTAGATCTCCCAGGTCGCCGAGTG
>JBOFLH010000361.1:0-4388 GCA_051657765.1 Nocardioides sp. | reverse complement strand
CCGGTCTCCCGCGGGGCTACGTGGTGATGAGGTCCTCCGGCCTACCGCTCTTGGGGTTGCTGGCGGGGGCCAGCCTCATCATCGGCGGCTCCTGGCGACCGTTGCTGCCGGCCATCGGGGCGGCAGTCGCCGTGGTGCTGGCTTTCGCGGCGTTCGGCTTCTATCTTTGGGAAGCCTTTCCGGTGCTCGGAGTGCGCTATTGGCAAGGGATCGCGCACCGACGGCCGCCGGAGTATTGGATGTGGGCCAACCTCTCCGCGCTCGCTTTCTCCGCTGGGCCGATGGCGTACGCCGGAGTGGCGCACGCCGTGGCCAGGTCCCGGCGATTGCGGAGAACACTCGGTGACCAGCGTGACCGCTCGCACCCCCATGACCATCTTGAGCACGGTCGTCGAGTGATCCAACGGCTGGCCGGCGCGGCGATTGCCATGGTGGTCGTGGCCAACCTCTCCCAAATGAGCCGCGCCGAGGTCGAGCGCATTTGGCTGCCGTTCGTGCCGTGGTTGCTGATCTCGTGTGCGTTGTTGCCCGAACGGTGGCGACGCTGGGGGCTGGCCGGCCAGATCGTCGTTGCGCTCGTCGTGCAACACACGCTGCGAACGCATTGGTAACCCTGGTTCAGCCGAGCAATCCGTGAGCACCAGATGGTTGCGGCACGTTAGGCCGGTTGGGCCCAGACCGCACGCCACCGGTAGCCATCCTGATCTACCTGCTCCGCCTCATACTCAACAGCGCTCTCCGGCGTCAGTTCGTGATAGCCGGCCAGTCCGCGCAGGACGCTGAAGTGGACCCAACATCCGTCGGGGTGGTCGGACGATTCTACGACTCCCCAGCCTTCATCTCGGTCCCACAAGCGCACGACACCGCGCGTCATGCTCGCAACGGGGCCGAACGGAAAGCGGGCAGGCCTACCTCAGGCATGACCTCGGCCCGGAAACCCAATTCGGCTTCGGCGCGCGCTGGCGAGGCGACGATGTGGCGAACGTCGCCTAGGCGATACTCCCCGGTGACCATCGGCGGTTGCCCGCCGTGCGTGATCAACCGCGCCACATCGAGGATGGAGACCGGCACTCCCGAGCACACGTTGTACGCCGCGAACGACCCCGGATCCGCGGCCAGCACGGCCTTGATCGCGGCCAAGTTGGCGCGCGCCACGTCATCGACGTGGACGAAGTCGCGCATCTGACCGCCGTCCTCGAAAACCCGCGGCGCCTCTCCTCGCTCGAGTGCGGACCGGAAGATGGCGGCCACCCCGGAGTATGGCGTGTTGCGCGGCATGCCGGGCCCGTAGACGTTGTGATAGCGCAACGCCACCACGCTGCCCGCGGCCTGCCGGGCCCAGGCGAGCGCGTAGTGTTCCTGGGCCACCTTGCTGGCGGCATACGAACTCCGCGGATCCAGCCGCGCTGCTTCGTCCACCAGCGCCCACGCCATCGGGTGGGCGCAGACCGGACACCGGTTGTCGAACTCGCCCGCCGCCAACGCGGTCACCGCCCGAACTCCCGGCGGCTGGGTGTCGTGCTCGGCGCAGACATAGACGCCTTCGCCGTAGACCACCATGGAGGACGCCAACACGAGCTTGACCGCGTCCCGTTCGGACATAGCGGCCAGCAGCGCCGCGGTGCCCAGGTCGTTGTGGGCGGCATACCTCGGCAGGTCGGCAGGCGTCACCCCGGCGCCGACCATGGCCGACTGATGGCACACCACATCGATCCCGTCAAGCAGATCCGCCCAGTGCGCCGCGTCGCGCACATCGCGTTGATGGGTGTCGGCCGGCACGGTCGATGACCCGTGGGCCGCCGGAAGCATCAGGTCGACGGCGACCACCTCGGCACCCGTGGCTTGGAGCGCCCGTCGGATGGCCGCGCCGATAAAGCCGGCCGAGCCGGTGAGCAGCACCCTCATGGCGTGAGGCCCGGCATCTCATAGGTCGGAATCTCATAGGTGAGCGTCAAACCGTCGGCCCATGCCGAGCAGGCACAGCCGCCGGGATCCGGCAGATCTTCCAGGGCACGGGTCAGCAGCGCCCTGAGACGGTCGATGTTGCGGGCGAACATCGCGAAGACCTCCTCCTGCCCGACGCTCTCCCCCGCCTCCGCTCCGGCGTCCATGTCGGTCACCAACGCCACCGCCGAATAGCACATCCGCATCTCCCGAGCCAGCACGGCTTCGGGATGTCCGGTCATATTCACCAGCGTCCACCCCTGGTCGGCGTACCACTGCGACTCGGCGCGCGTCGAGAACCGCGGACCCTCGATCACCACCATGGTGCCGCCGGCCTTAACGCTCGGATCGGCTGCCGAGATCGCGCTCGCCAACCGGGCACAATACGGATCCCCGAACGGCACATGGGTGCCGCCGGACTCCACATAGCTGGACACGCGCGAGGTGGTGCGGTCGACGAGCTGGTCGGGTATGGCGATGTCGCCGGGCGCCACCTCTGCTCGGAGGCCGCCGACCGCGCACGGCGCGAGGATCTGTCGCACCCCCAGCGAGCGCAGCGCCCACAGGTTCGCACGGTAGTTGATCGCGTGCGGCGGGAATTCGTGCTGGGCGCCATGTCGTGGCACGAACGCGACCGATCTGCCGGCCACCGTGCCGATGCTGATCGGGGCCGCCGGATCGCCGTACGGAGTGGTCACCGTGACGGACGCTGCATCGGCGAGAAAAGAATAGAAGCCGCTGCCGCCGATCACGGCGACCTCAGCACGCGGCACCGAAGACACCGGCACGGGCGCGGCTGGGGGTGGGGATGGGGTCACGCGACTACTGTGCCAGTCGATCCAGCCCGACGCTCCGCCGCCCGGCTCTTAGGCGCAACGGGTTGCTCCAGGAGATCTCCGGGAACCGAGCGAAGTTGGAGTCGTTCGAATAGACGGTCAGCCCGTGTTCGGCCACTAGCGCAGCATCCTGTGCGACTGGCACTAGGTTTCCGGCGCTGTTGTGTCTGATCACCGGGGCGCCTAAGGATCTCGGCGTAGCGAGCGGTCGGCGTTGACACCCACGCGACAGCACAGGGGTGATCATGATGCGGTTGCTTGCGCATCATGATGCGCAGACTCTGATCGTCGGGCGACCACGGCGGCGGCTACTACCAGCACTGCCAAGGCAGCCGAGTACGCCGTCAGGCTGGGATAGCCGGACACACCCATCACCACCCCGGACAGTCCGCCGCCGGCTGCGGCAACCAGCCCCATGATCAGATCCGACGCGCCTTGCACATCGGTGCGCGATTCCAGCGGTGTCTGATCGGTGATCAGTGTGGAGCCGGCGATAGTCGCGCACGACCACCCGAAACCCAGCAAGAACAGGCCCACGAAGATCTGCCACGAACTCCCCTCCGGCGCGGAGCCGCTCACCAGCAGCGAAACCAACAAGAGCAACCCGCCGAACAGCAAGACGGGCCAGCGACCCCACCGGTCGGCCGACCAGCCGACAGCCGGCGAGAAGGCGAACATGCCCAGCACGTGCACACTGATCACGACTCCGATGATCCGAAGCTCCGCGCCCCCGTGGGCCATGTGCAGTGGGGTCATCACCATGACCGACACCATCACTGCATGGGCGCAGGCGATGCCGGCGATCGCCGCCGCCACCGCGCGGTTCGCGCGCATCACCCCGCCCACCCGGGTCCAGGACAAGCCGGTGCCGATACCGGGAGCAGGCCCGCCCGAGGCCGGCTCGCCCGGTATCAGCTCGCTCGGGACCGGGCTGGGGGCCAACTCCCGCGCCAGCAGCAGGGGATCCGGTCGCAGCCAGATCCACACGATCCCTGCGGCAACGAGTATCCCGACGCTGCCCAAGGCAAACGGTCCGGTCAGCTCCGGGAGCCCGAAGCGCGCCGCCAGATCCGCGGCCGGACCCGCCAGATTGGGCCCGGCAACGGTCCCGATCGTGGTTGCCCAGACCACCGTCGACAGCGCCCGGCCCCGGCTCTCCTCGGGGGCCAGATCCGCCGCAGCGTAGCGAGAACCCAGCGTGGCGGACGTGGTACCGCCCAGGAGGCCGGCGCCGATCAGCAACAACACCATCGAGTCCCAGGCACCCGCCAGCGTCAACAAGACCGCGCCCGTGGCCCCCAGCAGCAACGCCACGGCAATGCCGAACCGTCGACCGCGGCGAGACATCCAGCCCGCCAGGAAGTACGACACCACCGCCGCACCGAGCACCTGAAAGGTCTGTGCCAGACCGGCTTGCTCCTCGGACCCGGAGATTTCCTTGGCCAAGAGGGACGCGGCCGCGATGCCGATCGTGATGCCTACCCCGCCGAACGCCTGAGCGAACCCGAGGACCAGGACGGTCCGGCGCTGAATCGATGGGACGTCGATGGTCGCGGAGGTCGTCACTTGTCCCTCGAGGGCAATTCGAGCGCCGCCCACACCGCAGCC
>JBOFLH010000360.1:0-3927 GCA_051657765.1 Nocardioides sp. | reverse complement strand
GGGTCCGAGCGTTCAGCCACTGGGCGGGCCACGAGTCCGATCCGTGGGCGACGAGGCGGCATGCCCGGTTGTCGGATGCCCAGCGGCAGGAGATCTATGCCCAGTGGCGCGCGGGCCGCCCGGCGAAGGACATCGCTCGTGACTACGGAGTGGATGTCACGGTCGTGTGCCTGATCGGAAGCCGGTTCGACGCCGGCGGCGACTTCGATCTTGCAAACTTCTCGAGCGAGGTCGTGGCACGCGCGACGGATCGGGTGTTGAAGTTGGGTTGGTCGTTCGAGAAGGCCGCGCGGGAAGCGAAAGTCTCCAGCAAGTCGGTGAGCATCTGGGTGGAGAAACGGAAGACGGACGAGGGCCTGGTCGGTGCCGTTCGGGAGAGACGCGAGCGGCTGGATTTCACCTGGCCGGAGAAGTCGGCCTATCTTCGGCTGCGGTTGCCGGACAACGGGGTGGCGGTCTCGGCGAAGGACGCGTTCGAGCTGACCGGTGTGAAGGGAACCACGGGCAACGACTGGCGGAAGAGACTCCTGGCATTGCCGAACGTTCGTCTGCCGGACGGCCGGGTGAATCCACGCGCCATCAGGGATTTCGAGCGGGATGTGATCGCACGGTTGGCGGAGGGCGAGGATCCCAAGTCGATCGCGGCCGCGCTGGCGGCGGACAAGACGGCGGCGACGTTGATCGCACCTTTCGTCTCGGGTGTGGCGAGAGCCTACGGAGACGGCCTGGCGCCGGTGAGTGTGCCGTTGTCGTTGCCGGCGGAGCGGAGCCGATCGCAGGCCCACGGCGTGGTTGCCGGTGGCAGCACGGACGAACGCGAGCCGCGGACACAGGCGCCGGAGAACGACCCGGATCGGGTGTCGCTGGCCTGGTCCGGCCTGACAGTCGAGCAGGCATCAACGGTAGCGGGCCTTTTCGCCGCCGGTGGCACCGTGGTGCCGGTCGGTGAGCAGTCGCTGCCGTGGTTGCTCATGTTCGGTGAGACATCGCCTGCTCAGGTGCGCGAGGTGACTGGTCATGATGGCCTGGGCGAACTGCTGGGTGTGATGTTGTCGTGGTCCGATGCGGGTTACCCGCCCTCGCAGGTGGCGGAGTTCACCAAGGTGTCGCCGGCACTCGCGGCATGGGTGATGGGGAGTTCCGGGGAGTTGGTCGCCGCGGGCTTACCGGTCAGCCCCGCGCCAGGGTTCGTCGAGGAGGACATCCGGTTCGAGTACGCGCCGTACCTCGCGTCGCGTCCGGAGCTCGACGAGGTACTCGTGCCCTATTCGGTGGCGACCGGTTCGGAAGGGGCGGCCTTCGTCCGGTCGGTGGGCAAGTTGGCGCCACACGAGCGGTTGGCGCTGCGGTTGGCGGCGAACTTCCTGGGTGAGTCCTACGAGACCGCACGGGAGGAGCGTCGCTCGCCGCGTGTGGGGGGCACGAAGTGGACGAAGAAGCTGCGTGGCTTCAAGGGCCTGTCGGAGTTGCGGATCGACGGGTCGCTGCGTCAGGTGGCCCGGGAGACAGGATTCGGCCAGCTCGACGGCCGAGCCGAGACCAATGCCGACCGTAAGCTGCTGCTGAGGGCGTTCTACACGGTGGACCGCGGGCGAGTGGTGTTCCTGTCGGCCTACGACAAGCTCGCCGACAACTCCGACACCGAGCAGAACCGGCAGGCAGGGGCCGCGGACAGGATCCTGAAGGCCTACGCGAAGGATCCCGCGGCGCACACCGTCGCCGAAGTCGACCCGGATGCTCTGTATGGCACGTGGGGTGGCGAGGCGGTTCCGGGCCTGGACACGCGTGGTGGCCTAGCCGGCCAGAGCGTGCCACCCGGCGCGCTGGCGGACGTGGCATTGAAACCGGGACGCTACCTGGCGCTGGTCCAGAGCGTGGAGTTCGACGGTGGCGTGGGTTTCGTGGAGTTGACGTCAAGCGATCTCGCAAGCCCGACCTTCGTGACCGTCCTCGGCAGGTCGGCCACGGTTCCGGCGGTGGGTCAGCCGGCGCTGGTGGTCGGCCGGCCGCACGAGAGCGGCCACGGGACCGACTGGCTGGTGATGCCTGCGCTGCCGAAGGCCGAACGCGACGCCGGCTACCTCATGGTGCTGGCCTCGGAGTTCGCCGAAGGCCGGACTCGGCTGTTCATCGACGATGTGCTGGTCCGCAACTTGGCCGCGCACGCCCGGGCGGACACCGTGGATTTCACGCTGTGGCGCCAGGTACTCGGCACCGGCCTTCCGCTGCTCGACACCGCATTCGCTTCGCCCCAGGTGGCCGGCGACTACCTGGCGTCGATGTACCTGCGCATGGATCTTCCGGCGTTCGTGGAGGCCGCCGAGTTCGCGCGACAGATCGGGCTGCGAGTGTCTCAACAGGGCGGCCGTTCGGAGTTGAGGATCGATCCGGATTTCCTGGCGCGACTCACCCGGAAAGGTGGTCGGCGTTTCGAAGCCGTACTCGATGGTTTGCCGGGCTGGGATCAGCCAGGCTGGGAGGGTATGGGGCTGTCGAGGCTGTTGCCCGCGCTCCTGGTTCGGTTCGAGGGATTCGACATCGAGGTGACGACTGATCGCTCGGGCGTGGACGTGTCCGTGCCTTGGTCACTTTCGGTTCTCCGCGAGGCTTCTCTGCTGTGGGCCATCGCCGAACACGGCGTGGCGAGTACCGCGGGTGACCGGGTCCAGATCGCCGGCGACGAGGGCGGCCCGAACGACCTCCCCGGACCACTCGGCGGTCTCGGCGGCCATGCCGCACCCGAGAATCCGCAGGCAGGCGGCGAACACGGTGGCTTGTCTGGCCGTGCGGTCCCGGACGGCTATCCGCCGAAGTCGCTGGATGCCACGCGGCGGTCGTTCGTGGTCGGTTCGTATCGGGCTCAGGTCTTTATCGGGGGGCGCCGGGACTGGTTGTTCGTGGATCATGTGTCGACGAGTGAGGCGTTGGGTGAGGTGCTGGGGACGTGGTTGGCGGGTCGGGCGGGCCTGTCGGTGCCGCGGGCTTACCTCCATCAGGTCGAGGACACCTGGGGTGGCCGACGGTTGGTCCGGATCGGGGCGATGCGTCGGAGTCCGGTCGAGGATGTCCGGTGGCGTGAGGACGGATTGTCGGCGTGGCGGCGGGAGCGGTCTGGCTCGGGGGACATGTGGCGGTTCGATCCGTCGCGGCTCGAGCCGAAAGACGTGACCGAGTTCCTGCGGCATCTGGTGGTGTCGTGGTTGTTGGACAGCATCGAGGTCGCGCCGCCGTATTTCGGTCGGGCCGCGGACGGGGATGTCGTACGGTTCGTCTTCGGCGACGTGTATCAGGACGCCTTCGCGTCGGACCTGACCTCGCTGCTGGGGCCCGGCAGCTCCGCCTATCACGGTGTGGTGGCCGCGATGGTCGATGGTGCTCTCGACGTCCCGGACGTCAGTACGGGCGTCCTGGGGGCGATGGTGGAGGCGATCGAGGCGATCGATGGCGGCGAGTTTGGTGATCGGCTGCGGGTGTACGCGGTGAGCCGTGCGGCAAATTCCGTCAGCACTGGTGAGAGGCCGCTTCTCGGAACTGTGATTCGTGATGTCGGTGGCATCGCTGCCGAGGTGGAGAGCTTCGTGGCGTTGGCTCTCGAACGCAAGAGCCGACTGCGGGGTGATCTGGCGCGGTTGTTCGAGGCGGTTGGGGTGGAGCGGTCGCGGCGGGCGTCGGGTGGTGCGCCTGCCGCGGTCGTGGAGGTGTCTCCGGTCGCGGAGCCGGAGGTGTCGGGTGATTCTGTCGGTGTGGACGCGGTGGCGACTCTGCTCGCGATCAGCAATGATCCGTCGGCCGTGCTGGCGGGGGTGCACCCGTCGGATTGGGTGTTCGCGGGCCCGCTGGAGTCGGTCTATTTCGTCGGGGTGACCTTCGACGGCAAGGCGGACGACGATCCGGAGAACTGGCGGTGGTTGCGGCCGGAGGAGATCT
>JBOFLH010000359.1:0-2489 GCA_051657765.1 Nocardioides sp. | reverse complement strand
CTAAGGTGGCCAATTGTACGGGCTGAGATGGCGCAGGTAGGTTCGTACTCACTATCTGGTTTGATTCAAGACGCGACCGGCTTCGACGACCCTTACATTGCTGACATAGCCCGAGGACGCGCTGGGGTCGTAATCGACTCATTGGATGAGGCTCATTTCAAGGCTGGAACCGAAAATTTCCTGGCATTTATCGACAACGTGTGGAAGGTATCAGGCTCAGCACCGTCGAGGCAGAACAGACAGCCAAGCATAATACTAATGTCCCGATCGGACACGGCCGAATTAGTACGACTAGCCTTCGTTGACGCTGGAATTCCACTGGCGGAAGTGAAGCTCGACTTCTTCGACCAAACAGGAGCCGAGCAGTTCGTCAGGTCCTATCTGGAACAGCGGTTTGCGGAAACACACAGACCGGAGTACAACATTCCCTTGGCGTCGCCGGGCCCATTCAACCGTTTGAAGAACAGTCGCCTAAAGCAGGTTGCGCGAGTTCTGTTGCGACAGGTAGACGTCGACTTACGTAGAGATTGGCCTGCCGTTTGCGACTTTCTTGGCTACACTCCGGTCCTCATCGCTATGGCCGAGTCGTTGGCCGTCAGCAACCCCTCCTCTGAACAGCCTTCTCTCACCGCGATGGGGCAAAGCAATCTTCTCAGGGACATAGTTGAGCACATTACAAGCCGTGAACAACGTAAGTTCAGCGAGCATATGCGATTGAAACTTCAAGCGATCCTTCCTGCGCAGGTTGACGCGGAGGTTGACGCGTCCACGATGTACCGGCCGGACGAGCAGTGCGCACGTTTGATTGCTCTTCTCTCTGGTACTGATTTGGCGATGTCGCTGCCCGTGGGCCTACCCGAATCTATCCGACCTGCATATGAGGACGCAGTTAGAACCTTCTTGCCGGACCATCCGTTTTTGAAAGGCCGCAAGTTCGCTAGTGTGGTTTTTGGAGATTTTGTAATGGCGGCTGCATGTCGATCACTTGATATTCGCGCCTCTCTACCCAGGCGATCAGAGGAAACATTCGAGGTGGTTGGCCCTTTCTTCACCCGATTCTTGGCCGACGACATGGGCGAGAGCGCGATCGAGATTGATGAGGGTTTGATCGAACTTGTTGTTGAGTCATGGGCTCTAGAGGCGGATCTAGTTCGGGCTGACGAAAGTGAGGTGGTTATCCAGTTCATCGGAGGCGAGGGTTCGTTGTCTTGCAGCCGTGATGCGCAGTCCGGGCACGAAGAAGGGTCTGAGTTTCTATTCGGCGTATCAGGAGTCTCTGGCGCACTGCACCTTCGCCGGTCAGTTAGACGAGCGGTGGTGATAACCGATCAAGGCGCCATACTCGGTGAAACAAATAGGCCGTTGACTCTCGGGCCGCAGGTGGCGATCATTGCCAATGAACTAATCATAGAAGCGGATGTCGTCCGAATTGCGGACGATCGCAATGGAGGCAGGAACGTCATCCTTGCAAGTGAACTGATTTCAGCCAACTATTTGCGAAAGGTGGAGGGCGGGCCTAAGAACCTGCATGTCTTCTCGAGTGACGCTCCGGCTCGACTCCGCCCTTGGAGTCGTGAGATGAAGGTAGATCACGTCTACATCCCGTATCGGCGATACATGGACTTGCGGACAATCCTAACTGCCTTCAGGCCAAGCGTTAAAGGGGGGCCGTCGGTCTTGGCCGCGAAGATTGATAATAAGATTGTTAAGGGAAGCACAGATCGTGCGAAGATTCTGCAACGATTGATAGGCGCCGGTGCTGTGAGTCGGCAAGGTGCTTTGTACCACCTTGACCTCAGCGCGATTGGCCAGCTTGGCTTCAGCTTGCAAGATTTGAAGTCCGGAGAGCCCACAGATGTCGTGTTGAGCTTTCTTCGAACATGCATGTCGGACTAAGCCGCGGAATGTCCAGAGCAAGCTACGACTCCGATGGCGCGCTGGAGACGTCAGTACGGTCACTCCGACATGCTTGCTGGCCGCCGGGTTGGTGTGGCTGCCTCTCTTGTCGCACCCCTACGACACGGCGGCGACAACTGCCGAAGAGCTGCAACTTATCCAGAGCCGCAGCATAGGTCGGGCATGAGAGGCGTTCGTCGAGTTGAACTTGACAGCACAGAAGGTGATTCGGGCTCGGCCTGCGGCGATTCGCGCGTCGAGTGCAGACAGCTGGGCACGGATTGGTCACAGACGTACGAGTCCGAAGGGCGGTGGAACTGCACGAGCGAGGTGTCGTCGCCTGTGCTGACCTGCATGTTCGTCGGCTCAGGTGCCTCCAGGCACTCTAGCCAGTCCCGGAGGTTGCGCCCTACGGATCAGAAGGTTAGGGGTTCGAATCCCTTCGGGCGCGCCGATGTGATGTCCCGCGACACCGTTGACAGGTGTCGCGGGACATCGTTGCATTTCTAGGTCTTCTTGGGTGGTCCTGGTGGGCGGCCGAGTGGCTGGTAGTCCTTGGTGGGGTCGAGGGTGAGCTCGCGGAGGAGTTCGCC
>JBOFLH010000358.1:0-6158 GCA_051657765.1 Nocardioides sp. | reverse complement strand
TGGAGCTCCGGGGCGTCCCGGCGCCGCCCCGGGTCGTGGCGGGGGCGGTGCCGGTGCACCAGCGCGCGGCGGAGCTCCGGGTGGCTTCGGTCAATCGGCTTCGGCAGGCGGAGGTCGCCCTGGTGGGGGCGGTCGGCCTGGGCAACGCGGCTCCACCCAAGGCGCGTTCGGGCGGCCGGGCGGGCCGTCGCGTCGTGGCCGGAAGTCCAAGCGTCAGCGTCGTCAAGAGTTCGACAACATGGAAGCCCCGACGATCGGCGGCATGCGGGTACGTAAGGGCAACGGTGAGACGGTGCGCCTGGCTCGCGGCGCGTCGTTGACCGACTTCGCCGAGAAGGTGGGTGTGGACGCTGCCTCGCTGGTCCAGATGCTGTTTCACCTGGGGGAGATGGTCACCGCGACCGAGTCCGTGAACGACGCGACGTTGGAGTTGTTGGGCGAAGAACTGAACTATGTGGTGCAGGTCGTCTCACCCGAGGACGAAGACCGAGAACTACTCGAGTCCTTCGACTTGGAGTTCGGCACTGACGAGGGGGTGGACGGCGATCTACAGATCAGGCCACCGGTCGTCACCGTCATGGGTCACGTCGATCACGGAAAGACCAAGCTTCTCGACGCCCTGCGCAACGCCAACGTCGTCGACAAGGAAGCCGGCGGCATCACCCAGCACATCGGCGCCTATCAAGTGCATACCGAGGTGGATGGCGCCGATCGTCGGATTACCTTCATCGACACTCCTGGTCACGAGGCGTTCACGGCGATGCGAGCGCGTGGTGCCAAGGCCACCGACATCGCGGTGCTGGTCGTGGCGGCCGACGACGGTGTGATGCCGCAGACCATCGAAGCGCTTAACCACGCGAAGGCGGCCGAGGTGCCCATCGTGGTGGCCGTCAACAAGATCGACAAGCCGGACGCTGACCCGACCAAGGTGCGCGGCCAGCTGACTGACTATGGCTTGATTCCCGAGGAGTACGGCGGAGACGCGATGTTCGTCGATGTCTCGGCCAAGTCCGAGCTCAACCTGGACAAGCTCCTGGAGGCCATCGTGCTGACCGCGGATGCTTCGCTGGATCTGCGGGCCAACCCGAATCAAGACGCGCAAGGGCTGGTCGTCGAAGCGCATCTCGATCGCGGACGCGGACCGGTCGCGACCATCCTGGTACAACGCGGCACGCTCAAGGTCGGTGACACCATCGTTGCCGGCCCGGCGCATGGTCGCGTCAGAGCCATGCTGGACGAGCATGGGGACCCGATCACGGAGGCTGATCCGTCCCGCCCGGCGATGGTATTGGGCCTTACCGCGGTGCCCGGTGCCGGGCAGAACTTCCTGGTCGTCGACGACGACCGGACGGCGCGGCAGATCGCGGAGAAGCGCGAGGCTCGGGAGCGAGCGGCGATGCAAGCGCAGCGGCGCGTGCGTCGCACACTCGAGGACTTCATGGCCTCGATGGAGAAGGGCGAGAGCCAGGAGCTCAACCTCATCCTCAAGGGTGACGTTTCGGGCTCGGTGGAAGCGCTGGAGGATTCGTTGGCCAAGATCGATGTCGGCGCGGAGGTCTCGCTGCGGGTGATCGACCGCGGTGTCGGAGCCATCACCGAGACCAACGTGATGCTGGCTGCCGCGTCCGACGCCATCATCATCGGCTTCAACGTGCGGCCCCAGGGCAAGGCTACCGAGCTTGCCGACAAAGAGGGCGTTGAGATCAGGTACTACTCGGTGATCTACCAGGCCATCGATGAGATCGAGGCGGCGCTCAAGGGCATGCTCAAGCCGGAGTTCCAAGAGGCTTCGTTGGGCCAGGCCGAGATTCGAGCGATCTTCCGGTCGTCCAAGATCGGCAACATCGCCGGTTGCATGGTGACTGCGGGCACCATTCGCCGCAACGCCAAGGTGCGGCTGATCCGCGATGGCGCGGTGGTGGCCGACAATCTCGATCTGTCCTCGTTGCGACGCGGAAAGGACGACGCCAGCGAGGTTCGGGAGGGCTTCGAGTGCGGTCTGGTGCTTCGCAACTATCCGGACGTCAAGGAGGGCGACGTGGTTGAGGCGTTCGAGTTGCGAGAGATCCCCCGCGCCTAGTTCCTCGATTCGGAAAGGGAGAGATCGATGACCAATCCGCGTGCCCGCAAGATCGCCGACCGAATCCAGGTGATCGTGGCGGAGATGTTGGAGCGACGGGTCAAGGATCCGCGACTCGGCTTCGTCACGATCACCGAGGTGCGCGTCACGGGGGATACCCAGCAGGCGACGATCTTCTACACGGTGTTGGGAGATGACGCGGCAGAGGTGGCAAGCGCGGCGGCATTGGAGTCGGCCACCGGGCTGTTGCGCTCGGAGGTGGGCAAACAGCTCGGAATGCGGCAGGTGCCGTCGTTGAGTTTCGTCCGAGACGGCATCCCCCAAGCCGCCAGACACCTCGATGAGGTGTTGGCGGCGGCTCGGGCCTCGGACGCCGCTAAGGCAGTTGCGGCGTCTGGTGCGCAGTACGCCGGCGAGCCGGATCCGTACAAGAAGCGCGACGAGGCAGCCGAGGAGTGAGGCCACCGCCGACGGGCGACAGGCCGGCTGCCGGGCAGCCGGCCGCGATCCGATCACTTGCTTCTGGTTTGGTGATCGTCGACAAACCGGCGGGGCTCACCTCGCATGACGTTGTCGCCCGAGTCCGGCGACTGGCCGGCACGCGCAAAGTTGGCCATGCCGGCACGCTTGACCCGATGGCGACCGGTGTCTTGGTGGTCGGCGTCAATCGTGCCACTCGCCTGCTCGGTCACTTGATGCTGACCGAGAAGGCCTATCACGCGACGATTCGCCTGGGCGCGTCCACGACCACCGATGATGCCGACGGGGAGCTGGTCGCTACCCGTTCGGCGGCGCGATTGTCCGCTGAGGACGTCCAGGAAGCCCTGTCCGGTTTCGTCGGCGAGATCGAGCAGGTGCCGAGCGCGGTCTCGGCGATCAAGCTCCATGGTCAGCGCGCGTATCGGCTGGTCCGTGAGGGCGTCGCGGTGGAGCTGTCTCCGCGCCCGGTGACGGTCCACGAACTCACGGTGCGTGGATCCGTCGCCACCGGGCAGGATCTCGTCGACCTGACCGTTGCCGTTCGCTGCTCCAGCGGTACCTACGTGAGAGCGATCGCCCGGGATCTCGGTGTGGCGTTGGGCGTCGGGGGCCACCTGGCTGCGTTGCGGCGAACCGCGGTGGGCGGCTTCCTCGTTGATCGGAGCCACACCTTGGTGCAGCTCGCCGAATCGCTCACCATGATCGACCTGGCCGCCGCTGCCCGGACCAGTTTCCCGACGTTCGACCTCACCGCCGAGCAGGCCACCGACGTCCGGTTCGGCCGGCCACTTCCGATCAGCCTGCCCCAGGTGACCGCGGTCTTCGGACCGGCCGGAGACTTCCTGGCGCTCTATCGCTCTGCGGAGCGCCCGCCGGCCGAGCACCCCGTCGCAGGCGGGTCGGCAATCGCGCGGCCGGTGGCTGTCTTCGTCGGCTGAGCTGAGGTATGGGAGGCTTCTAGGGTGCAGGTGTGGCGTGGGTTATCGGAAGTGCCGCAGCGGCTGGCTCGGACCGTGGTCACGATCGGCAACTTCGACGGGCTTCACCGTGGGCACCAGCACATTTTCGCTCGGTGTCGAGAAGTGGCGGACCAGTCCGGCGTGGATCTGGTTGTCGCGGTGACCTTCGACCCGCATCCTATGGCGGTTCTCAGACCCGAGCATGCGCCGGACATGCTGACCAGCGTTGCCGAACGACTATCACTGTTCGAGTCAATCGAGGTCGACGCGGCGCTGGTGTTGCCCTTCGACCTTGCCCTGGCGGCGTGGTCGCCGGCGGAATTCGGGGAACGTGTCTTGGCGACCGCGCTGCACGCGTCGACTGTCGTGGTCGGCGCGAACTTCCGGTTCGGGCATCGGGCCGCCGGGGATGTCGAGACCCTGCGGGAGCTCGGCGCCCGGCATGACTTTGCCGTTGAGCCGATCGGGCTCGAAGGCGGGTCGGAGGTCTGGTCGTCGACCTATGTACGGCACCGGGTGGCAGCGGGGGACGTCGAGGGTGCGCGGGAGGTGTTAGGCCGTCCGTTCGCGATTCGTGGTGTCGTCACCAGCGGCGACCGCCGCGGTCGAGAACTTGGCTTCCCCACCGCCAACCTTCCTATTCCCGACGGCATGGTTGTGCCGGCAGAGGGCGTGTACGCCGGGTGGTTGCGAGTTTTGCCCTCCGGTCCGCGGATGCCGGCGGCCATCTCGGTGGGAACCAATCCGACCTTCGCCGGTGACCGCGCCATCCGAGTTGAGGCGCATGTGATCGACGGCTCCAGCCCGGAACTCTACGACCTCGCGGTGGAGGTGGAGCTTGTTGCCCGACTGCGCCCGATGGAGCGCTTCGAGAGTGTCGACGCTCTGGTGAGCGCTATGCGCGCCGATGTGCGTCGCAGCCGATACCTGCTCGGTGGCTGATCCGGGGTTCCGGCCTGGTCGGGAGCGCTAGTCGGCTCCGAACTCGAAGCTGGCCTCTTCAAGCAATTCCTCGATCCCTTCCGACGGCGCGGGGTCCCGCTCGGCGATGGCTTCCGCGCCACCGGACTTGAGTACACCGATCAGATGGCCCGAACCCACGATGCCGTCGGCTGAGTATTGCTCCAGCCGCTCTCGGCTGTCGGCAATGTCGAGGTTGCGCATGGTTAGTTGGCCGATCCGGTCGGTGGGTCCGAACGCGGCGGTATCGGTTCGCTCCATCGACAACTTCTCTGGGTGGTAGGACAAGGCTGGTCCATTGGTGTCGAGCAGCGAGTAGTCGTCGCCGCGCCGCAACCGCAGGGTTACTGAACCGGTGACCGCGGAGGCTACCCAGCGCTGAATCGGCTCGCGCAGCATCAGCGATTGGGGGTCGAACCAGCGCCCTTCGTAGAGCAACCGGCCCAGTCGCCGTCCTTGGGCGGCGTAACTGGTGAGTGTGTCCTCGTTGTGGATCGCGGACAGCAGGCGCTCGTAGCAGATCCAGAGCAACGCCATACCGGGGGCCTCGTAGATGCCCCGCGACTTGGCCTCGATGATCCGATTTTCGATCTGATCGGACATGCCGAGACCGTGCCGGCCGCCGATCCGGTTGGCCTCCATGACCAGCTCAACTGGATCGAGGTACTCGGTTCCGTTGATGGCGGTAGGCCGTCCCGAGTCGAACTCGATGGTGACGTCCTCGGTGTCGATCTCGGCGCGCTCGTCCCAGAACTTGGCGCCCATGATCGGCTCGACGATCTCCAGCCCGACATCGAGATGCTCCAGTCGCTTGGCTTCGTGCGTGGCTCCCCAGATGTTGGCATCGGTTGAGTACGCCTTCTCCGCGGAGTCCCGGTACGGCAGGTCGCGTTCGGCGAGCCAGGACGACATCTCGTCACGGCCACCGAGCTCGGTGACGAAGGCGGCGTCGAGCCAGGGCTTGTAGATCCGGAGCGCCGGGTTCGCGAGCAGGCCGTAGCGATAGAACCGCTCGACGTCGTTGCCCTTGTAGGTCGATCCGTCGCCCCAGATGTCGCAGGAGTCCTCGGCCATTGCGCGGACCAACAAGGTTCCCGTGACGGCACGGCCCAGGGGAGTGGTGTTGAAGTACGTGCGGCCGGCGCTGCGGATGTGAAAGGCGCCGCATTGCAGCGCGCTGAAACCCTCTTCCACCAGCGGCAGCCGGCAGTCGATCAGCCGGCCGATCTCGGCCCCGTATGCCGTCGCGCGTCCGGGCACGGATGCGATGTCCGGCTCGTCGAACTGCCCGAGATCGGCGGTGTACGCACAGGGCACCGCGCCCCTCTCACGCATCCAGGCCACGGCAACGGAGGTATCGAGGCCCCCAGAGAAGGCGATCCCCACACGTTCGCCGATGGGGAGCGTCGTCAGAACTTTAGACATGACTCAACTATATACGGATCTATGCATACATATACGTCTAGGGGTGACGGGCCCCGCGCGTAATGGTCGACTCCTCGTTTTGGGAAGGAAACTCGCGCGCTGGTAGCCTCTCCAGGTTGCCGTGAAACGGCCGCGGATCCACAGTGCCCGGGTGAACAGGCCCCGGCGCGCCGCGCAACGAGAACCGAAGGAGCCCCATGTCGATCGGAACCGACGCGGAGACCAAGAAGAAGATCATCGCCGAGTACGCCACG
>JBOFLH010000357.1:0-2769 GCA_051657765.1 Nocardioides sp. | reverse complement strand
CCAACATGGACGAGTTCGCCATGGGGTCCTCCACCGAGCACTCGGCCTACGGACCCACCCACAATCCGTGGGATCTCACCCGCATTCCGGGCGGCTCGGGCGGCGGCTCCGCGGCCGCGGTGACTGCGTTCGAGGCGCCGCTCGCAATCGGGACCGACACCGGTGGATCGATCCGCCAGCCAGCTGCGGTGACCGGCTCGGTCGGCGTGAAACCCACCTATGGCGGAGTCTCCCGCTACGGCCTGGTAGCGCTGGCCAACTCACTTGATCAAGCCGGGCCGGTCACCCGCACGGTGCTGGACGCCGCGCTGTTGCACGAACTCATCGGTGGCCATGATCCGCTCGACTCGACCAGCATCGCCCAGCTCGGGTCCGGGCCGACTGGTCTGGTCGACGCTGCCCGCCGAGGTGCCCACGGCGGGGTCGGGGCCGACTTGAGCGGGCTCCGGATCGGGGTGATCACCGAACTCGGCGGCGACGGTTACCAACCAGGTGTGCTCGCACGCTTCTCCGAAGCGGTCGACCTACTGGTCGGCGCCGGTGCCAGCGTCGTCGAGGTGTCTTGTCCGCATTTCGTGCACGCCCTGGCGACGTATTACCTGATCATGCCGAGCGAGGCGTCCAGCAATCTGGCGAAGTTCGACGCCATGCGCTACGGCTTGCGGGTGTTACCCGCCGGTGTCGAGGCGCCGAGCGCCGAGGAGGTGATGCGCGCGACTCGCGACGCCGGGTTCGGCGAGGAGGTGAAACGCCGGATCATCCTAGGCACCTACGCGCTGTCCAGCGGGTACTACGACGCCTACTACGGACAGGCCCAGAAGGTGCGGACCCTGATCAGCCAGGACTTCCAGGCGGCGTTCGCGCAGGCCGATGTGCTGGTCTCGCCCACCGCGCCGACAACGGCGTTCAAGCTGGGGGAGAAGCTCGACGATCCGTTGGCGATGTATCTCAACGACCTGGCCACCATCCCAGCAAACCTGGCCGGCGTCCCCGGCATGTCCTTGCCGAGCGGGCTGGCCGCCGAGGACGGGCTGCCCGCCGGATTCCAGATCCTGGCTCCCGCCCTTGCCGACGATCGGATGTACTTCGTCGGCGCGGCGTTGGAGGCGTTGCTGGAGAAACAATGGGGTGGTCCGTTGTTGGATCGCGCCCGCCCAGAGGGGACCTCGCTATGACGCGACTCGATCATCGGGACACCGCACTGGCGTCTGTTGAAGAAGCGCTGGCGCTCTTCGATCCCGCGCTGGGGCTGGAGGTGCACGTCGAACTCAACACCGCCTCCAAGATGTTCTGCGCCTGTGCCACAGAGTTCGGCGCCGCTCCCAACACCCAAGTGTGCCCGACCTGTCTGGGCTTGCCGGGCGCGATGCCGGTGGTCAACGGCACGGCGGTGGAGTCGGCCATCCGAATCGGGCTCGCGCTCAACTGCGAGATCGCCGAATGGTGCCGGTTCGCTCGGAAGAATTACTTCTATCCGGATATGCCCAAGAACTTCCAGACCAGTCAATACGACGAGCCGATCTGTTTCAACGGATGGACCGAGGTCGAGGTCGAAGGCGAAGACGGGGTCAAACAGACCTACCGCATCGAGATCGAGCGCGCCCACATGGAGGAGGACACCGGAAAGTCCACCCATGTCGGCGGCGCGACCGGGCGCATTCACGGCGCGGATTACTCGCTGGTCGACTACAACCGGGCGGGAATTCCGTTGATCGAAATCGTTACCAGGCCGATTCTCGGCGCCGGCGGCAACGCGCCACTGGTAGCGAGGGCGTACGTCGGGCACTTGCGCGAGCTGCTGCTCGGACTCGGCGTCAGCGACGTCCGTATGGAGCAGGGTTCATTGCGCTGCGACGTCAACCTGAGCTTGGCGCCGACCGGCTCCGGACAGTTGGGCACCCGCACCGAGACCAAGAACGTCAACTCGCTGCGCTCGGTGGAGCGGGCGGTGCGCTATGAGATGCGGCGTCACGCGGCGGTGCTTGGCTCGGGAGCCGCGATACGTCAGGAAACCAGGCACTGGCATGAGGACACTGGCGTCACGACCAGCGGCCGGGAGAAGTCCGATGCCGAGGATTATCGCTACTTCCCCGAACCCGACCTGGTGCCGGTCGCGCCGAGCCGGGACTGGGTGGAGTCGTTGCGATCGGCTCTGCCGGAGCCGCCCGGGGTACGCCGAACCCGGCTCCAGGCCGAGTGGGGTTTCTCCGACTTGGAGATGCGCGACACGGTAGGCGCGGGCGCCCTGGGGTTGGTGGCGGACACCATCGCGGCCGGCGTCGCGCCACCGGCCGCGCGCAAGTGGTGGCTGTCGGAGATGGCCCGGCGCGCCAACGAGGCCGGCCGGGAGATCGCCGACCTAGGGGTCACGCCGCAGCAGGTAGCCCAGGTGCAGGCCCTGGTTGAATCGGGCGAACTGAACGACAAGCTCGCCCGGCAGGTCTTCGATGGGCTGGTGGCCGGCGAGGGAACGCCAGCCGAGATCGTCGCGGCGCGGGGCCTCGCGATCGTCAGCGACGACGGTGCCCTGGGCGCCGCAGTTGACCGAGCGATCGCCGCCAATCCCGAGGTGGCGGACAAGATCCGAGCTGGCAAGGCATCCGCGGCCGGTGCCCTGATCGGCGCGGTGATGAAGGAAATGCGGGGACAGGCCGATGCTGGCCGGGTACGTGCGTTGATCCTTGACAAGCTCACCTAGCGCCGACGCGTCACAAAAAACCGCCGACACGTCACAAAGAGCCGCGGACGCGGCGGTCTTTGTGACGTGTC
>JBOFLH010000356.1:0-1678 GCA_051657765.1 Nocardioides sp. | reverse complement strand
CACCGAAGGTATCGAAGCCCGCCCAGCTCGGCTGGGGATCTGGAGGCTGATCGCTACTCGGTGCGGCATTGAGAAATCTACGGGGAAGGTACGTCCGTAGGCCGCCCGACGGTGTCGGCGCGGGAATGTACATCACACTTGTCGCGGCTACCGGGCTGTGTCTGGTAGCCGCGCTTGTGTGGTTCCGCGGCCTGGACTTCAGTGTTGAACTGGTCGTGCTGTCTGTCCTTGTCTTTGTGATGTCGTTTCCAAGAGTCGTCGTCACGGAGACGAAGGTTCATTTATCGCTGCTGAGCATCATCATGACTGCGGCGACCGCCCTGCTTACTCCGAGCGAGGTCGCGCTCGTCGGCCTCATTGGAGGCTACTTTCAAGTCGCGAACGTTAAGGCGCGGTTCCGTGTTTTCAACGCGACCCAAACGGCAATTTACGGCACTGCTGGAGCTGCAGTCTTTAGTGCTTTTGGCGGTGAGCGCTTCGCCGAGTCAGGAACTATGAACCTTGCCGTGCACGTGGGTCTCCCTCTGCTAATGTCGAATGCGACTCAGCTGGCGATTAACCTACTCCTACTCACAGGACTCCTTCGTGCGTCCGACGGCGTTCCGATGAGGGTCCAGGCCGCTCGTATTCTCCGTGCGACGGGTCCTGGCTACCTAGGGTTCGGGGTCATTGCCTTCCTCATGGTCGTACTATGGAGATCGGCTGGACTGGGCCCGGCGAGCGTCATGCTCGTGTTCGCACCCCTACTGGTGGCGCAATGGGCGAATGTCCAGCTTGGTGAGGAAGTACGAGGCCAAGGTGGTGCCCTCCAGGTTCTCGTCGCAGCCATCGAGACGAAGGCGCCTCATCTCGCAGGGCATAGTGCCCGGGTCGCTGACCTGAGCGCGCGTATTGCTGGCCGCCTTGGTCTGCGCGCACAGTCTGTGGCCGATGCCCGAATGGCCGGCATGCTCCATGATCTAGGTCAGACCACGTTGGCCACCGCGTTGGTGCGGGGACGCGTGCCAGGGGCTGACGCGGAGATCGCCGGTTATCCTGAACGCGGCGCGCGGTTGCTCGGTGACCTAGACTTTCTGTCCGGTTCGCTTGAGGCTATTGCCAAGCATCGTATAGCCATCCATCACAACGGCCACTCTTCACTTGAAGGTCTACAGCTAGCTGAGGTGGTTGGCATGGCAGACGAGTATGACTTGCTGACCGCGGTGGGGGAGCCGGACGGTACGGTGTTGAGCCACGCGGTCGCGGTCCGAAATCTACGTGAACTCGGACTCGACGACGAGTTCATCGATGCACTGGAGTGGGCGCGCCCCCGACGGCCCAATAGGGACGAGTGAACCGCTGGCGAGCTCTACCGCCGGTCCCCTTAGCCTGGGCCGTCGGCACGTCTGCCGTCGTAATTGTCTTCGTAAGCGTGGTTGCAGTTGGATCGTCAATTCCGGAAGTTGTATCCGGTAACTGGCGCACTCTGCTCGTGCTCGCCATTGCCGTCATCGTCGGTGAGCAGGTCCGATTGCGGATGCCGAGCGGACGGGAGAGTGCCCCGCTCACCTCGGGTTCTGCTCTTGCTGCGGCGTTCCTTGGTCCGATTGATGGCGAGCCGGTTTTCGCAATGGAAGCTGGCGCCGTTGTGCTGCTTGCCGGAGCCTGCTTGGGCGTTGCGGCCATCATCCGGTTGGTA
>JBOFLH010000355.1:0-2600 GCA_051657765.1 Nocardioides sp. | reverse complement strand
GCAGCGGGTTCAGTAGTTCCGGTCTGTTGTCGGCTTGCCGGTCTCAGTCCCAAGCAGTGAGGATGCGGCGGCCGGCGATGGTGGTGCGATAGACGGTGTGGGGGCCGACCCGCGCGGTCTGGACCAGACCCGCTCCGCGCAATGCGCCGAGGTCGTGTGACACGGTGCTGGGCGGACGCCGGAGCTGTGCGCTGAGCGTCGTCGCGGAGTGTCCTTCGGACCTTGACACCGCGGTCAGGACGGCGGCCCGGGCAGGCCCAAGTAGCGCCGTCAGTGGAGCATCGCGCGGATGGCGACTTCCGTTCTGCGGCAGGCCTCGCACCGCCAGAGCGGGCACCGTCAGGCCGAGGTCCAGTTCCGGGAGTTCGACACCATCATTGTCCGTGTTGGCGAGCACGCAACGGGTGCTCGCGGCCATCGGGTAGATCACCATGGAGCGGACGGGAGGAGGGCCTGTGCGTACCTCCACCGGCCATCGAACGGTGTCGCCAAGCCTGGTGAGAGATGGGTGCACAGCTGACAGCAACGCCGGCCCTTGACGGGTGCCGACGGCGATAGCGAGATTCTCGACCTGCGTCCGCAGTCGGGCCTCGAAGTGAGGGACGAGAATACGAAACACGACACGCTCAAACTCGGACAATGCCGCAACGAAGTTGGTCAGATGGTGTCGCGGGCGCTTCGACCACCCGTCGAAGCCATCCTGTCCGCGTGCGTAGGTCCGGTAGATCTCGATCTGTTGCACCATGGCTTCTGTAGGGGTGTCGCGCAGCCGGTCTAGTGCGCTGGACAGCGGCTCGACCCCGGGTCCGACAGCCTGAGTAACGAACTGCGGTATCCCGACGGACCTGACCGTGGGCGCCAGCATTGGTCGCAACGCCTCGAGGTCCAGGCTCCGCGCGAGGCGGTCGGCCGCCGCCACCACGTCGTGCGGCATTCGATACGTGCCCGCGCCGAGCATCTCGTAGACGCCGGTGAGCACGCTCAGCAAGGGGCTCGCACCCACGTGCATGCGCATCTCGTCGGACTGACCAACTCGGAGCTCAATCTCGGCGACTGCCATAGGCCCCCCAAGTGCGCACGACGACGGAACGGCGGTGCGAACCTAGCCGTTGTCGGCACCGGACATCAAGGTGCCAACGGATGCCGGGACCGTTCGCCGAGGATGGTGAAGAGCTACTCGAAGCCGTCGGGTCCTACCCCGCATTCGACGCTAGGGCCGCCTCCTCCCAGCTGACGGATCGGCGTCAGGCGTTCGGGCGGCGGCCGTGGTTGGCCTTGCCGCTCTTGCGCGAGCGACGCTTACGAGCACGCTTGCTCATCTTGGATCCTTCCGCAGGGGCATGGCTGGCGACTGGTGGCGCCAGGCGAGTGATCGTCGTTTCGTTGTCGCTCATGATCGCACATGGGACACTTGGCACTGCGGGGAGCCGCCGACGGGCGGGCCCCGCGGACACCCCTCTGAAAGGACATCATCATGAACCGCACGCGCACCCTGCTCGCTATCGCGCTCATGACCGTGCTCGCTGCCATTGCTCCGGCCGCAGCGCAGGCCGACTCGCCGAAGGCCTCGAAGTCGGCTCAGCTTGGCGGCGCTTACGGAGGCTGAAGCCTCACGTCTCCATGATGGCAAAAAAGAGCCGTGAACTCACGGCGACAAGGACGACAGCGACCATGTATGTGGTCGTTGTCGTCCTTGGGGCAGTATTTCTTGCAATAATTTCTACGCGTATTCACAACGTGGCTGCTGATGCCAACTTACTTGCCCTTCTCGTCCTCGCGTTCCTCGCGGTCGTATACCCGCATGCAGTGGTCGGCGACCGCGTGGAGTTCGCAATCTCTAGCATCGTCTTGCTCGCCGCTCAAGCGGTGGCTGGCCCCACTGCAGTGGCACTTGTCGGTGCATTTGTCGGGCCATTTCACGGAAGCAGTCTGCAGGGGCGCGTTTTCAATTCAGCTCAGTTTTCGTCGTTTTCCTGCCTCGCAGGAATCACGTTTCAGATTTCAGGAGGGACCTTACATCCCGATTCCTTGACCGACGTTGCTGGCGTTGCCGCGCACCTGGTGGTCCCGATGCTGCTCGCACACGTCGTACTCGTGCTCTCCAATCTCGTTCTGCTTGCGGGGATGCTTCGGGTCGCGCGCGGTGTGCCTATGCGGTTACAACTCACCGCTCTTCTCGGTGGTATCGGGCTTGGCTACCTTGGTTATGGAATCATCGCCTTAATCCTCGTTGTGCTCTGGGTGCCGGCTGGCCTCGGTATCGTTGCCGCGCTCGTCGTGCTGGCCCCTCTCCTCGTCGCACATTGGACCTATCGCCAGCACGCCGAGGAGTTGCAGAGCCAGCAGCGGGTGCTCGGCGTGCTCGTCGCGGCTGTGGAAGCGAAGGCGCCGCACCTTGCCGGGCACAGTGCCCGGGTGGCTGAGCTCAGTGGCCATATGGCAGAGCATCTTGGCTTAGGCCCTCAGCAAGTGGCCGACACCCGGATGGCGGGGATGCTCCACGACATCGGCCAGACCAGTCTGCCGACCCGCCTCGTCCGTGCTCTGGACCTCACCGACCGCACCGTGAGCCCTGACTACGCCGAGGCCGGGGCTCGAAT
>JBOFLH010000354.1:0-3917 GCA_051657765.1 Nocardioides sp. | reverse complement strand
AGACCTCGGAGCTCTGGCTCAAATTGCTGATCCATGAACTTCGCTCCGCACGTACCCTGCTCCGCGGAGATCACCTGTCCCCCGCGCTCAAGCGGCTCGCCCGGGTCAAACACGTCCAGCACTCGCTGACCGATCAGTGGTCGGTTCTGGCCACCCTTACCCCCAGCGAATACGCCAGGATCCGGCCATTTCTGGCGACCAGTTCCGGCTTCCAATCCGCGCAGTATCGCGAGGTCGAATTCCTGTTGGGCAACAAGAACGCCGAGATGGTCGCAGTCTTCGCGCACGACCCAGTGGTTCGCGACGAACTCGACGCCCTGCTCCGCGAGCCGAGCCTCTACGACGAGTTTCTGGCCTACCTGGCGCGCGCGGGGTACGCCGTACCACCAGAACTCCTGAATCGCGACTGGTCGCTGCCCTACCGGTTGAACCAGGCGCTGGTGGACACTTTGGCCACGGTCTACGCCGACCCCGATCAGCACTGGCAGGTATACGAGACCTGCGAGGAGCTGATCGACATCGAGGACAACTTCCAGATGTGGCGCTTTCGGCACCTCCAGGTCGTCCACCGCACGATTGGCTCTCGGACCGGCACCGGCGGCTCCAGCGGCGTTGCCTTTCTCCGTCGCGCGCTTGACCTGACCTTCTTCCCCGAGCTCTTCGAGGTGCGCGGCCGAATCGGGGCCTGATCGCTAGGCTCGAGCGCTGGAGGCGCCGGACCCGCACCGGCGATCCGGATTGGTACCGCCCGCGGCTGCCGCCGTTGCTGGACCGGTCGGCTCAGCACGCGACAATGAGCCAATGTTGCTGGCCACCATAGTTCGGGTATCCCAGGAGGTTGCCGGAACCCGGTCTCGCAAGGCGAAGGTAGCGATTCTGGCCGCTTGCCTTCGGCAGGCCAGTCTCGACGAACTGCCGGTGGTCACCTACTGGCTCGCCGGCTCGCTCCGCCAGCGCCGCACCGGGGTCGGCTGGCGGTCGTTGACCACCGCCCCGCGCCCGGCGCCGTTCTCGACGGTGGTGGTGTCACAGGTCGACCTAGCGTTCGAGCACCTGTCTGCGCTCGGCGGGCCCGGGTCGGCGGCCACCCGATCAGCGGCCCTGCGAGACCTCCTCGAAGCCGCGACCGCCGACGAACAGGGCTGGCTGCGCGATGTGCTGACCGGTGCGGTCCGGCAAGGCGCGTTGGACGCGCTGACGCAAGAGGCGATCGCCCAGGCCGCCGACGTGCCGGTAGCGGCAGTACGCCGCGCGGCGATGTTGGCAGGGTCCACCGCGGAGATCGCGGTGACCGCGCTTCGCGATGGCGTCACGGGATTGTCCTTGATCGGATTGACCGTCGGTCGGCCGATCCTGCCGATGCTGGCCTCCAGCGCCACTACGGTGCCCGACGCGATGGCAAAACTAGGTCCGGGGCCGGTCAGCGTTGACGCGAAGCTCGACGGCATTCGGGTGCAGGTGCACCGCGACCGTGACCAGGTGCTGATCGCCTCACGCAGCCTGGACGACGTCACCGCTCGGCTCGCCGACGTGGTCGAGGTGGTACGCCGGATCCCGGCGCGGAGTTTCGTGTTGGAT
The DNA here is from genome assembly GCA_051657765.1 of Nocardioides sp. Classification (GTDB taxonomy): domain Bacteria; phylum Actinomycetota; class Actinomycetes; order Propionibacteriales; family Nocardioidaceae; genus Nocardioides. Next base: position 2,339 of record JBOFLH010000354.1, on the reverse strand, counting down.
GGTGAGGTCATCGCGTTGCACGCGGACGGGCGCCCGCGGCCCTTCCAGGAGACCTCGTCGCTCACCGCGCAGACCACGCCCACCCCCCTCACGGCGTACTTCTTCGATCTGCTGCACCTGGACGGCCAGGACTTCCTGGACCAGCCAGCCAGCCTGAGGTTGGCGCGGTTGGATACCTTGGTCCCCGCCGAGCTGCGCGTGCGCCGGCTGGTGACCGACGACTCGGCACAAGCGGACCGGTTCTTCGCCGAAACCATCGCCGGCGGACACGAAGGGGTGGTCCTCAAAAGCCTGCACGCGCCCTACCACGCGGGCAGGCGGGGTGCGGCATGGGTCAAGGTCAAGCCGGTACACACGCTGGATCTCGTGGTGTTGGCGGTCGAGGAGGGCAGCGGTCGTCGACGTGGTTGGCTGTCCAACATCCATCTCGGCGCACGAGACGTCGACCGCGGCGGGTTCGTGATGCTGGGCAAGACGTTTAAGGGCATGACCGACGAGATGCTGGCGTGGCAGACCGAACGTTTCACCGAGCTGATGGTCGAACGCGACAACTGGGTCGTTCGAGTCCGCCCCGAGCAGGTGGTGGAGATCGCCTTCGACGGGCTACAACGGTCCCGTCGCTATCCGGGTGGCGTGGCGCTCCGTTTCGCCCGCGTCGTCCGCTATCGCGACGACAAGACCGCCGAAGAAGCCGACACGATCACGACCGTGCGTTCGCTGATGGGATGACCCGGCAACCCTGACGCACCCGCATCGCGCAGCCGCGCGGCCACCAATTCCAGGGCGGCGCGGGGCACATGGACACCAAGGCGCTCCGCGCCCGCGTTATCCGCGGCGTTGCCGGATCAGACCTTCCTGGGCAACCGATGCCACCAGTACCCCGGCAGGGGTGAACACCCGCCCGATGACCAGCCCGCGACCACCTGATGCCGTCGGCGATACCTGGTCGTAAAGCCACCACTGGTCGGCGCGGAACGGTCGATGGAACCAGACCGCGTGATCCAGCGACGCCACCTGGACACCCGGGGTGTAGAAGTCCACGCCGTGCGGCACCAACGTGGCCCCGAGCAGGGTCATATCGCTGGCGTAGGTGAACGCACCCAAGTGTTGCAGCGGGTCGTCGGTGAGCTGCTGGGCCACTCGGAACCAGAGCCTGGCCCGGGCCGGGTGGTCTGGATCCGATGCCAGCCCATCGGCCGAGGTGCCGATCGATCGAATATCCAAGGCGGCCCACTCTCGGGCCCATTCCCCCATCTCGTCGCGCCCGTCGGCGAGGTCGAGGGCGCGCCGCTGTAGGGACAACTCGGCCAGATCCAGGCCACGGTCCGGTTCGATCACCTCGGGCATGGTGTCTTGGTGTTCGAACCCGGCCTCAGCTTTCTGGAAATTCACCGTCTGGTAGTAGATGGGCCGGCCGTGTTGCCGAGCGACTACCCGGCGAGTGGCGAACGATCGGCCGTCGCGCAATCTCTGCACGTCGTAAAGGATCGGAATCGCGGTATCGCCGGGCAGCAGAAAATAGGAATGCAGTGAGTGCGCGACGTACGCCGGATCGATGGTTCGGCTGGCCGCCACCAGCGCCTGCGCCGCTACTTGCCCGCCGAACACCCGCTTGCGCTGGGTGTCCGGTTGACAGCCTCGAAATAGGTCGGTGTCCAGGGCCTCCAACTCGAGCAAGGCGATGAGTTCGGGAACGGTGCCGGCCATGTCCGCGGGCGGTCAGTCGGACCGAGTTCCGGAGTCCGGACCGTCCAGTCCGGCCAGGAACTGCTCGAACAGCTCGCCGATCTCGTCGCCGGTGGGCAACTCCACTCCGTCGGCGAGCAGCGGAGCCCCGGAGGCCTGGGCGCGTTCGAAGGCGTCGTACTGCTGCTCCAGGCCCTGCACCACCTCCGCCACCTCCGCATTTGTGTCCACGTAGTGGGCGATCTCGGTGTCTCGGTCGGTGGCCGCCTCGCGAAGCCCGGTCAGATCGACCAGGATTCCGGCCGCCCGCTCCACCTCCTCCAGCAGCGAGATCGCGGCCTGTGGGTACTCGAACTGGGCCAGGTAGTGCGGGACATGAGCAACGAACCCCATCGCGTCGTGGCCCCACTCACCTAGTCGAAGCTCGGTCAGCGCCTGTGCGCTCGACGGGATTCGCAGCTCACCGCTCCATCGGCTTTCGCCGGTGAGCAGTTTCGGGTTGTTGGCGTGCGGGGTGACCTGAATGGGCCGAGTGTGCGGCACCGCCATCGGCACCGACCGGGTGCCGACCACCCGGGTGACACCGAAGCGTTCGATGACCTCGCGCACTCCGCGGGCAAAGGCCTCCCAGCGCGTGTCGGGTTCGGGGCCCC
>JBOFLH010000353.1:0-4706 GCA_051657765.1 Nocardioides sp. | reverse complement strand
CCGACCAGCTGTCCGCGGACCTGCGCGAGGCACATGCTCATCGTGGATGCGTGCCGATCTGTGACGCTCCGCCGCGGGCAAAGGTCAAGGTCCGGGGCACCATCAGGACCGTTACCTTGCGACCTCGCGGTGGGGTGCCGGCGCTCGAAGCTGAGGTCGACGACGGCTCCGAGGTGTTGACGCTGGTCTGGCTGGGTCGGCGTCGGATCGGCGGTATCGGACCAGGGCGAGCCATCGAGGTTCAAGGTCGGATCGGAGTCCAAGGCGCGACTCGGGTGATGTTCAATCCTCGTTACGAGCTGCGCGCCTGATGGCCGACTCGTCGGCGCCGGCCGCGAGCCTCGACACCGTTGAAGCCGTCGTACGCCAGGCGCTGTCCAAGGCGCTCGGCGGTCGCCGCGGGATGCTGGAGGCGGCGCTGCCTACTCTGTTGTTCACGATCACCTGGCTCAGCACTCGGGAGCTGCGGACAGCACTGATCGTCAGCATCAGCACGGCGATCCTCATGCTGGTCATCAGAGCGTTGCAACGCTCGAGTGTGCAGTTCGTCATCAACGCGCTGTTCGGGATCGGCTTGGGTTGGTTCTTCGTGACCTTGTCGGCTCGATCCGGGGGCAGTGTCAGCGATCAAGCGTTGGCCTACTTCCTGCCCGGAATTTTGTACAACGCTGGCTACGCCGTGCTGTTGGCGTTCACCGCGTTGATCGGCTGGCCATTGGTGGGCTTCATGGTTGGCAGCGTGACCGGGGATCCGACGGCGTGGCGGCACGACAAACAGGTTGTTCGGCTGTGCGCTCGGCTGACGTGGGTATTGGTGACGCCATGCCTCATCAGGGTCGCGATCCAGGCGCCGCTCTGGCTGTCGGGGGCCGCCGAGGTGGTGGATGTAGACGTGGCGATCGCGGCGCTTGGCATCTCGAAGGTGCTGCTCGGCTGGCCGCTTCAGCTGGCCGCGCTCGGCATCATGGTCTGGATGTTGTCCCGCAATCGTACGCCGGTACAACAGGACTAGTGTCCAGGTGGTCGGGAACGGGTGGTCTCGACTTCTGGTCAACCGCCGTGCTCGAGCGGGGCGAGCAACCGCTCGAGTTCATCCTCCACCTCGGCGCTGCACACGAACAGCAACTCATCGCCACGTTCCAGGGGTTGGTCGTGGTCGGGGGTGTAAACCTGGCCGTCACGCAGAATTGTGACCAACGCCGCGCCCGTCGGGAACGGCACCCGACCCGCTGGGTAGCCGACGTAGGGCGAGTCGTCGGGCAGGGTCAACTCCACCAGATTGGCATTGCCTTGGCGGAAGGTGAATAGCCTGACCAAGTCGCCGACAGTGACCGCTTCCTCCACCAGGGCGGACATGATGCGTGGGGTCGAAACGTTCACGTCCACGCCCCAGGCCTCGGTGAAGAGCCATTCGTTGTTGGGATGATTCACGCGGGCGACGGTTCGCGGCACGCCGAACTCCGTCTTCGCTAGCAGCGACGTCACCAGGTTGGCCTTGTCGTCGCCGGTAGCGGCTATCACGACATCACACAGATCCAGCCGAGCCTCCTCAAGAGAAGAAAGCTCGCAGGAGTCGGCAAGTAGCCACTCGGCGTGATCGACCTGATCGGGCTTGATCGAACCAGGATCTTTGTCCACAAGGAGCACGTGGTGGCCGTTGCCGATCAGTTCTCTGGCGATCGAGCGGCCGACCGCGCCGGCTCCGGCAATTGCGACTCGCATGCTTCTAGTGCTCCTCTGGGCCGACGGTGATGGTGACATAGGCGTGATCGGCATGTTCCTCCCGAATCACCAAGTGCAGCATGTCACCTTCTTGGAGCACGGTCTCGCGGGTCGGCAGCACGCCTTCACCGAGGCGATCGATCCAGGCGATTCGGCTGCGACTCTGTTCTTGAAAGTGGATCGACCGGTGGCCTATCCAGGCCGGCGGGGCGAGCACGTGGTCTACCCGGATGGTGCCCGACGGGTCGCGGAAGTCGGGCTCGGCCCCCGCGGGCAGGAGCCGTCGCAGCACCTGGTCGGCGGTCCACTTCACGGTGGCCACCGTCGTGATGCCGAGCCGTTGGTAGACCTCGGCCCGACCTGGGTCGTAGATCCGCGCTACGACCTGGTGGATGCCGAAGGTCTCCCTGGCCACCCGAGCGGCGATGATGTTCGAGTTGTCGCCGCTGCTGACCGCCGCGAACGCTTCGGCCCGCTCGATTCCGGCCTTGCTGAGAACTGAGCGATCGAACCCATAGCCGGTCACCTTGTCCCCGTTGAAGGATGGCCCCAACCGGCGGAACGCGTCCGCGTTGCTGTCGATAACCGCGACGGTGTGGTTGCGGTCCTCCAGACTCCGTGCCAGAGTCGAGCCCACCCGACCGCACCCCATGATCACTACGTGCACCCCCGAACCGTATCCCACCTCCGGTGCTCCCCAGATTGGTAGCCCCTTGGCGGTGGCTTAGGCTGTCGGCTCGTGGGCATCGGCGACATTTCCAAGCGGATCCTGGTGGGTCGCAAGCTACGAAGCTCACAACTCGGTGAAACCCTGCTGCCCAAGAAGGTCGCTTTGCCGGTCTTTGCCAGCGATGCGCTGTCATCGGTGGCCTACGCACCCGATGAAGTTTTCTTGATGCTGAGTGTGGCCGGCGCCGCGACGTACGTCTGGTCTTGGAAAGTCGCGATCGCCGTGGCGGTAGTGATGCTGACTGTGGTCGCGTCCTACCGGCAGACCGTGCACGCCTACCCGTCCGGGGGTGGCGACTATGAGGTGGCGACGGTCAATCTGGGTCGCAACGCCGGTGTGACAGTGGCCTCGGCATTGCTGGTCGACTACGTGCTGACCGTAGCGGTGTCCATTTCCGCCGGCGCGCAGTACGCGGCGGACGCGTTGCCTGCGTTGGCCGGACACGAGGCGCTGGTTGCCACCGGCCTGGTTCTGGTGCTCACCGCGCTGAACTTGCGTGGGGTTCGTGAGTCGGGCACGTTCTTCGCGATTCCCACCTATGCGTTCATGGTCGCGATCCTGGGCATGTGCGCGTGGGGATTCGTCCGGCTGTCGACCGGGACGTTGCCGGACGCCGAGAGCGCCAGCCTCACGGTCGTGCCGCAGCCGGACTGGGACGGCCCGTTGACCACCGTCGGCCTGGTGATCCTGCTGGCACGCGCCTTCTCCTCAGGATGTGCGGCGCTGACTGGTGTCGAGGCCATCTCCAACGGTGTGCCGGCCTTCCAGAAGCCGAAGAGCAAGAACGCGGCGACCACTCTGCTGCTGCTCGGGATGATCGCGGTCACCATGATGATCAGCGTGATCGTGCTGGCCCACCAGATGAGAATCAAGTATGTCGAGGGTCATGAGCTTGATCGGCTGGTCAGCGCCGACGGCCAACCGGTCACCAGCCAGAACGCGGTGATTTCACAGATCGCTCGGGGTGTCTTCGCGGACTTCAGCCCGGCGTTCTACTTCGTGGTGACGGTCACCGGCCTGATCCTGGTGTTGGCCGCCAACACGGCCTTCAACGGGTTCCCGGTGTTGGGGTCGATCCTCGCTCAGGACGGTCTCGCGCCACGATCGCTCGGCTCGCGCGGCGACCGGCTGGCCTACAGCAACGGCATCGTCTTCCTGGCGGTGATGTCGATCCTGTTGATCCAAGCATTCAACGCGGAGACGACCCGACTGATTCAGCTCTATATCGTCGGGGTCTTCGTATCGTTCAACCTCAGTCAACTCGGCATGATCCGGCATTGGACTCGACACCTGCGGGCCGAGAGTGACCCGAGCGAGCGGCGGCGAATGCAGCAATCGCGAGCCATCAACACGTTCGGTCTGGGCCTGACCGCAGTGGTGTTGGTCGTCATCTTGACCACCAAGTTCCTGACGGGCGCATGGATCACCATCGTGGCGATGGCGGTCTTCTTCATGATGATGAAGGGCATCGCGGCGCACTATGCCTCGGTTGAGCTGGAGCTGCTCGCGGACGAGGACGACAAGATCATGCCGACTCGGGTGCATGCGGTCGTGCTCACCTCAAAACTTCACAAGCCAACGCTGCGGGCTCTGGCCTATGCCAAGGCGGCTCGACCGAATGTGCTGGAGGCGGTCTACGTCGCGATTGATGACGCGACCACTGACCGGTTGTTGGAAGACTGGGACGATCGCAACATCGACATCCCGCTCAAAGTCCTGCATTCGCCCTATCGCGAAGTGGTCAAACCGATCGTCGACTACGCGACCCAGTTGCGCAAGGCGAACCCCCGCGGTGTGGTTGCGGTCTACGTGCCTGAATACGTCGTCGGACGCTGGTGGGAGCAGCTGCTACACAACCAGACCGCGCTCCGGTTGAAGGCGCGGCTGTTGTTCGCCTCCGGCGTGATGATGATCTCGGTGCCGTATCAGTTGCGTTCGTCCGAGTTGGCTCGCGAGCGCGAACGCCGCGAGGAGGCCCGCACCCATGCTGGTGACGTACGCCGTGGTCGGGTCCAGGACGACGGCACGCCGCGATGACCGGCCAGTTCGGCTGAGGGCCGGGTCCGGGCATGGTTCGGTCTCCGCGTCGACGCCAAACCCGTGGCCGATCTCGGGTCGGTGAGCGCTACTCGGCCGTCGTCGGCCCGATCGCGCATGGCGGGCATTGCATCGCCCGGCTGCCCGCCGATGCCGGCCCAGTCCGCGGTGGGCTGACTGGCCCCGGGCAGCGGGTGGTCTTCATCCGACACGCGCT
>JBOFLH010000352.1:0-1657 GCA_051657765.1 Nocardioides sp. | reverse complement strand
CTTCGCGGGTAGATCCAGGTCGATCCGGCGAAGGTTGCGGACCTCACCAGGCCGCATCGCCGCGTAATAGACGCACCCGAAGAACGCTTCGAGGGCCGGCTCCTCGACCCGTACAGCCGCCAGGAGCGCCTTGCCCTGCTATGTCGCTGCCGGCATAGTCACCGAGTGACGCAAGGGCCCAGGCGGTCACTGGTAGGGGCTCGCGACGTTCGGTTTCCCTCGATCAGGGAGGCGGCGGCACACCGTGCATGGTGACAAAGTGGACTTGGGCGGAAGATCCGGACCCGACATCCGAGGAACCGCCACCATCTCGCTCACAGCCAGACGCGCCGACCTTGGGATCGTACGATCGACGACAACCATCAAGCCGCCCGCGGAAGGACTCTGCCGTCATGACGACAGACGCAGCAGGACCGGTGACATCGCAACACGAGCAGAACATGCGCGTCCTGGAGTACATCTACGACGGGGAGGTCACCGGTGGAGCTGACCTCCCCGGCCTCTGGGACCTTGTAGGGGAGGAGCAGGCCCAAGTCTCGGCATCGTCCCTTGAAGGTCGCGGGCTGATCAGACGCGGGCGGCGCCTGGCTGGTGAATATCACATCACCGGATCGGGCCGAGAAGAGATTGAGGCTATGCGAACTCGTCGTGCAGACCGTAGCTATCGCCGGCGCGAGTGCCGAAAGCAGGTGCTGCGCTATCTCGATGGGCTCGGTTCAACGGGCACAATCGTGCAACTGTCGGGCTTCGAAGAGTCGCTCGACGGCGTCCAGTTCGCAAACGAAGACCTCCAGGCCGCGCTGGGTTTCCTTATCGATCGCGGACTCATCGCAGAGAGCCAGCGACTGGCCAACGGTGATCACTACTTGGTGCGCATCGGTCCCGACGTCAGCGAGTGTGTGGACTCTCGGCTAGATATCGACGACTTTCTCAGCCAGAAACGCGGAAGCAGCAGATCGACGACCACCAACATTCACGTGGCCGGGAGCGGTCACAACCTGGCTATGGCTGTCGGTGACCACGCCTCTGCTGAGGCGAGTGTGACGACCTTCAATCATGAGCACGCACTCCTATTTGCCCGAGCAATCCGAGCAGCAGCCGACGACCTTCACCTCGGAGCAGAGCAGGAAGTCAACCTCGCGAATATTGAGCAGACCACCGACCCCACACAGGCACAGCGTGCCACGCAAGCGCTATACGACTTCTTGATGGGCAGCGCTACCGGGACACTCGGTCAAGTTCTTGGGATGCTGGCGGCCTACGGCATCGGCATCGGCATCGGCATCGGCATCGGGTAATTCCACCCCAGAACTACTCCGCACCTCGCGACCTCTAGACCTCTAGACCGGACGAGTGAGATCAACCCGATCCTTGACTCGCCCCTTCGGTCCAGCGCTGACCGACAACGTTCCGCGGGCAGTTGCGCCTAAGCTGCGCCCGAGCCTGGGCTGTACAGAGCGAACATCCAGGTCAGCGCCTTGCGAGCAGACCTCTACGGAAGGCCCTGACGAGCCGAAGTCAGCTCACCAACTTATGATCGACCAGGAGCTGATGCACCGCTTCGCGGACCAGGTCGCTTTGGGTGCGACCGGTCTGCGATTCGAGTGTCTTCAAGGCCGCGTACTCGGTCGGCGTAACCCGGCCGCGGACAGTCGGG
>JBOFLH010000351.1:0-8090 GCA_051657765.1 Nocardioides sp. | reverse complement strand
CCCGATCCCGCGAAGCACACCACCGCCGGCATTACCGGCCTCTCCTTCGAGCCCAAGTGGGACGGATTCCGGTGCCTGGTGTTCCGAGATGGCGACGAGGTGCAACTGGCCTCGCGCAACACCAAACCGCTGACCCGTTACTTTCCCGAGGTGGTCGCTGCGATACGGGCACAGCTTCCTGATCGGTGTGTTCTCGACGGTGAGCTCTTCGTCGCACGGCCGCATGCCGACGGCCGCCAGCGCCTCGAATTCGAAGTGTTGCAGGAGAGGATCCATCCGGCCGCCTCCCGGATCGCCTTGCTGGCGGAGACTACGCCGGCCGGTTTCGTTGCCTTCGATCTGCTTGCACTGGGCCACACGTCGTATCTGGACCGCCCGTTTGTCGACCGGCGGGCCGCGTTGACCGCGAGCCTGCCGGGCCTGGCCGGACCGTGCTTTCTCACCCAAGCAACCACTGACGCCGCGGAGGCAACCCAGTGGTTCCATCAATTCGAGGGCGCCGGACTCGACGGTGTAGTCGCGAAGCCGCTCGGGGCGCCCTATCAGCCCAATGCCCGCACCATGCTGAAGATCAAACACGCCAGAACAGCGGACGTCGTCGTCGCGGGCTACCGGCTGCACAAGAACTCCGCCCCGCACACGCCACTGCTGGGATCGCTACTCCTGGGTTTGTACGGCGACGGGGAGGACGCCCACCGCTTACATCACGTCGGTGTATCAGCGTCTTTCACCGCTCAACGCCGAGCCGAGCTGCTCATCGAGCTGGCGCCCCTGGTCTGTGGGCTGGCGGAGCACCCATGGGGTGAATGGGCCGGCGAGCCGGCGGCCGGCGCGGGGAAGTCTGGCGCCCGCGAAGTCGCCGACTGGGCGGTGGCCAACCCGGAGCGGGTACCGGGCACCCAGTCGCGGTGGAGCGGCGGTAAGGACCTCTCATTCACCCCGCTACGCCCCGAGCGGGTCCTTGAGGTGGGCTATGACCACATGGAGGGCCGTAGGTTCCGGCACACCGCCCAGTTCAAGCGCTGGCGACCCGACCGAGACCCGCAGTCGTGTGGCTACGCGCAGCTGGCGGAACCGGTCTCCTACGATCTCAGCCGCGTTTTAGGGTGAGCGCGTCTCTGGTCCGTCGATGCGCTCCCCGGATTCGGTCCAGTTCGCCGGATTCTTCTTCGAGGGCTGAACCCGGGGCGGCTCCCCCGGCATCTTCGGATAGTCGGGAGGGTACGGCATCTCGCCCGCGCCGGACTCGGCATAGAGCGCCAACAGTGGCGCCAACGAGTGCGCGACATCGTCGATGGCAGCCCACGGATCGCCGCCGGCTACCCGGGCGGGGACGGTGAACAGGTTGTACTCACCCGGGTCCGTCGCGTGCGCCAGCTCGTCCCAGGTCAACGGCGTGGACACCGGCGCCCCAGGCAGCGGTCGCAAGGAGTACGCCGAGGCGATGGTCCGGTCTCGGGAATTCTGATTGAAGTCCACGAAGATCCGGGCCCCGCGTTCCTCCTTCCACCACGCGGTGGTCACTCCAGGATCTCGGGCCTCGAGGGCCCGACCGAAGCCGATCGCGGCATGCCGAACATCGACGAAGTCCCAGCGCGGCTCGATTCGGACGTAGATGTGCACGCCTCGGTTTCCGGACGTCTTCACGAAGCCGGTGATGCCAAGTTCGGTCAACAGCTCGTGAGCCACCCCGGCCACCCGGACGGCGTCGGCGAACGTCGTACCCGGCTGCGGATCGAGATCGATGCGCAGTTCGTCGGGTCGATCCACATCAGCGCGCCGCACCGGCCAAGGATGGAACGTGAGCGTGCCCATCTGGGCGCACCACACCGGAACGGCGAGCTCGCTTGGGCACACCTCGGCGGCCGTCCGCCCCGACGGGAAGGTCACGGTCACCGATTCGAGGTAGCCGGGCGCTCCCCGGGGAACGCGCTTCTGATAAAACGCGCCCTCTCGCGGCACACCAGCCATTGGTGGCCGGCCGGTGGCCAGCGCGATACCCGGATGAACCCCGGCCGGCCAGCGTTCCAACGCGGTCGGTCGGTCTCGCAGAGCGCGCATCAGGCCATCACCCACCGCGGCGAAGTACTCCGCGACCATTGCCTTGGTGACCTCTCGAGTGCGGTCCGTGGCCGGGTAGATCACCCGATCGGGACTGGATATCCTGACCGCGCGGCCGCCCGCCGCAACCTCGACCGGGGCTGGCTTGGCCATGGTGTCACACTAGCGGGCTTCGCCTGGATGGGGCGGCATCCCGTCCAGGGGGTCCAGCAAGCCAAGCCGGCGGTCAAGTGCGCGCCTTGGGCACCGGCCACCCAGCGACTACCTTGGGCGCCATGGGATATCAGGTGGAGAAGTCCGACCATGAGTGGCGAGAGCAGCTCACCCCCGAGGAATACGCGGTACTCCGCAAGGCCGGCACCGAACGTGCCTTCACCGGGGAATACACCGACACCGAGACAGTCGGGGTCTATTCCTGCAAAGCATGCGGTACGGAGCTCTTTCAATCCGAGACCAAGTTCCATTCCGGCTGTGGCTGGCCGTCGTTCTATCAGCCGATATCAGACACGATCGAATATCTTAAGGACACCAGTCTTGGAGTCGAGCGAGTCGAAGTGCGATGTGCCCGATGCGGTTCACACCTCGGGCACGTCTTCCCCGACGGCTACGGCACGCCCACCGGTGATCGTTACTGCATCAACTCGGTCAGCCTGACCCTCCAGCCGCGCCAGTAGTCCGACGCCGACCTGACTCGGTCCGCGAGCTACTCGACCGGCCGCAACGACGGGGTCACGATCACCGTGTCGGCGCCATAGAAGTCGTCCAAGTAGCGTTGGACGGTCCCGTCGTCGAACAGCACCGACACCACCACGCGGTCTGCCTGTGGTGTCACGCTCAGGACGCCAGGCTGGCCACTGAGCTCCGCGACGATGCCGTCGAGTTCACCCTGGTCGTGTTGCGGGTTGGACACACACAACGCGCCACCCCAGACCGTCCGCATCAGCTTGCTAGCCGTCACCACGTCGCCAGTGACCTGGACGTTCAAAATGAGCTTCAGCTCGCCGGCGGCGCCCTCTCCCGGCCCCGGGTCAAGGCCCGGTTCGGTGCCCCCAATTCCGGTCTCGCTCCCGAGGATCTGCTGACCCCCGGCCAGGTCGCGCCATTGAGTCACATAGCCGGCCAACCCGGTGGCCGTCTGTTCGGCCCGTTCGAGGGCTTGGGCGGTCGCCTTGGCGCGGTTGACGATCGACCAACCGTCGGCCGGCTCGTCGCACCGGGTCGAAGTCGTCCTGGCGACGGCAGGATCGGGCGCTGGGTCGTACAACGCCGCCGAGACCGGTTCGTCGGTGCTGGTGAGGGAAGTGCCGTCGAAGGTGCCGGTGACCGCGTAGCTGCCGAACCTGACGCCTCCGGCCTTCTCGAAGTCGTCGCGAGTGGACCAATCCCAGCGCGCTAACGGCAGACCGTCGCATTGTGGCGGATACGACTCGGCAACCGGCCCGAGACACAGCTGGACCCCGTCGCCCTGATCGATGACCAAGCCCAGTCCGGTGACCTTCTCGGCCGGGGCCGGGGCCGTCGGCACGGAGAGATCGGCGGCGGGCCGCCCGGCCCGGTCGACGGCACCGCCCGGGGTCGACGTGCGCGTGGCGTCGCCGCAGGCGGCAAGCAGGGCGACCAGCAGGACGGCCGGCAGGACGGCCGGGCCGAGCGCGGCGACATACCGGACCCAGGGCGGCGGCCCAGCGGCGTTCGACTGGGCGCGAACGAAAGTGGTGTTCATGACGATGGGACGTATCGCGGGACCGCTCGGTTCCCCGCGACTTTCTTGACCTGAGCCACGGTGCGGCCGGGTCACGGCAGCCGGGCGATCAACGCGGCGGGCTCGACTCGTGGACCGGTGTAGAACGGAATCTCCTCGCGCACGTGCCGTCGTGCGCCGGACGCGCGCAGGTCGCGCATCAAATCAACGATGCGGTGCAGCTGGTCGGCCTCGAACGCGAGGATCCACTCGTAGTCACCCAGTGCGAAGCTGGCCACGGTATTGGCTCGAACGTCCGGGTAGCCGCGACCCATCTGTCCGTGTTCGGCCAACAGCGCGCGCCGCTCGGCGTCATCGAGGAGATACCACTCGTAGGACCGGACGAATGGATACACACAGATGTAGGCGCCCGGATCCTCCTCGGCTAGGAACGCCGGAATGTGGCTCTTGTTGAACTCCGCCGGCCGGTGCACCGCAACTTGAGACCACACCGGGACCAAGCGCCGTCCGAACCCGGTAGCCCGATAACGGTTGAAGGCATCTTGAAGTTGCTCCACGGTCGCCGCGTGCCACCACACCATCAGGTCGGCATCTGCACGCACGCCGGCCAATTCGTAGGTCCCACGAACCACGACATCCTCGGCGGCCAGCTTGCCGAACAATTCCGCCACCTCGGCCGCTTCGGCGGCCCGCTGTCCGTCGGCCCGCTGTCCGTCAGTCTGGTGAAATGGCAGGGCTAGTCGAAACACCGACCACATGGTGTAGCGAATGGTGTTGTTCAGTGCGCGTGTCTTGGCGGCCCGGGTGTTCATAGGCCTATTGTGCCGTGCCATTCGCGATCTCTGCCGCCGCGTGCCGGGCGGACGCGATCACGGCCGGAATTCCGACGCCGTCGTAGGCGGCGCCGCACACCGCGATCCGCCCGTGGGACTCCTCCGGCGATCGATTCGCTGCCGCCGTCGCGGCCCTGATCCGAGCCACCCGGGCGACGTGACCAACGGCGTACTGCGGCAGGCCGGCGTCCCAGCGCTGCACATGAGCCTCGACCACCGGACCCGAGATATCACAGACTGCCGCCAGGTCGCGTTGCGTCAACGCGATCAGTTCGTCATCGGTGCGCTCACCGATCAGGTCTTCTCGATGACGCCCCCAGGAGGCACGCAACAACGCCAGACCGGCGAGCTCGCCGCTGATGCGCAACCAATCCCACTTGGCCCACGAGAAGGTCGCCGCTTTCACACCCAGCCCCTCCACCGGCGGGACAAGGAAGCCCGACATCCCCGGATCCGGGCCACCGTCGGCGAGCGCGCTGAGCGGGAGCGCGAGAGTAACCACGGCGACGGCCGCGGATTCGACCCGCGCCAATTCGCTGGCCGCAGCCGGCACCACCTCAGCCAATAGCCCGGCGCTCGGGCCGGCCGGTGCAGCCACGATCAGATCATCGGTTCGTAGCCACTCGCTGCCGGTTCCCGTCACCACCTGCACCAGAAAACCTTGGGCATCGCGGCGGACACCGCGCGCCAAGGTGTCGACTCTGGTTGCGAATCGACCGGAGCCCGCCAGGGCATGAGGCAGGGTGGCCATCCCGCCGGTCAGGCCGGCAAAGATCGGCGCCGCGGATCCCGGGCCGGGCCGCCGAGGACCGACTCCCTGCCTTGCCTGAGCCAACCAGGACCCGCGTTGGGCACTAGTCAACAAGCCGGGCATCACCGCACGCGCCGACAGCTCCCGAGCCCGACCGGCGTAGACCCCGCCCAACAACGGCTCGACCAGCCGATCGACGACTTCACCGCCCATGCGGCGGCGGACCAGGTCACCTACGGATGTGTCCTCGATGTCGCGACCCAGGACGGTGGGTGGTAAATCGATCTCGTCGCGAACGCGGGCCACGCCGGCGGCGGAAAGCACCTCGCTGGCCGCGAGTTCGACCAGATCCTGCGGCACCCCCAGCACGCTGCGCGGCAGGTCTCGAAGTGCTCCTCGAGACCACACCCGCGGCTTGGCCGCGGTCGGGTGCACCACGGCAAGTCCGAGTTCGCGAGCCAGAGTGATGCCCTCCCGGCGCCGGTTCAGCATCGCCTCGGCACCGACGTCGACGACGACCGAAGCGACCTCGGCACCGCGCACCATGCCGCCCACCTGCGGCGACGCCTCGAGCACGACGACGTCGTACGCCGGGTTCTCGGCCAGCGCGTACGCCGCGGTCAGACCGGCCACTCCGCCACCGATCACCAGACACCGACGGGGTGACCGAGTGTGCGGTGCGAACGACCTGGACGGGCTGGGCATACCGGCAAGCCTCGCAAAGTCAGCGACAACTTGCGAGCGGGAACCAGATAATCGCCGCCGACGTCCCAAAGCCATGATGCCCACCCCCGCACACCTATCCGCCACACACCCATCCCCGGTGCGCAAGCCTCCCGGACGCCCGGCCATCCGGCGGGTGGGGTCCAGAGGCAGTGCCGGCGCACTGGTCAGCGCGCTGGCGGCGCTGGCGGCGCTGGCGCTCGCAGGATGCGCCGGCACCAGCTCGAGCACGAGTGAGGTATCTGGCGGATCGGTTGCCGAACCGGCCCCCGCCCGCCCGGGTGTCTCGACCAAGGAGGGCGCACCGGACCGGGTTGCGCCGGACACAAGCGGCATCGGGCGGGCCACCGATAGCGCGCCTGTCGATGACGGCTCCAGCACCAGCCAGTCGAGCGCCATCGACCTGGTGAATCAGGCCAACGCCGTTATCGCCACCGGCACGGTGAGCCTGAAAGCAACCGACCTCGCCGTGGCCCGAAACTCAGTGCGTAAGGTGATCGACGTTTACCGCGGGCGCATAGTCGAGTCGGAGATCGAAACCGACAAGGCCGGCGAGCAGACGTCTGTACGCCTGGTACTGCGCATTCCAACGACCGACTTCGCCCGCGCGATCGGCGACCTCGAAGCGATCAGCAAGTTCGCTACCGTGCGGACCGGCGAGGAGAACGTCACCACCCAGGTGATCGACCTCGAGGCACGGATACGCGCCCAGGAGAAGAGCCTCGCCCGGATCGAGACGCTGCTCGTCAAAGCCAGCACCTTCAGCGACGTGGTGGCCATCGAGGCACAACTGACCAGCCGCCAGGCCGAACTGGAGTCGTTGAAGTCCCAGCGGGCCTGGCTCAGCGACCATACGTCGATGTCCACCATCACCGTCTACCTGATGAAGTTGTCCGAGTCCGCCGACGACCCGGATGAAGACGGCGGCTCCTTCAGTGGCTTCCGGGCCGGATTGCGATCCGGCTGGCATACCTGGACCGACGCCGCCGCCTGGTCGGCTGCCGTCCTCGGTGCCATGTTGCCGTTCGCCCTCACGGCCGGGGCTCTTGGCGGGTCGGTATGGCTGCTGCGCCGCCGTGCCAGCCGTCTCCGGGCGCCGACGCACGGCCAGGACCGGTCGACCGACCACCCGGGCGCGGCACCGAGCGCGTCTCAGGCTCCCGACGAGTAGCCGTGCACGAAGTCGGTGAGCCGGGCGAGCTGGTCCGGGTTGGTGCTGGGCAGCACACCGTGGCCGAGGTTGAAGATGTGGCCCCGAGCGGTCCGGCCGGCATCGATGATCTGCGCGGCACGTCGGGTCATCACCTCGGTGGGCGCGAAGACCAGCGCCGGATCCAGGTTGCCTTGCACCGCCCGATCCCCCACCGCCTCGATCGCCGAGCCCAGCGGGGTTCGCCAATCGACCCCCACTACGTCGGCGCCGGCGTCGCCCATCATCGGCAGGAGATTCGACGTCCCGACACCGAAGTGAATGCGCGGCACCCCGAGCTCACCGATCGCGGCCAACACTGCCGCCGAGTGCGGCAACACCCGGTCGCGATAGTCCTCAGGGGCGAGCGCGCCCGCCCAGGAATCGAACAGTTGCACGGCGCTTGCGCCGGCCGAGACCTGCACCTGCAGATAGGTTGTGGCGATGCCGGCGATCTTGCGCATCAGCGCAGCCCAGACCTCAGGCGCGCCGAACATCATGGCCTTGGTCCGCGCGTGCTCCTTCGATGGGCCTCCTTCGACCAGATAGGAGGCCACCGTGAACGGCGCGCCCGCGAATCCGATCAACGGCACGGGACCGAGCTCCGCGACCAGTTGCCGCACCGACTCGGCAACGAAACCCACCTGCTCGGGCACCAGGTCACCGATCGCCGCGACATCGGCCAGGGTAGTCACGGGATTGGCGACCACCGGACCGACGCCGGCGACGATATCCAGATCGACCCCCACCGCCTTCAGCGGCAACACGATGTCGGAGAACAAGATGGCCGCATCTACACCGTAACGACGGACCGGTTGCAGAGTGATCTCC
>JBOFLH010000350.1:0-6644 GCA_051657765.1 Nocardioides sp. | reverse complement strand
AACACCACGGAGACCACCTACTTCCGAGACGTAGCCGGGCAAGTGCTGAGCCGACGTAGTGTCCTCGGGGCGAGCGCGGTGGCCGGAGTGGTGGCCCTGGGGGCCGCACGGCCAGCAGCTGCCCGCACCGCGTTGCTGTCCTCGACGAACCGCAATTTTCCGCTGGCATTCGGCGCGATCACGCCGGTTGCGCCGGCCGTCGACGCGGTAACCGTGCCGACGGGTTTCCGGTGGGATCCGATCATCAGATGGGGCGATCCGATCCTGCCGGGCGCCCCGGCATTCGACGCCCAGGCTCAGTCAGCGCAGAGCCAGGCCGGTCAGTTCGGCTACAACTGCGACTATCTCGACATCATCGAGACCAATGCGCGCGGCACTCGGGCGTTGCTGGTGGCCAACCACGAATACACCAACGAGGAGATCATGTTCCCGCCCGAGATGAGCGAGGAGGATGTGATCCGGACCGCGTGGGCGGCACATGGCCTGTCTGTGGTGCAACTGCGGCGTCGACGCCGAGGTGGCACATGGACCTACGTCAAGGATGCCCGGGTCAATCGCCGCATCACGGTGGATACGCCGTTCGCGTTCGACGGCCCGGCAGCAGGCTCCGATCTTTTGAAGACCGCCGAAGATCCGAGTGGTCGCCAGGTGCGAGGCACCCTGAACAATTGTGCGGGCGGCACCACGCCGTGGGGCACCGTGTTGTCCGGTGAGGAGAACTTCGACCAGTACTTCGTGGCCGCCGGCATTGATGCGCGGGAAGCCCGCTATGGCCTGGCGAGCGATCAAGATGAGCGCAACTGGCGGTCGGTCGACCCACGATGGGATGCAACGGACCCGGACTACGTCAATGAGCCGAACCGGTTCGGCTGGATCGTCGAGGTCGACCCGTCTCAGCCGGACTCCACACCGGTTAAGCACACCGCGATGGGACGGTTCAAGCACGAGGGCGCAAACATCATCGTCAATGGCGACGGCCGAGTGGTCGCCTATATGGGCGACGACCAGCGGTTCGACTACGTCTATCGGTTCGTGTCGAAGAAGAAGTTCCGCCGGGGCCCGGGCGCCGCGCGCCACAATCGGTCGCTGTTGTCCGAAGGTGACCTGTCCGTGGCCCGGTTCGCCGGTGACGGGTCGGCGGACGGGATCAGCGACGGAACCGGTGAGTGGTTGCCGCTGACCCGCGCCGGCAAGTCAATGGTGCCCGGGTTCAGCATGGACGAGGTGCTGGTGTTCACCAGGTTGGCGGCGGACGCTGTGCAACCGACGAAAATGGACCGGCCCGAGGACGTGCAGCCCAATCTGGTCAATGGGAACGTTTACATCGCGTGTACCAACAACACCGATCGTGGTGAGCCGGGCGAGGAGGGTCCGACGGAACCGAATCCGCGCGCGGCCAACAAGGATGGTCACATCGTCGAGATCATACCGACCGGCGGCGATCACACACACGACGCGTTCGCCTGGAACTTGCTGCTGATCTGCGGCGACCCCGCGACTGCTGGTACCTACTTCGGCGGCTACACCGGTGAGGTCTCGCCGATCTCCTGTCCGGACAATCTCGCGTTCGACTCCCGGGGCGACTTGTGGGTGGCCACAGACGGTCAGCCGCGAGCCTTGGCGCTGAGCGACGGTTTGTTCAAGGTGAAGCTGTCCGGTCCGAGACGGGGCCGGGTCAAGCAGTTCCTTGCAGTCCCGGCTGGCGCGGAGACCTGCGGACCGGTGATTCGTGATCGAGAAGGGTCGCTTTTCGTGGCCGTGCAACATCCGGGCGAGGACGGGACCTGGGACGAGCCGATGTCGTACTTTCCGGACTTCGTAGCGGCCGGGCAACCCGCCGGCCCCGGCGACTTTGCTGGTCCCCGCCCATCGGTCATCCAGGTGACCAGGGACTAGCCGTGACCGCGGCCGTGCCGGCCGCGGTCGTACGAGGCCAGCAGATCAAGGCTGGTCGCATCGCGCGGAAAGTGGACGGCGGCCGAGTTGGCCGATCGCATCGGTGTCGACCGGCGTACGATCGCCGCGATCGAAGCGGGTGACCCGGGTGTGTCGCTCGGCAACGCGCCCAACGCTACCGACATCCTGCGGGTTCCGCTGGTGGCGCTGAGGACCACACGAACCGTGCGCCCTGCCGAGGCCGACGCCCAACGCATTGGCCGCCGTTGCTGTCGCGGCGCTTGCGCGCTAGCCCAGCCGGAGATTTCGGAAGACCTGTCAGGACTTCTGCGTTACGTTCTCAGATGTGGAGAACGAGCCTAGGGGGAATCGCTCATGACTGCCGAAGATGCGTTCTGGACCGACCTGCAAGACGAGCTGGCCAGCGACCCGGAGGCCGCGTCTCAGTACCTGCTGGAGTGGGTCCGGATCACCACCGTCGACCGGATCGTCAACCGTCTCGATGAGTTGCGCGAGGCTCAGGGATGGAGCAAGGCGCGGCTAGCGCGGGCGGTCCATCGGGACTCGGCTGCTATCCGTCGGTTGCTCTCGGACGCGACGGGGAATCCCACCGTCGAAACCCTGTCTTCGGTAGCCGCGGCCACGGGGTACAAGCTTGAGCTTGTGCCCATGAGTGAGGACGAGCGCGAAGCCTTAACGGCCGTTGCTCGCGGTGGCGAGCTGGTCGTCACCTAGCGGCCCTCGTACAAGGAGCGCGGGTTGCGGGCAAGAGGGCGATCTTCGCCTGAGCTGCCAACAGCGCGAACTCTGCCGAGCGCTTCCTACGCTTGGTCACTCAACATCCCCCGATGGGTTTGGCGGTTGCACATCTTCGGCCTATCTCACCACGGCCCGCAGGCGCTGGAGAGTCAGCGCGCCCCCATGAAGGGGCCAGCCCGGCCTTTGTTATGGCCTGGCGCTGATCCGCCGCCCGGCCCATAACTAGCATGGAACGCACGAGACCCCCCGGCAACTTGTCTGCCGGGGGCCTCGTATCCCTATGTCGTAGCAAGTGCCAATCAGGGGCGCAGGAGCAACCTCCCGAGCCTCAAGGTCCATCGGATGTCGTAGCGGCCGGCACGGATGCACAGGCGACCCAGGAACAACGCGCCGGACCGTCCGCCCCTGCCGACGTTCACCGCGGCCGGGACGACGGTGGCCAGCCGCCAACGCCAGAACACGCGCCGGGTCATGTCCGGGCCTCTGCGGCCCGGAGCGCGTCGGCCCACTGCTCGCCAGTGATCGATGCCGCCAGCACGCCGAGGAGTCGGTCAACGGCACCGCGGTCGAGCTGGTCTGCCGGGTCCAGCCGAGCGGTCACGGTATCCCAGGCGGTCACAGCGCGACCTCGACCGGGGTGTCGCCCGGCAACGGCCCGAAGACCCACTGCGCGGCCCGTGCCCGGTCCCAGATCTCCGCCCGAGACGACACCTCACCCGCGATCCGGGAATGCTCGATGTGCTCCAGGCTGCCGGCGTGACCGTTGACGGTCGCGGTTTCGCCGAGCAGGGACGCGTTGACTTCACCGACCGTCATCCGGAGCGCCTGAGGCTTCCACGTGGACGTTGACCGATTCGCGGCCGCTGACGAGCCGTCTGGTGGCTTCGAGGGCCGCTTCCAGCGTTGCCGTGACCGCCGTCACCAATTCTGTATACGCGGACCACGTGGACGGCGGCACAACCTCTGGTAGCCCGGCGGTGACCACGGCGACCGGGTGCAACCCGACCCCGCCACCGGCGTTGATTGTCAACGTTTGGGCTACTTCGTCGGCGAAGCCTGGGTACGGCCGACGCGACCAGGTGACCCAAGTCGTCGAGACGGTGCGTAGCGGTCACCCATGACGGCGCGGCGGGTTCACGGTCGAACGTTGCAACGATCGTTTCGGAAGGGTTGAACATCTGGGGGCGATTCCTCTCAACGAGAGGCCTCGCAACCGTGCACGACATGGCACATATATGGCACGAGGCCGGTTCCGTAATCCGGAAACCGGCCTCTGACCTGCATAAACGCTGGTGGGCGATACTGGGTTTGAACCAGTGACCTCTTCCGTGTCAGGGAAGCGCGCTACCACTGCGCCAATCGCCCCAAATCTGGGAGTGCTGCTACAACGTGGAGGTGGGTACGGGATTTGAACCCGTGTACACGGATTTGCAGTCCGTTGCCTCGCCTCTCGGCCAACCCACCGCGGATGGGTCCGCCGAGACCCGCTCCGAGCGGACAACGAGACTCGAACTCGCGACCTCAACCTTGGCAAGGTTGCGCTCTACCAACTGAGCTATGTCCGCGTGCTGTGACAAAACCAGGGATGAATCCCTTGTCCGGCAGCGCGCTGGAAACAGTAGCCGATGCCTAGGGGGCTGCAAAATCCGACCTCAGCGCAGGCCTGTCGGTCGCGCCGGGTTCCTCGGGGTCTCGGTGTGAACCGTCGCGGCCTTCTAGAGTGGTGACCATGCAGGCGTGGATGAACGGCTCGATGTTGTCCGACCCCTACGCTCCAGCGCTTTGCGTGGTGGACCACGGGTTCACCGTGGGGGATGGTGTCTTCGAGGCGATCAAGGTTGTCGACGGGGTCCCGTTTGCGCTCACCCGGCATCTGGACCGGCTGGGTCGGTCCGCCGCGGCGCTCGGCCTGCCCGCCGCCGACCATAGCCAGGTGCGTGCCGGCGTCGCGGCCGTCTTGGCGGCCGAGTCGATGCCGCTGGGTCGGGTGCGGGTGACCTACACCGCCGGGCCGGCTCCCCTGGGTTCCAACCGAGGCGGCGGCGATCCGACGTTGACCGTGGTGGCTGCAGCGATGGGGGAGTGGCCGGTGACCACGGCGATCTGCACCGTGCCTTGGCGACGCAACGAGCGGAGCGCGCTGGCCGGTCTCAAGACCACCTCGTACGCCGAGAACGTGGTCGCTTTGGCGGCGGCAGCCGAAGGGGAGGCCACCGAGGCGATTTTCGCCAACACCGTGGGCGATCTCTGCGAGGGAACGGGGTCCAACGTCTTCTACGTGGTGGGTGGCGAAGTGCGCACACCCACGCTGGCGAGCGGCTGTCTGGCCGGGGTCACCCGGGCCTTGATTCTGGAGTGGTGCGACGTTCGCGAAGTCGACGAACCCATCGCGGTTGCCGAGGCTGCCGACGAGGTGTTCTTGGCCTCCACGACGCGAGACATCCAAGGGGTGCACCGGTGGAACACCCGCGAACTGGTTGCGCCGGGACCGGTCACCTCGCAGGTCGCCGACGTGTGGGCCCGCAAGGTTCGCGAGTCCCCAGATCCCTAAGCAGAACGGTTAGCACTCTGACTTCCAGCCCGGCCGGGCGTGGTCTTTGTCGGATGTCAGGAGTTGATGAGTCGGGCGACGAGATTGTCGAGGTCAAGGTGCAGTCCTTCGGTGCCGACCGGCACCAGTAGGTAGGTGCGGTCGAGGAAGTGCCGAACCTCGTCCCCGGGCACCTGGGCGAGCAGTTGGCCGTCAGCCGAGCACAGCTCGATCATCAGCACCGAGGTCCCGGCCTGATCGTGGGGATTGGTGGCCTCGGGCCATACGTGCACGTCGCCGTCTCCGGCCGGCTCGTAGAGGCCGGCGAATAGCAGCTCGCGACCGAACGTCCACACGACCTTCTCGCCGGGCAGATAGAACGTCAAGGTGGCGGCGAACGGATCACTCGGCCGATAGCCAAGTGACGCCGGCAGCTGGTGCTGGTTGCCGCGCACGTCTATACAGTCGATGCTGACATCGTGGCGTACGTCGTCAGCGACGGAATCCTTGAATGCATCGCGCATGGGAGTGGCTCTCTGTTCGGGGGACCGGGGCTGGTGCTGTTCACTTGCCGATGAGACGCCGAGTCGCGTGAGTCATGACGACGTTGTGGCGCGTTGGTTGGGCGGACCCCGATAGGCTGGTCACCCCGGATGATTGCGGCGGAGCCTCACGGCGGACGCCCAAGTGAGCCCATCCGCACCGCAATCGAGTCGACAGGAGCAGCCGTGGCAGAGGTGGACCAGCGGTCGGTCGGCACGCCGCCGGGAGCATCCGCTGGGCACCGGTTCGCCCGACTCAAGCGCCTGCACGCCCGGGCTCATGCCAATCCGATCACCGCGTTCCTGACCAAGGTGGTCGTCACCATTGTCGGCCTGTTCCTGGTTGCCATTGGGGTCGTGATGATCTTCACCCCCGGGCAGGGCATTCTGGCAATCATCGCCGGCCTGGCCTTGTTGTCCACCGAGTATCACTGGGCCAAACGGCTGCTCCGGCGGGCGCGAGCCAGTCTCGATCAGGCGCGCGAGCGGGCCAGAGCCATAGATCCGCGAGTACGGCGGCGGCGGATCGTCGGGACCGCGGTTGCCACCACCACTGTCGTCGCGGCCCTGGTGGCCCATCTCGTGGTGTACGACTGGCCGCAAGCGGCGGTCGTGGGCTGGGATTGGGTGCAGGGCATCAGCCAAGCGGTGCCCGAGCTGCCGGGCATGTGACGGCGACCTCTGATGTGATTCCTTACCGCGGATGAGCTAGAGTCTCGACTTGCCGTTTGGGGCGATTGGCGCAGTGGTAGCGCGCTTCGTTCACACCGAAGAGGTCACTGGTTCGAACCCAGTATCGCCCACCTGAACGCCTTTTTGTCCTGAGGCACCGAGGATCCTGAGCACGTGACCGGGACCGTGGCTCGACGCCTCCTCGCGCTGAGCAGTAGTCCGCCAGCCGCCAATGGGTATTGGCT
>JBOFLH010000349.1:0-6802 GCA_051657765.1 Nocardioides sp. | reverse complement strand
GGAACCGAGCCGATCACCAGCGGGACCAGGATGCTCCAGTCCAGACCGTGCAGCGAGATGTTGGAGATTGCGGCCGCCAACACCAGCGGCACGGCTTGGACCAAGTCGGTGCCGACCAGCCGCACCGCCGACAAGGTGGGGTAAAGCATCAGCAGCGCGATCATGATCACCGAACCGGACCCGACACTGGTGATGCCGACCAGCAGGCCGCCGAGGGCGCCGACCAGCAATGTCGGCAGAGGCCGCACGAGAGGCTCGCCGGTGTCGACCGCTCCGCCTCGGGTGCGGGTGCGAAGGTTGAGGTAGATCCGGACCGAGTAGGTGCCGGCGGCGATGAACAGCGCGA
This sequence comes from Nocardioides sp., assembly GCA_051657765.1. Taxonomy (GTDB): domain Bacteria; phylum Actinomycetota; class Actinomycetes; order Propionibacteriales; family Nocardioidaceae; genus Nocardioides. Next base: position 6,456 of record JBOFLH010000349.1, on the reverse strand, counting down.
AGCCGAGGCACATCTTCAGGGTCTTGTCGAGGGAGTCCGCATCGGTGAACCAGGACACCAGATAGGGCCCTAGCAGGGCCGTCGGCACCGAGCCGAGCATCAGCCATTTGGCGAGCTGAAGGTTGGGCGACCCTTCGCGTTGATGAACGATCGCGCCGCCGGTCTTGTAGATCGCGGCGGCCGTCAGGTCGGCGGTGATCACGCTGGCGGTGTCGCCGACGCCGAGCAGCACCAGCGCGGGGGTCATCAGCGCGCCACCGCCCATGCCGGTCATGCCCACCACGATGCCGACGAAAAAGCCGGCGGCGATCACCGAAAAGAACGTGATCGTGATCAGGTCACCCATGTCGTTAGAACCCCCAGAAAGACGAGCGCCGCCGGCTGCAATGTCGGTTAGTCTAGTGAATTAAGTGGATTTGTCTCAGAAACGCGACAACCTCGTCGCGGCAGTCGGCGACGGTGCGTCCAGTGGTGTCGATCCGCAGGGCCGGCCCGGCCGGTTCCTCGTACGGCGAGGAGATGCCGGTGAAGTCGGCGATCTCGCCTCGTCGAGCCTTGGCGTACAACCCCTTGCGATCTCGCCGCTCGCACTCCGCCAGGGGGGTAGCGATGTGGATCAACACGAACTCGCCACCGGCTGCCTCGACCATCGCGCGGACCTGTTGTCGCGTGCTGTCGAAGGGCGCGATCGGGCTGCAGACCGCAACGCCGCCGTGCCGGGAGATCTCCGCCGCCACCCAGCCGATTCGGCGGATGTTGGTCTCCCGATCGGTGGTGCTGAAGGTCAGGCCGGCACTGAGGTTGCGGCGTACCACGTCACCGTCCAGGCTGGTGATCGTCCGGTGACCCTGCTCCAGCAGTGTGTCCATCACGGCTTGGGCGACCGTCGACTTGCCGCTGCCGGATAGTCCGGTGAACAACAGCACCACCCCGCGCTTGCCCGGCGGCGGCTGGTCGAAGTCGACTATCTCGGCGATCTCGCCCCAATACTCACGCTCGCCAGTGAGGTCAAGGTCGTCGTCGAGGGCCCGAATCGGGTCGGGACCGGCATAGTTGCTCACTACCCGCCGAACCCAGGTGCGGTCGAGCTCGGCATCGCCGTCCGCGTGATTGGCCCACGGCACCGCGATCACCACTGCGTCGGGCAGCCGCTCGGCGGCGGCCAGCGACGCCCTCATGAGCGCGACCGCGGACAGCGCCGGGGTCCCGACTCCGGTCAGCGCGAGCAACGCGACCGGACCCAGCGACGCCAGCGACGCCAGCTGATCAATGCTCAGCGCGTCGATCACTGGCACGAACGTCCGACCCGCGTGCTGTGCGCGAACCTCGGCCGGCGTGAGGTGCAGCCGGCGGAATGGGCCGTACTGGGCGCTGGCGACCGAGGTAACCGCCCAGCCCCCCCGAACCGCCGAGGCGTCACGAATTCCCGCCGAGGCGTCACTCAAGGTGTGTGGTGTCACCCGGGCGACCGGGAAGCCTTCCGGGTCGACCAGCTCGACCTCGGGTTCGCCGATGAGCTCCGGCGGAAGTGTCAAGGTGATAGGGCTGCCGGGTTCGTTGAAGCCGGACACCGGAGCCAACGCGCCGGAGACGAGAAGCTCCAGGTCATCCAGCTCGCGAGGCGTCGGGCAGTGTTGAGGTACGGCGGGGCCTGATGGCTTGCCGGGTGTCTGGGGGTGAGTGGTCACCGGGGCATCCTTGCAAACCAGGCCGCGCGCAAGCTAACCGCTAGCACCAGCGAGCGACCGTCTCGGGCGTAGCCACGGGCAACTGGCCGCTTTGTGACCTGAGTAACGGGGTTCGCCGCTTGCTTCTGCTAACTGTTGCAAGCACAATAGTGCCATGGTTCGTAGCGCAGTCGCCAAGACCATGGAGTCGTTGGGCGACTATCTCAAGACGCAACGGGTCGATGCCCAACTATCGCTGCGCCAGCTGGCCGATCGAGCCGGGGTGTCCAATCCCTACCTCAGCCAGATCGAACGTGGGCTACGTCGTCCGTCGGCCGACGTGCTCCAGCAGATTGCCAAAGCTCTGCGGATCTCCGCCGAGCAGCTGTACCTTCGAGCAGGAATCCTCGATCCCGATGAGACCGCTGACGATTCGGTCGAGGTCGCCGTGCTGGGCGACCCTCGCCTGACCGAACGACAGAAGGCGTCCTTGCTCGAGGTGTATGCGTCATTCCTGGCGGTCAACGCGCCAGCCGGCACCACACCAAAGGAGAAGTAATCATGGCTCGCAAAATTTCGTTCACCATCCCCGACGAAGCTCGTCGACCGCTCTACGCCACCGTCGGCGCTGCCGATGTGGCCGTCAAGCGCGTGCGTGGCGCCGTAGCCACCGTCCAGGATCGGGTGGTGGAGACTCAAAAGAGCTGGTCCGACCATTCGGGTCTCAAGGCCACTCTCCGGGCAACTCTCCGCCCGAACCTCCCATCAGGCGCCCGGATCGGCACGATTGTGTCTGACAATCTGGCCACCGCCTCCTCCGCATACGCCGAGTTCTCGCGTCGTGGCGCCACGGTCATTGGTCGAGTGTGGCCGGACGCCGTCAAGGCCGACACCAGCCCGGCGGGCACGACACGATCGTCAACCAAAGCCAGTGCGAAGGCGGCTCCGAAAGCGGGCGCGCCGAAAGCCGGGACGAGCACCAGGAAGCCGGCCAGCAAGGCGGCAACCAAGCGCCCGGTCAAGGTGGCCGCGCCAAAGCCCGAGGTTCTCGAGCCCGAGGTTCCAGAGGCAACAACACTAGAAACGCAGAACAACGCGCCGAAACCGACCGACCCCATGCTCGACTCGGCCTGATCGGAGCCGAGAGCGCGCCATTCGACCCAGTTGATCCCCAGGGTTGATTCCATAACACGTGGACACCCGGTGTGGTTGTGGACACATAACCACACCGGGTGCTTTGGTGCCGACGCTACGGCGGCTACCCTGTGAGCACCATGCCGCATCAACACGGACTTACCGACACATCCGGCCTGCTGATCTTTCAGATCGAAGCCTTGACGCTCTATGCGATTTGGATCGTCATGATCGCCGTCAAGGGATACGCCGTGTTCAACGCGGTGACGTTCTCGGCCGCGTCATACCCAGCGGCGGATAAACTCACCAAACCACTTTGGTTGCTGATCTTGATCGCCGGGCTGTTCACTGCCTTGTTCTGGTTCGCGGTGGGTGGCCGGCCCTCCGGGATCCTCCAATTGGGATTCTCGGTCGCGGCGCTGGTCTTCTTGTGTGACGTCAAGCCAGCGCTATCCGACCTCAGGCGATAGCCGCCCAGGTTGCTGCTCGGGCCGGGCTGCGGTTTAACCCGCCTGTTGCCGCGCCTCCCAGGCGCTACGCACCATGTCATCGAGCGAGTGACGCATCTGCCAGCCTAAGTCCCGGGTCGCCAACTCTCCGGAGGCGACGATCCGGGCCGGATCGCCGGGGCGGCGCGGATGGATCTCGGGCTCGAAGTCGATTCCGGTTGCCCGAGCCATCGCGGACATGATCTGGGCCACCGACACGCCTTCCCCGCTGCCCAGGTTGTACACCGGCGCCAGGGTGCGGCCCGCCGCCAGCGCCTGCGCGGCCGCGACATGGGAGAGCGCGAGATCGCTGACATGCACATAGTCGCGAACACACGTGCCATCAGGGGTCGGATAGTCGTTGCCGTTGATCCGTGGGGTGCGGCCGGCCGCCAAAGCGTCCAAGACCAGTGGGAAGAGGTTGTGCGGGCTAGTGTCGCGCAGGTCGGGGGAGGCCGAGCCGACCACGTTGAAGTATCGCAGGGAGGTATGCCGGAGCCCGACCGCGGTGGCCTGATCTCGCAGCAGCCACTCCCCGACCAGTTTCGACTCGCCGTACGGCGACTCCGGCGAGGTCGGGCTGTCCTCGGTCACCAGGTCGCCGGTCGGCGTACCGTAGGTGGCCGCGCTAGAGGAGAACACGACGGCGTCCACCCCACAGGTCGCCATCGCGGCCAATAGCCGCATCGTGCCGGTGACGTTCTGTTCATAGGTGTGCAGCGGCCGTTGCACCGACACCCCGGCATACTTGAAGCCGGCGACGTGCACCACGCCGGTGACCTCGTGTTCGACCAGAGTTTTGGCGAGCAGCGCCTCGTCCAGGATCGTGCCCTCGACCAACGGCACGTCGGGCGTGACAAAATCGCGGTGCCCACTGGATAGGTCGTCGAAGACCACCGGCGCCAAACCCTGATCCACGAACGCGCGCACCACATGTGCCCCGATGTACCCGGCCCCGCCGGTTACTAGCCACGTCATTTGCTGTGTCATCTCCTCGCCGCCGTCAAGTGCTGGTCACCCCCAAGCCTAGGTGTATCGAGACGACTTGGCGGCGACCCCCTGGACTAGGCCGCCTAGACTCGGTCAATGACCAGCGCACGACTCACCCGGCACATCAGACAGCGAGCCCGGAGGCGAGCCGGGTTGGCGGTGTATGTGGTGGCGGTAGCGGCGCTCGGCGAAGCCCCCGCGACACCGATCGTGGCGTCGTCGAGCACCCCGCCCTCGCCCGTCGCGGCGTCTGCCCAACCCGTCTCGGTCAGCGCCGTGCGACTTGCGCCGCCGCCGACCCGGACGCTCGGATCGGCACCTGTCGGGTCGAGCGGGAGCATCGCCGGCCGCGGCGACACCACCCGATCCGGCGACCGGCCGCTGAGCGGGCGGGTGATCGTTGTCGACCCCGGCCACCAACTGGGTAACCACAACTTCCCGGACCAGATCAACACCCCGGTGCTCGCGGGCGGGTTTACCAAGCCATGCAACACCACCGGAACCGCGACCAACGACGGCTACCCGGAGGCGACCTTCACTTTCCGCGTCGCTCAGCGACTTCGCAAGCGTCTGGAGCGGCGTGGCGCGCGGGTGCTGATGACCCGGCGAAGCAATCGGGAGGATCGGTGGGGTCCGTGCGTCGACGCCCGGGGCCGGCGCGGCAACAAGGCCGAAGCGGATCTCAAGATCAGCATTCACGCCGACGGCGGACCGGCCTCGGGCCGCGGATTCCATGTCATCGCACCGACCGATCGCGCACCGTGGACGGCGGACATCGATCGACCGTCCAAGCGACTGGCCCGGGTGGTGCGGGCGACTTTGACAGACCGGGGATTCATGCGTGCCGACTATCTAGCCGGTGCCGACGGATTGGACTTCCGCAGTGACCTGGCCACCCTCAACCTGTCGGACGTGCCGACCGTCCTGGTGGAGGCAGGCAACATGCGCAATGCCGGTGATGCCGCTCAGATGACCAGTAGCGCTGGGCGCAAGCGTTACGCCAAGGCCTTGACTCGCGCCGTACGCCGCTATCTAGGTGCCTAGCCGCGTTGGGCACCCACAACGGTCACTCGCCTGGCAACCGTGGAGAAACTGATGGGGGAGCACTGATGGGGAATACTGATGGACCTTAGCTTGACCACCGAGCAACGCGAGATCCGCGACTGGGTCCGCACCTTCGTCACCCGCGAGATCATGCCGCTGGAGCCCGAGGCGCTGGCCCGGGAACGCCGCCATGAGCCGGCGCTGGCCCCCGAACGGCTTGAAGCGTTGCAGGTCAAGGCGCGAGCCGCCGGCTTCTTCGGGGTCAACACCCCCGAGGAATACGGTGGGATGGGGCTCGGGGCCGTGATGACCGCGTTGCTGGAAGTCGAACTCGGCCGGAGTTTCGTGCCGTTCCGTTTCGCCGGGGACGCCGACAACATCTTGTATGTCGCCAACGACGAGCAGAAGGCGGCTTACCTAGTGCCCACCATCGAGGGGACCCGGAAGAGTTGTTTCGCGATCACCGAGCCGGGCGCCGGGTCGGATGCCCGTGCGATCCGGACCACCGCCGTGCGAGACCGCGGCGCCGCGGGTGACGAGTGGGTGATCAACGGCGAGAAGACCTTCATCACCGGCGGGCACGAAGCCGACTTCTGTCTGGTTTTCGCGGTCACCGACCAAGCCAAGGGCGCGGATGGCGGGGTGACCTGCTTTCTGGCCGATCGGGCGCACGGCTGGACGTCCCGACCGATCGACACCATGGGCCAATGGGGCCCGGCGGCGTTGTCCTTCGTCGACGTCCGGGTGCCGCACTCGGCCATCCTGGGCGAGGAGGGCTACGGTTTCGAACTGGCGATGCGCTGGATCGGCCGCGGTCGTTACCTGTTGCCCGCTCGCGCACTGGGGGCCTGCGAGCGTCTTGTCGAGATGGCGATGGAGCACGCCCGCAACCGGGTGACCTTCGGTCAACCCATCGCCGAACGGCAGGCGATCCAGTGGATGATCGCGGATTCGGCCACCGAGATCGAGGCGTTGCGGTGGCTGGTGCTGGCCGCCGCGTGGCAGGTAGACCAGGGCGTCGACTCGCGTCAGGCCCAGTCGATGGCCAAGCTCTTCGGCGGACTCAAGGCCAATGAGATCGTTGACCGGATGCTTCAGGTGCACGGCGGGATGGGTTACACCCGCGAGCTGCC
>JBOFLH010000348.1:0-3772 GCA_051657765.1 Nocardioides sp. | reverse complement strand
GCCACCGCGTCGGCTAGGTCGAGCACCCGAAAGTGCGGGATGTCGTGCTCAGCGACGACCCGCGCGATCGCCGTTCCGCTTGTCACCGGTGCGGGTTCGGACATGTCGTCGACCACGATCACCTGATAACCGCTGGCGGTGTCGTGGACCAGCCATTCGAGCTGCGCGGACTTCTGGCGCACGAAGTCTTCGCCATTGGGATCCGCGCCGAACCCCGAGCCGCGAGCCAGCAACCGCACGTTCTCGCCGTACGCCGGCACCACCAGCGAAACAAAGACCGGCGAGCTCGCAGTGAGGAAGTATGCTCTGGATCGAGCGAGCTTGATCGCAAGTTGCGCGAGCTTGCTCAATCGGATCTTGGCGCCGGCGGAGACGGGTGCCGCCACCGCCTGCTCCAGCAGCCAGAAGTCGGCTGGATCGGTGGTCTCCCGCAGGAGCCGGTCGGCCCGTAGCCGGGCCATCGCCAGCACGGCCGGATCCCGGAAATCAGTGAGTTGGTGACAGGGCAGACCGGGGCCGGCGTCGAGGCGGACCAGCGTTGCGAGCAGTCGTTCTGGGTCGAGCATGGATCTCCTTACGTTTTCGGCCATACCTGGTGGAGTCCGCCACATCAGTCCAACACCATTGCCCCGAAGCGTGTGGTGCCTTGGCGGCGTGTCGGGAGCCAACCAACCCGACCCCGCAACGAATCCGGACCCGGTGACGGCGAGCGGCCGCGACTACGGGACGCCGGCCTCGTTGGGCACGGCGGGCTTTGGTTCTTTGATCTAAGCTGAGCCTCGAGCCTCGGCCGCTGGACGGAACTTGATCATGGTCAGCGCCTCCCGAACCTGTGCGGGTGAGCCGGCCTCGACGTGTGCCGACCACGGCACGTTCCGATACGCCGTGGACGTGCGCCACCACGGCGCGCTCGGTGATGCGGCCGCCGGCCAGCTCAGCCGTTGGGGATCACCGGCAATCTTGGCCCCTGGTTTGCCGTACGTCTGCTCGAAGTGCTCGATCGCCTGCCGCGAGGTTCCCCACTGGCTGTAGAAGGCTCGGACTGGCGCACCTCCCGGGAGGGTGAAGTCGCACCGCCACATCGCGATTCGTCCGTCGATCGGTTCCTGGGGAAGACACCGCTGTTTGGTCGTCTTCGGGAACAGCCATTGCGCGCCCTTGACACCGGCGGGTGTCCCGCACTTCGCTAGCGCGGCCACGGTCTTGCCGTTCCAACACGTAACATCCCTGGCGGCGACAGTGGGGCTCACCGAATCTGACGGCTCGGGTTCGGCTGATCCGTCCGGCGAGGCTTGCGGCGACTGACCCGACGGGGCGTCATTGGAGGAGTCTGCGCTGCCCGATGTCGACGCGGGGCCGTTGCCGAGGATCTGGAAACCGACCAAGCCGAGGGCAAGTAACGCCGCAGCCACCACAACCAGTCGGAATCGTCGAGACCGGCCGGCTTGCCTGGTCCGGTCGCTCGGAGGCGGAGTAATCGCTTGCATCGGCTGTGTCGAGCCAGCCAGGGCCCGATCGATATCCGGTGACGTCTTGGCGGCGTGCAGCCTAAGGGCTTCGCCGGGCGAGGCGGGCGGCTCGGAGTTCACCATCACCGCGATTTGTGCCGGGACGGTGAGATCCTCGTCTCGAACCGACCCCGAAACCAGGTGACCTGGTTCCGCGGCGGGTTCCGGAGCGCTCGTGTCGGTGCCCGCCAGATGGTTCCCGGCACCACTGCCGGCAGCATCCTCGTAAGCGCCGTCGCCACCCTGGTCGTCGCTTGGCAGGTCAAGGCCGTCGGAGGCTTCGTCGACAGAAAGTTCGAGGTCGCCGTCAGCTGGATCGCTGACAATCGTGGTGTCGAATCCGCAGTTCTGGCAGTACCGGTAGCTGCCCACGACGTACCCGCACTGGCGACACGTCGGTTCTGAATCCTGGTGCATGAGAAATCCCCCGTCTTTCGTTCGTGCGAAGCTGACCGGCGCTTGTCGCACGCCCGCCCGCCTGTGTCACACCCCACAGGCAGGGTAAGGGACTGAACCCGTTTGTGCGCGGGTTTCAGCGAATCATCCGCCGAACCGCCGGGTTCGGCGACTCGCGGCGAAGGGCTTACCCGTGCGGGCCCTTGTCGTCCGGTGCCCTGATGTCAGGATGGGCCAGTGGTTGACACGATGATGGCGGGACTGCTGCTCGGGACCTCGCTCATTGTCGCGATCGGGGCGCAAAATGCCTACGTGCTGCGGCAAGGGGTACGGCGCGACCACGTCGGAGCTGTTGTCGTGATCTGCATGGTCAGTGACGTCGCGCTGATCGCCGCAGGAACGGTCGGGATCGGCTCTGTGGTGACGAGGCTGCCCTGGGTGCTCAACGCGATGACTTGGTTCGGCGTTGCCTACCTGATCTGGTTCGGCCTGAACTCGCTGAGGTCTGCCTACTCCAGCCACTCGCTGCACGCGGATGCACCCACCACTGCGCGTTCGGTGATAGTGACGACCCTGGCGCTGACATACCTCAACCCACACGTCTACCTCGACACCGTGGTGTTGGTGGGCAACCTGGCGAACCAATACGGCCCGCAGGGTCGATGGTGGTTCGCGGGGGGAGCGGCGCTGGGCAGCGTGGTGTGGTTCACGGCCTTGGGCTTCGGTGCGCGGGTCTTGGCGACACCACTCGGCAAGCCGTCGGTATGGCGGGTCATCGACGTCCTCATCGCTCTCGTAATGTTCGCGCTCGCCGCGAAACTTGCTAGTGGCTGGTGACCCGGCTCGCGGATGTCCGGCTCGCGGATGCCCAGGCTATGTCCAGCGCAATGCCCGGCGCGGATACCCGGTCGCTGATGCCGGTCACCGCGCGGCACTGGTCCGCATCCGAGATCGGGGTTACCGTGTGCTCACCAGGCGAGCCACGCCAGGTCGTGAGCTACGACGATCAAGTACGACGAAAGCACCCCGACATGACCGATGCCGAGCTGACGCATGACGCCGCGCGGAAACGCTACGAGGCTCGTCTGGGCGGGCAGCTCGCCGGCTTTGCCGAATACGAGCTCACTGGCGACCTCATTGTCTTCACCCATACCGAGGTCGATCCGCAGTTCGAGGGCCGTGGCGTGGGCTCGGCGATCGCCAGGTTCGCGCTGGATGGTGTGCGAGCGGAAGGAACGCGCAAGGTGCTGCCGATATGCCCGTTCGTCAAGGGCTGGATCCAGCGTCACCCCGACTATCGCCCCGTCGTCTACGGCGTACCCGCCTCGACGGCCCGAGACTGAAACCGAGGACAGACCAGATGACCCGAAAGACCTACCACGGCCCGCTGCTCGACGTGTCTTTCGACGGGGCCGTGTGTGCGCATGCCGGCGAGTGTGTTCGTGGCATGCCGACGGTGTTCGACACCAGCGCTCGACCATGGATCAATCCCACTAACGCATTGTCGGCCACCGACGCGGACCTGTTACGAGCGGTGGTCGGTCGCTGCCCCACCGGCGCATTGGAAGTCGTCGAACGCGATTGACGGCCAACCCACGAGGGACCTGCGTCCACTGCCTGGCAGCTCAGTGGGGCCCCGGGTTCGCTTGGCCGCACCTGACCGGCAGCCAGGGGTGGCGCCCCGGGCCTACCAGGGTTCGCCTACCAGGGTTCGGAGGTCTTGATCCAGCGTTTGCCCGTGGATGCTCTGGCTTTGGTGCCGGCGGACAGGTCGAAGTTGCCCAGCATGCCTGACACCGTCTTGCCTTCGTATTGTTTGATGAACGCCCATTGGGAGTAGTTGGTGCCGTCCCAATTGTTGAACCTGA
>JBOFLH010000347.1:0-5732 GCA_051657765.1 Nocardioides sp. | reverse complement strand
TGCGCCTCGAGTCCGTCGACCTGGGAGTCGGCCCACAACTCCGGCACCCAGTCCCGGCCGGTCGGGTAGGCAAAGATCACCCCGGCGACCGTCAGCGAAACCGGATGCCGCAGCACGATCACCTCAACCCGAGACCGTCGCATATCGGAGACGGTGTCGGCCGGTCGAGCGTCGGCAGGCAGCACTGCCGCCAGGAACTCGGTGACCGCGGCAACCATGTCAGCGTCCGGACGTACTCGCGTGCCGACAGGTGCCTGAGCCAGCGGCACCGCCGCCAGGTTGACCGCGACCCAGGCATCGAGGTCTGGAACCGCGGGCTCACCCGGAGACTGGCCCACCGACTCCGCCATCCCACCGCGCCCGAGATCATCATCATCGGTCGGGTTCGGCTCCACGCCACCCGGACCGGCGGTCTCTGCTGAGGTGTCGAGCTCTTGGGCAAGCCGCTGCCCAACCTCCGTCACGTCCTCGGGCCCGACGTCGAGGCTCTCGTCGAGTGGCAGCGGCGCGAGGTCGACCAGGGTCATTCCCGAATCAAGCGGAAGCGCCGCGTTGACGCCAGGTAGGGGCAAACCGGTGAGGTCCACCCTTGAGAAGTCACCGCGCAACCGTGTGGGGCGACCCGCGAGCGCCGGTACTTCCCCCCACAGGACTAGGTGCGCCGGCGACCGATCACCTGGCACCGGCTCGAAGTCCTCGGGGATCAAGACGACGCTCCGCTCGGCTCCGCCAGTCAACTCACCCGCCGCGGCAGCCGAGGTCCGCGATTCGATTCGTCGCAAGCCGTCCGCCAATCGGAGCCGCCACGGATCAACACAGTTCCGAGCCTGTTGACCGTGCCGCAGGGCTGGCACCCGCCATCCGTCGAGGTCCACCGACTGATACCCGACGGAAGCCTCGGGGCCGTTTTCGTCAACTACGCCGCTGTCGACATCGGCAACTCGGAACCAACCCTGATATGCCAAGTCGGGTGGCCCCAGGCGCCCTTGTTGCGCAATCGCATCCGCAAGCTGAAAGGAGAAACTGCCAGCTATCGCCGCGTACGGGCTTCCTCGGTCGAGGGCGGCGAACCAGTCAATCCGATCCTGAGTGACCACGATCTCGCGGCGTTCTGGGCCGGATGATAACGCGTCGTCCGGGTCGTCCGGCCTGGAAGTGGGGGGGACAATCAGAGCTAGCGCTTGCGCCAGTTGGACGTTGCCGAGTTCCTCGACTCGGGTTGTGCACCTCACCCCCACCGCGGCCGCCGCTCGCGCGGCCATTTCCCAGCCCAGGCGTCGTCCAGCCTCGTCGTGGAAACCGGCAGCCAACCACATGCGCTGGACCGTGGCAAGTCGCTGGAACGCATCCTGCTCTCGACAGCGGCGACCGCCACTGTCAACGAACCGGAAGCCCAACGACCCCAGCGCGACCATTGCGGCCCCGGCCTGGGTATCATACACCGCGAATGCCACATCCGCCTCACCGAGCTGGGCCTCGGCCACTGCCGGATCAACCCCGGGCGGCAGCACCCCACTGCCCAAGAGCGCGCGCGCCGGCCCAATCACCTCGGCCCCCACTACCACGCGGAACCGGCCCGGCCCCCGCGGCGCCGAGTGGGTGAACTTGAATCCGCTCACCCCCGTTGGAACGACGTCCGCATGAGCTGCATGCCGAAGTAGAATGGGCCGACCCGTGCGATCGGTGAGCAACAACGCGTCGGTTCCGGGGACGGTCTCCACATCCACCGAGAACCACGAAGGCGCACCCGCGTCTCGAGTGTCATCGGAGTTGAACTTCATCGACCAACTGGTGCAACCCACCGGCAGCGGCCGCGACTTCAGCGCCAACCGAGCCACCATCTCCAGCTGAACACCAAGAGAGATCCTGGACCCGTCCTGATCGAACTGGCCGAGCGACGCCACCAGCTCGGTTGGATCGGCGATTGTCTCCTGCATGGCTGCCTGCACTGCGTCCCACGAAGAAAGCCCACCAGCAAGGGTCAGCGCGGCGATATCCACGCCGGACAATCTCACCTGGCTCAGATCCACTCCGGCGAAGTTCGCGCGCCGCAGGCAAGCACCTGCCAGGGCTACCCGGTCGACCGTAGCGTCTGTGAAGGTGGCCGACTGCAGGTTCGCCCCCTTCAGATTGGCGTCCTGTAAGTTCGTCCGACTGAAGTTGGCTCCATGCAAGTCTGCGTTCTCGAAATCGGCGCCCGCAAGATCAATTGACACGTCCGAGAAATCCATCCCCACCAAGGTTGCCCCTGGTGCCGTCACATGCCGGGCCAGCCCGAGGAGCGGCAACAGGTCCAGGCCAGTGAAGTCACCTATCAACTCCACACCCAAGGTCGTCCGATACTTGGTCGCAGCCAGCTGCTGCCGAACCATGCCCCAAGCGGACCCGAGAAGCTCGTTAGGTAACCCGAGACCTGCATTGGGCGAGGTAGCCAGCGCCGACCGAATCCACCGCCAATCCTCCTGGGTGACCCGGACTACCGGACCACGAACAGCGAAGCCGGCCAACATCGTCAACGAGCCCGCCAGCCAGCCGGCGTCGGACGACCACGGCATCCACATGGCTCGTGGATCGGCGCCCTGCTCAATCAATCCCTGGGTGGTCGCCTCGGCGAGTCGTATCCGGGTCTCCTCGGTGTCGGCTTCCGGAGCCATCCAGACAAGCCCGTGCGACCCAGCTGGCCCCGGCACCTCGCGGGTGCCTGCCGATCTCCCGACCACCTCACCAGGCATCGGCCCAGCAGGCTGCTCAGACTGCTCTGGCAGGCTAGACCCCAACAGCCCCGGATCGGCCTCGTCATCCTCCGGTTGCCCTGGTGGTGACACAGTCCCAGACTCAACACCCCAGACCCGACCGTCGGGGTCAACCAATACCACCACCACATCGGCTCGCCGCAACTGGCCGAGCGTGTTGGCCACGCTGGCCCCGGGCGGTAGACCGCCCCACCATCGCTGGCCCAACAGCTCGGCGACCTGGTCGGTATACCGACCCAAACCCAGCCGTGCCGGTGCGCTGTCCACCAGCGGACCGGGCACCACAGTCTGCGGCAACAGCACCTCCGGCGCCAGGCTGCCGAGGTCCGGATCCGGCAAAACTTCGACGAAGGTCAACAACGTCGCACCTTCCGGCACCAACGTGGGGACCACCACCTCATCTAGCCCCATTCGATCGCCGTGTGAGTCGGCCACCCATACCTCACCTACGTGGTCGATCCACACCCGAATCACCACATCCAGAACCCCACGACGAGGCACCGGATCGGTATGGAACAACAACCTCGCGCGACCCGGTCTTCCGGACCGTCCTCGCTCCCCCAGCACCTCTAGCACGAAGGCCTCGAATCGACTCCGCAACTCCAACGCGATCGGAACCGTGCCGTCTGACAGGCCGGTGTCGAACACCACCCCGGCTGCCGGCTGCCGAACCGGGTCGCCAGCCTCCCCACCTGTAGGTCCCTCGCCCACCGACTCCGCCATCCCACCATGCCTTAGATCGTCCTCGTCGGCCGAGAAACTCGGGTTCCGGTGGATGATCGGGTCATCGACTTGTGGCAGGCCGCGCGCTCCGGTGAGGTCCGCGTGCTCGAGGCCTCGAACATCGGTGAGGTTCGCACCCGTCAGATCGGCTTCGATGAGGTAGGTCCCCGTCAGATTCGCTTCGCGAAGATCGGTACCCACCAGCCAGGCCACGGCCAACGTGGCGCTGGTTAATGTCGCGCCGGTCAGGTTCGACCTGGCGAGATTGGTCTCCTGCAGGTTCGATCGGTGGAGATTGGCGTAGCTCAGGTTGAGTTCATGCAGGTCTTGGTGCACCAGCACGGCCCCGCGCAGATCTGCCGCGCGGAGATCCAGGCCGAGCAGTTGCGCGCGGGTGAACGGCCCTTCCAGGGCCAACCTGATGCTCACCAGCTCAGCCCACGGGGCGTCGCTCGGGCCGCGTTCGAATCTGCGACGACGAACTGGCACGAGGTAGCCGAATAACGCGATCAGTTCCGGCCCCACCCGATCCACCATGTCGGCGGTCAGCACCAGGAAGTCGCCGTAGGTCTCCGCCGAGTCGTGGCGATACTCCACCAGAGCGTCCAACTCCACCAGTAGCGGATGCTCAAACACCAGGTCCGGGAAAGCATCCGGGTTGCGGCGCCAATATCGGTCCACGACCGCCAGCGCACGACCATGCGCGACCAGCTGAGCGGCCGGCACAACGAGCGGCTCCAGGCTGTCGGGGGAGTCGACTGTCGCCTCCGAAGCCGCTGCGGCCAATGCGACATGCAGCGCCTGGGCCCGGACAGCAATGTCGGTGCCCCACGGATCGACATCGCGGCTCGGCGCCAAGAGCTGGACGGGTATCTCCACCTCGGGCACACTCCGGTCCGGCGTCCCGTCGAAGACGAGCGTCAGCCCGGGGTAATGCCAGTGTCGGGCACCCACCTCGCTCAGAGCGCGAGCCACCAACGTGGCCGGGTTGGGCACGTCCCACCGGCTGACAAGCGCGTCGACGAACCTCGACCATGGCGCCATGAATAGCCGGCGGTTACTTTCCGACGTGACTCCGGTGTCCAGCAGGTCGGCGAGGAATCGAATGCGTTCCAGATCGCTAGCCGGAGCCGGGTCCCAGCGCAGGTCAACATAGGTCAGGTCGTGACCGGGCAGCAGGTCGCAATGAATCTGCAGGCCGACGTAGTCGTGCTGTAGCACGTCGACCGCCGCGGTGATCGACGAGTCCACGACCGTGAGCTGGTCAACGGTCAGCCGCAGGGCCGGCGGCTGTCCTGGAGAGAAGTAGACCAGCTCGGTGAGGTCGCGGACCGCGGCGGCGATGTCCAGCGCCCACGGGTCGTCCCCGACCGCTGCGACCAGTACGTCGATGGGCAGGTCCACTCCGTCCAAGACGTCGTCCCGCTCAGAGTCGCGCCAGCCGTGGCGGACAAACGGCCCGGCCCAGTACGCATCGTCGTAGTTCACCAGCAGGGTCGGCATCGCTGCGGACACCCGGCGGAGCGCTGCCCGCCACAACTGACGACGCGTATCGGACGCCCACCCGAGCCGGTGACTCACGGTGTCCAGCCACCGGGTCGCTAGGCCGATGAGACCGATGAATTCCTTGGTGCGCAATATCGGTACCGACTGGCGGTCGCGGATCCACCCCATCACCAGCTCGAACAGCCAATTCTCCAGGGTTCGCGCGAATTCCTCGACAGCCGAGGGCTCATCGTGGGTCGCCTCGTCATCCGCGGCAGCTGGCACCGGGAGGGGGATGATCACCTCGGTCGTCGGATCGGTCAGACTGACAACGGCAAGCACCACCGCTAATCCTGGGCGATCACGTACCAGCTGCCGCAAGGCCATCACGAATGGGGCGGCCTCAAGCGCGTCCATGTCGTCAGAGCGAAGGACCAGTCGGGGCCGACGACCAGCCTGCTCAACCACCCGGTCCGCCCACTCGGCCTGTGCCAGCATCAGTCGAGCTGCCAATTGGACCCTCCACAGGTCGTCGTCCGACCCGCTGAGCAGCAGTTGGGTCGGCACCACCACATCGGGATATCCCGATTGATCTGGCATCAGCTCACCAAGCTCGGACGGCATCCGCATCAGGACCGTCCCACGGATCACGTAGCGCACACCGGAGACCTGCTCGACCAGCAGGTGTATCGCGCGATTGATCAGGAGCTGCTTCCCGGTGTCCGCCCAGAACTCGGTGAGACCCTCGGCGAAGTCCACCAGGCCGGGACC
>JBOFLH010000346.1:0-4389 GCA_051657765.1 Nocardioides sp. | reverse complement strand
AGACGTGTCTTTTGTGACGTCTCGGCGGGAACTTGTGACGCCTCGGCAAGGATGGCGGGATGAACACGGTAAGCAACCGGGCGAGTCCCGGTGGCGAGCTCTACCTTCGTCCGGGACCTGGCGTCCCGGACGGCCTGGTTCTGCCAGCGGCGGCACTCATCGAACGATTCTCCCGCTCGTCCGGTCCGGGTGGGCAATCGGTGAACACCACCGACAGCCGAGTCGAGCTGGAGTTCGACATCGAACGGTCGACCGTACTCACCCCGACCCAGCGAAGCCGGGTGCTGACCGCGCTGGCCGGGCGGGTCAGCGATGGCCGGATCGTCGTCGCGGCGTCTGAGCACCGCTCCCAGCTGCGCAATCGGG
Source organism: Nocardioides sp. (assembly GCA_051657765.1). Taxonomy (GTDB): domain Bacteria; phylum Actinomycetota; class Actinomycetes; order Propionibacteriales; family Nocardioidaceae; genus Nocardioides. The sequence continues at coordinate 4,023 of JBOFLH010000346.1, read as the reverse complement.
TGGCCGCTCGCGAACGGCTCGCCGACTTGTTGCGCGAAGCGTTGACACCACCCCCGCCGCCGCGGCGGGCTCGCGGGCCGTCCGCAGCCGCTCGCCGGCGCCGGCTCGAAGACAAACGGCACCGGTCACAGACCAAGTCGCTGCGCCGCCGAGTGACCGATTCCTGAGTCATGCCGAGGGACGACTCCGGAGTCGTGCCGCCCCTACCGAAGGACCGCACGCCCACAAACCGGACTAGTCCCTTCCGGAGCGACCGACCGTACCCAGTGGAACAGGCTCAGAAACCCATCTGGCCGGATCCCCCGACGGTCCGGCGTACCACCGCTCCCCTATCGTGGGCGATCTTGCGCAAGTCGGCCTGGAAGTCGGCAATCCGGTGGCGAAGAGCGAGGTCGTGCATGGCCAGCATCCGGGTCGCCAGCAGACCGGCATTGCGAGCGTTGCCGACACCGACCGTGGCCACCGGTACACCGGCGGGCATCTGCACGATGGACAACAAGGAATCCATCCCGTCCAGGTGCTTCAACGGCACCGGGACCCCGATAACCGGCAGCGCGGTGACAGCAGCCAGCATGCCCGGCAGGTGGGCGGCGCCACCGGCGCCGGCGATCAGCACGCGCAGGCCCCGTCCGGCGGCGGCACGACCGTAGGCCAGCATCTCCTCAGGCATCCGATGCGCGGAGACCACGTCGGCCTCGAATCTGATGTCGAACTCGGCCAGTGCCTCGCCAGCCGCTCGCATCACCGGCCAATCGGAGTCCGAACCCATCACAATACCGACCTGAGGGCCGACCTGTGGTGCCGACGGGTCACTCATGCTCACTCGCTTTCATTGCCCAGGCTGCCGTCGAACCACGCCGCGGCGTGCCGCGCACGGTCAAGGCAGTCAGCCAGATCGTCGCCGTAGGCGTTCACGTGGCCCACTTTGCGGCCCGGTCGCAGATCCTTGCCGTACAGATGCACCCGCAGCCGTGGATCGCGGGCCAACACATGCGGATAGCCGTCGTAAAGCCGCCCTGGGTGCTCGCCCTGCCCGGCGCCGAGGATGTTGACCATCACCGTCCACCGCGCCCGAGGTTCCGGCGAACCAAGCGGCAGATCCAGCACCGCCCGCAAATGGTTTTCGAACTGAGAGGTCATCGCGCCGTCCTGGGTCCAATGCCCGGTGTTGTGGGGCCGCATGGCCAGCTCGTTAACCAGCACCCGACCGTCGGTCGTCTCGAACAATTCAACCGCAAGAATGCCCACCACATCCAGCTCGCCGGCGAGGGTCATCGCGATCTGCTGAGCCCGACCGGCCAGTTCGGGGTCGAGATCCGGTGCTGGCGCGATCACCTCGCGGCAGACACCATCACGTTGAGTGGATTCGACCACCGGGTAGGCCGCTGCCTGACCACTGGGCGAGCGGGCCACCAAGGCGGACAGCTCTCGTCGATACTGGACCAACTCCTCGGCCAACAACGGCACCCCGGACTCGGCCGCGACCGCGACCGCCTCCTGGCACGCCGACTCTGAATCGACGAACCACACGCCCTTGCCGTCATACCCACCCCGCGCGGTCTTGAGCACGCACGGAAGCCCGAAGCTGACGACATCGCCGATCGAGCGGACCACTCGGTGCGCCGGACCGGGAATGCCTAGCGTGGTCAACCGCGCACGCATCGCGGCCTTGTCTTGCGCGTAGGCCAACGCCGCCGAGCCCGGTCGGACCGCGACTCCGGCGGCTTCGAGAGCGACCAGGTGCGCGGGCGGCACGTGTTCGTGATCGAAGGTCAACGCCGCGCACCCGTCGGCAGTAGCGAACAGCGTGTCCAGGTCGCGGTAGTCGCCAACGGCGTGGTCGACGATAACCTGGGCCGCCGAAACGTCGGGCGCCTCCGCGAGCAGCCTGAGTGGCACACCTAACGCGATCGCCGGCTGCGCCATCATCCGAGCCAGCTGGCCGCCGCCGATCACGGCGAGGAGGGGGGCGGCTGGCACGAGGAGCAGTCTATCCCCGGCCTAACCATCCCCCAGCCGCCGTACCATCCGCCCGGCTAGACCCGGCTAAACCCCGCCCCCCAGCACGCCGATCCCCCAAGACGTGGTCCCCACCTGGCCCCCAGCCGACTTTCTCGGTGACCTCCCGAGGCTCCCCAACCCCCCGGATCACAGCCCCCGGATCACAGCCCCCGGATCACAGCCCCCGCTGCGGTTCCCCCGCCCCCAAGGCTAGGCTGGTTCGAAGCGCAGCCCGCGTCCACGAAGTGTGGTGATCAACCGCGGGTGCCTGGCGTCATCGCCCAGCTTGCGGCGCACCCACCCAAGATGGACGTCGAGAGTCTTCGACGAGTCCCACCGGGCGGACTTCCAGACCTCACGCATCAACTGCTCTCTGGTCACCACCTGGCCGGGCCGTGCGATCAAGGCGCACAACAAGTCAAACTCCATGCGAGTAAAGAAGAGTTCGTCGGATCCGCGCCAGACGCGTCTGGTCTGCGGGTCGACTCGGATGTCCTGAACGGTGTACATCGGCCGAGCGTATGGAGTTTCCTCCCCGCGCCCAGACCTTTTTCATACATTCAACCCAAATGGGCTATCGGCTCATACCACGTGGATGCACGGCGAACTAGTCACCGGGGCGGCCCGGCGCCGAACGGGCGGCACCGCAAAACACTTCCTGGGTCAACCTCAGGGCGATGCCAGCTCAGGGCGACGCCAGCCTTTGGGCTCCTCCGTTGCCCGATAGATTGATCAGTGTCGCCGCACGGTCAGCGGTTCGACGGGACCGAAACCTTGTATCGGCCGCGGTGGCAGCCGCCTGGTTTCGAAGCTGACCTCGGGCAGCAGCGCCGCGGTGGCGGCATCGACGATGATGCGATTGCGACGCGCGACCGCGGTGAGCCGGGCCGACAGGTTCACCGGTGGACCGAACACGTCGCCGAGCCGAAGGACGGTCGCGCCGGTAGCCAGGCCTAAGCGCACGTCGGGCATCCGCGCGTCCCGGCCGATCACGGTAACGATGCCCTCAGCCGTGCTGACCGCGCGCACTGCGTCCTCGTTCACGAATAGCACCGAGTCTCCCAGGCTCTTGATGATCCGGCCGCCATGCGCGGTGACCACGTCGCCGCACCTCGACTCGAACACCTCGACCAGCTCGCCGATCCGATCCGCGCCCAGGGTGTTGGACAGCGAGGTGAACGACACCATGTCGGCGAACCCGACTGTCAAGGACGCCTTGCGGCCGTTGATCGCCGCATCCTCGCCCTCCCCGGGCACGCCGATCAGCCCCGTCGTGCGAGCGGCCGCGGCGGCGAGGTGCCGACGCCACGCATAGACCATCAGGTCTTCGAATGGGCCGGACAACTCGTCGATCAATGTCAGAGCCGCCTTGATCCGCCCCTCGGTGAGGGTTTCGGGCCCGCCAGAATCGGATCCGCCGGGCTCGTGCCCAGCTGATCCGGATCGGGGTACCTCGTACCGGCACAGCTCATCGGCCAACTCGTCCACCCGGGTCAGCAAGGTGACCACCTGCCAATCCGCCAGGCGAGCCATGGTCTGGCCCAGGGCACGTGTGAGGTTGATGGCGGTATCGATATCGATCGAACCACGCTCGACGGTGGTGGTTATCGTGTCTAGCGCCAGCACGTCAGACTGGCTGAAGGCCACCGAGTCGGCATATTCCGGGAAGCCGAAGGCGCGCCACAAGCGGCGCGCGATCACCGGATCGACGCCGCCGGCCTCGGCTACCTCGGCAGCCGTGAAGACCGGCGCCGCGCCGACGATCGCCTGGTTCAGATCCTGCCCGCTGAGTCGATGAGATTGGGGCCGATCAGAGGTCGTTTGATCAGGTGCCGTCATGGCGGTGCTGCAGATCGTTGAGCAATTCGACGATCTTCCGATGGGTGTCCTCGACGCGAGGAATGTCGTGCAGCACCACCCTGCCGTGCGTGCTCGCGTCGCTGATGACAAGGGTTCCGCAACCGAGCAGACGATCAGTCAGCCCATGTTCGTAGGCCACATCGCTCACCCGCAGCAACGGGA
>JBOFLH010000345.1:0-4719 GCA_051657765.1 Nocardioides sp. | reverse complement strand
CTATCGGGAGTGGCAGCCGGGCCAGCCGAACCGACAGGATCGGCAGCCAAGGCAGGCTCAGCATGGACCCGCCGGCCAGGAGCGCCGCCGCGGTGGTGGCTTCGGCATCCCATACCACGCGGCTGAGACCGGCCAGGGTGGCCATCGCCGCGCTCGCTACGCAGGCACCGAAGATCTCGCGGTAGGTGCCGACCACGAGCGCGCCGACGACGGCGGTGAGCGCGACCGCCGAGCCGCCGACCAGCAGCGTGTTGGCCCAGAAGTCGTCCGTCGAACTCAGCCGCGCTTCCTGTAACAGGTGCACGCCGTCGATACTGGCCCACGCGGCGTAGGGGATGGCGCTCAGGCCGGCAACCAGCCCGGCGGTGGCGTCGCCGGCGCCGCGAGACAAGCCGGCAGCGGAAAGCAGCAGCGCGATGGTAAGGGCGATCGCGACGAAGGTCCCAGTCTGCGCGCTGAGGGTGACAATGGCGGCGAATGGAAGCAGGCCAAGGAGCGCTCCGCCAGCGAAAGAGGTCGACCGAGTGAGGGCAACGTTCCAGCGGTCGGGCCGGCTCTCGGAAACTTGGGCGATGGCATCGACGACGTCGTCGAACAGTGCCGGCGGCAGTGTTGCGCTGCGTGGGGACAAGTGCAGTACGTCGCCGTCGGCCACGTCGGCGGAGCCCACCGACCGACCGGGATCGAGCGGTTGTTCGCCGAGTCGGCTCAGCAGCCAGCCGTCGGCGTCGCCGGCCGGGTCGAGTTGCGCGGGTCCGACCAGCTCGATGATCTGGAGCACGACCTCGGCGACACTCGCTTGGGTGGGCAGCGCGAGGTCGACTCGGGTGTGTGGCGTTACGACGGTGACTCGGCGCGGCTGTGACATGGTGTGAGTGCCTTTCGACATCGTGTGGTGGTGCTAGCCGGCAGCCGGCGCAGGTCCCCGCTGGTGATCTCCGGCGACGAGTGGATGAGCGCCGACCATTGCGGAACTCTAGTGACACACCGCTAGCATGGCGACCTTAGGGCATCGGCCCAGCTGGACGGTCCGGTGGCCCGCCGTACGGGCGGACCGCACAACTGGCGGATAGCGGCCTAGCGATGGGCTGCCGTGCGTTCGGCGGTCCGGTTCCGGGTGCTAGGTCGGTTCGAGACGAGGCTAAGGGGCGGCGCAAAATGGCGGCACGAGTGTTCCGCAGGCCCTTGCGGGCTCCATTGCCGCCGATGCCGGCCGGTGAGATCCAGTTGCAGCCGCCGCCGAGCCTCCCGCGTGGCGGTGGTGGCGGTGGTGGCGGCATGCAGATGATGATGATGCTGCCGATGATGCTCGGCATGGGCGCAATGTCGTTCGTCTATATCGGCCGGGCCAATCCGGCGATGACGGCGGTGTTCGGGGTGTTGTTCATCGGTGTGATGGGCGGCATGCTCGTGATGATGCTGATGCGCGGCAACGCCGCCAAGAAGGCGGAGTTGAACGGCGAACGCCGGGACTATCTGCGCTACCTGGCCAACACTCGCAAGGACGTGCTGGAGATCGGGCTGATGCAGCGGGCCGCGTTGTTGACGGCGCAGCCGGAGCCCGCAGGGGTGTCCTCGGTGGTGTCCGGGGACCGGTTGTGGGAGCGGCGCGGCGCCGACCCGGATGCCCTGTTGGTTCGGGTGGGCCGCGGGCCGCAGCGGCTGGCGACGCCGCTGCGATCGCCACAGACGGTGCCTTTGGAGGATCTCGACCCGGTGGCGTCAACGTCGTTGCGCCATTTCATGCAGACGTATGCCACGGTGCCGGATCTTCCGGTGGCGGTGGCGTTGCGGTCGTTCCCGCAGATCGTGGTCGAGGGCGAACAGGACGCGGCCCGGGATCTGGTGCGGGCGTGGCTGCTCAACTTGGCCGCGTTCCACGCGCCCGACGATGTGCGGATCGCGGTGTGCGCGGGCCCGGACCAGCTCGCCGAGTGGGACTGGGTCAAGTGGCTGCCCCATTCTCAGCACCCGAGCCGGTTCGACGCGGTGGGCAACCGACGGGTGGCGGCGACCAGCCTGGCCGACTTGGAGGACCTGCTGGCTGCGGATCTCGGCGAGCGGCCCCGATTCGCCCGGGAGGCGTACCCGGCGGGTGGGCAGGTGCATGTGGTGATCGTGCTGGATGATCCGCATGCTCGCCACGGCATGTCGTTGGCCTCCGAGCACGGTCTGGTCGGTGTCACGCTGATCGACGTGGCTGGTGTGTTGTCGCCGACGCCGACCGAGTTGCGGTTCGCGGTCGAGGGGTCGCGGCTGGGCGTGATCGGTGAGTCGGGTCTGGAGCAGATCGGCGCACCGGACCGGTTGGACGCGGCGTCGGCGGAGGCGTTGGCTCGAAAGTTGGCGCCGATCACGATGCCGAGGATCGCCTCGGGCGGGTCTTCGTTGACCACGAACGTGGGGTTGCCGGAGCTGCTCGGGATCGGTGATCCGCGCACATTGGATACCGAACGGACCTGGCGGCCGCGGCCACGCCGGGAGCGGTTGCGGATTCCGCTGGGACTGGATCCGAACGGGATGCCGGTGGAGTTGGACCTTAAGGAGTCCGCCGAGGGTGGCATGGGCCCGCACGGTCTGGCGATCGGCGCGACCGGCTCGGGCAAGAGTGAGTTGTTGCGCACACTGGTGGTGGGGTTGGCGGCAACGCACAGCTCGGAGATCCTCAACTTCGCGCTGGTGGACTTCAAGGGCGGCGCGACGTTCGCCGGTTTGGGTTCGTTGCCGCACACCTGTGCGGTGATCACCAACCTGGAGGACGACCTGAGTTTGGTCGATCGGATGCGTGAGGCGCTGCACGGGGAGCTGATCCGCCGGCAGGAGCTGTTGAAGAAGGCCGGGAACTACGCCTCGGCTCGTGACTATGAGCGAGCCCGGGAGGCGGGCGCCGAGCTGGCCCCGTTGCCGACCTTGCTGGTGGTGATCGACGAGTTCAGTGAGCTGTTGTCCAGTAAGCCGGACTTCGTGGAGATCTTCGTGATGATCGGCCGGCTGGGCCGGAGCTTGGGTGTGCACCTGCTATTGGCCTCGCAGCGGTTGGACGAGGGCCGGCTTCGGGGACTGGACTCGCATCTGAGCTATCGGATCGGCTTGCGCACGTTTTCCGCCGCGGAGAGCCGAAGCGTGCTGGGGGTGCCGGATGCCTATGAGTTGCCGTCGCTGCCAGGCTCGGCCTACCTCAAGGTGGACACCACGTCGATGATCCGTTTCAAAGCGGCGTACGTGTCGGGGATTCTGCCCCCGGAGGAGGGGATGGCGGTTGCCGCGCCGGTGTCGTCGGGCCATCGGGTGTTGGCGTTCGACTTCGCCTCGACGACTCCGGAGGTGGCCACCGAGGACGAGGCTGACAACGGTCCGGACGATGAGGATCTTGATGAGGTGTCGCCGTTCGGGGAATCGATGATGGCGGCGATGGTGCGCCGGATCGAGGGGCACGGGCCACCGGCGCACGCGGTGTGGCTGCCGCCGTTGGCCGAGTCGCCGACGCTGGATCACATCCTGCCGCCGCTCGGCGTGGACCCGGAGCGGGGTTTGTGCCCGCTGGGCTGGCCGGGCAACGGCCGGCTGGTGGTGCCGATGGGGGTGGTGGACAAGCCGTTCGAGCAGTTGCGGGATATTCATTGGGCGAACTTGTCCGGCGCGGCGGGCAATGTGGTGATTGTCGGCGGCCCGCGGAGCGGCAAGAGTACGGCGTTGCGGACGTTGATCACTAGCTTGGCGTTGACGCATACGCCGAGCGAGGTGCAGGTCTACTGTTTGGATTTCGGCGGCGGCTCCCTGAACGCGTTGGCGGGTTTGCCTCATGTGGGGGGCGTGGCTGATCGTCAGGACGAGGAGAAGTGTCGCCGGATCGTGGCGAGCATGACGCAGCTGCTCACCGATCGGGAGACCTTGTTCCGCGCCGAGGGCATCGATTCGATGGACGCGTTTCGGCGACGATATGCCGGTCGCGGCGACCAGCAGGGGTATGGCGATGTGTTCTTGGTGGTGGACAACTGGCTGACGCTGCGCCAGGATTTCGAGAGCCTGGACGAGGCGATCTCGTTGCTCGCGAATCGCGGGCTCGGTTATGGGATTCACTTGGTGATCGCGGCCAACCGGTGGTGGGATATCCGCACAACGATGCGGGACGTGCTGGGCACGCGGGTCGAGTTGCGGTTGGGTGATCCGTCGGATTCGGAGATTGATCGACGCGCGGCGACCGGGGTGCCGCAGGACGCACCGGGCCGGGGTTTGACCAGTGAACGGCGCCAGTCGCTGTTCGCGCTGCCACGGATCGACGGGATCTCGGAGACCAAGGATGCCACGGAGGCGTTGGCTGACCTGGTGCACCGAGTCGTTTCGGCAGCCGCCTCCGAGGCTCCGCCGGTGGGTCTGTTGCCACGGCGGCTCGAGTTGGCCCAGCTGCCCGCAGATGGCGCGAAGCTGTCCATACCGATTGGTATCAGCGAATCGGATCTGCGGCCGGTCCGGATCGACTTTGCCGCTGACCAACACTTCGTGGTTTACGGTGACATCGAGTGTGGCAAGACGACCTTCCTTCGTGTGCTGTTGCATCAGCTCGCTGCCGTCAATTCGCCGGATGAGGTGCGGATGATCGTGGTCGACTACCGCCGCAACCTGATTGATTCGGCTGACCTGGACCATGTGATCGCCTACATCGGCTCCGAGAAGGCGTTGGTGGGAGCGGTGACCGAGGCGGTCGCGTCGTTGCGAGAG
>JBOFLH010000344.1:0-12061 GCA_051657765.1 Nocardioides sp. | reverse complement strand
TACCAATCAGCGCTGGGCTTCTCACAGACACCGCAGGCTACTACCAGGCGCTCACCGCGTACCGCGAAGGGAATCAGGAGATGATCATCTCGTGAGTCGCCCATGCGGCCGGTACCGGAATCGCGAACGGGCGCGAGCTGGTGGCCGACCTTAAGGCTGTGCGCTCGGGTTGGGACGAGAAGCTTGTCGGCTTGCGAACCGACTCCGGAGCCCGCAGGCTGGCCGACGGGTTGATTCGCACCCCGGTGATGTCGGCCGCCATGGCTCGCATGCTGCTTCGAGTGGCGTGTGCCTTTCCCACCAGGTCCAACGCAGCCCGCGTTCTGGCGAGCTCGGCCTCGGTGTTCTCCGCACGAGCCGTGAGCTGCTCGATCACGCGAGCAGGACGATCGCGGCCCCTGCCGACCTTGGGTCCAGGCGCCGACACCGCGCTCGCCGCGGCGGACTTACGCCACTCGGCGATATGCCAATACCGGCGTGGCCCGGGGATGAGATCGTGACGACGGCAAGGGCGTGAGGGCGCTGACCGCCCGCGCTGGGATTGTGCAGGTCCGGGCGACTAGCTGGTCCAGACCGTGCTCTCAGACTCAGCGTCGCCGGGGCTGACTTTCATCGCCAAGTTACGTGTGCTCTTGACGTTGAAGCCGATCTTGAAGGTGGTTTCCCGGCCCTCCGGAACCCTGGTGATGGGCCTACCTTCCAAGCCGTTGTCGCTGTCGAAGACCTGCTGTGCCTCAGAGTTGCCACTCTGCAGCGAGATGTAGGTGAGACCCGCGTCCCACTTCTCTCCGGTGTTGTTGACGATGGTGACGTCGAAGAAGACGTGAGCCTGCGCCTTCTTGTCGAAGGCCGCCCGCTTCGACGGTTCGAAGGGTTGGGGTTCGCTCACCGAGATGGTCAGGCCGTTCTGCCACGTGAACGCGTCGCCGAACGAGGGGCTATCGGTGCTGTCACTCGCTGCCGTCGAGGCGGAGGCGTTGGGATCGGCATCGGTGGCGGAATTGGCCGCCGAACCGGCTGCCGCCCCGCTGTCGTCGCTACGCGCGAAGCCACAACCGCTGAGCACGGCAACGGCACACAAAGCGAGCGCGATCAGTCGTACGATTTGGGGGGTCATATAGCGCGACATTAGGGCAACCGGGCGGTCCGCGCTTTCGGTTCCGCCAAACTCGGCAAAGTTTCCGATTTCGCCGGGTGCCGCCGGTACGGATCGCTTGCCATCGTCGCGAAACCAGAGACAGCAAGAGACCGACACAGAGGGCACACTAGCGTTCCGGCAGGCCAGCCCGACAGACGGCGGCTACGTGGCTAGGTGAGATACGCCACTCCACTGAGGCCTGGCGCCGAATCGGGCGCGATGTCACCGACGCCGTGGTCGTCCGGGTCCGGTTTCCTGCACGACTCATCGTCCTCGGGTTCGACCCCAAGTCGGGGACCGATCCCGTGCCAGCTATTCGATTACGAGTCGCGTCTCGGACATGTTCACGTACCTCACGTTCACGATGGTTCGTCATGCTCCGACCGGGAGCGAGCGCTCCGGCTCTCGGGCTGTCGTTAGGGGGTTCGTTGACAGCCGACACACTAGGCCCGGGATGGGTGCACCAGGTTCCCCACGAGTTCCGATCGGCCGCACAGTCGATTGAGAATCGCCGGCACCGAGTGATCGGTGACCCGCCCAGACTTCGCTCGATGGCCGGGTTGTGGCGAGCCGAAGCCGCTCGGCTGGACAGTGAGTGGCGTTCTCTGCGTCACGCCGGGGACCGGCTCCTGGCCGACTGGGAAGGTGATGCCGCACGCGCCATGGCATTTCGTCGCCTGGTGTGGGACGGCGAACTGTCGGCCAGCGCGGAGTCCTTGAGGTTCGCGGCCGAGGGCCTCGAGATCGGCGCCAGTGCGTTGGTGCGCAGTCAGCAGAATGCCAATAGGGTGGTCCTGCGCTATGTGGCGGACGTGCGTCAAGTGCATCGAGCCGCTCAGCTGGTTCCGTTGCCCGAACGCTCCGCTGCGCTGAAACGGATGCTTCAGGTCGGTGCCGAGTTGGGCAGCAAGGCATTGCGGGCGGTCTATGCCGAAGAGCAGAGACTGGACCACGTGTTGGCCAGTATGCCGCGGCGCTTCGTCTTGGGAACTGCTGCGCCGTGGCGCCAAGGGATCATGCAGGTGACGGATCGGATGTCGGATCTATCCTTCGGGACGGCCATGACGGTGGGCGGAGTGCGGGTGCGCCGCGGCGGGGGAGTGACGGTCAGCCAGGACGCCTACGGTCGCTACACCATCACGCTGAGCGACGACTACGGCTTGGGTGCGAAATGGAGCGCGGGCGCCAAAATTGATCTGAATCGGCTGGCTCCCGAGGACCAGTCAGTACTGAAACGAGCGTATGCCGAAGCCGAGGCTGGTGGTGCGGCGCGGTACGCCCTGCGGTACCACTTCGGGTCCCAGGCGGAGGCCCAAGCGTTCGTGAACGCCATCCAGCCTGAGGGTCTGTGGGAGGAAGCCATCGCGGTCCTCCGGCGCACCGTGGGCGGCCCGCTACAGCCCGCGACGGACGTTCGCGCTGCCGACGAGGGCACCATCTCATTCGGCGTCAACGCCAAAGGCAACGCCGATGTCGGTCTGGGTCCGGCCGCCGGGGCGGCGGGTACCGCCGCGGCGGAGGGAAGCCGGTCCTATCTATGGAAGTCGAGTGGCCAGTTCTCGTGGATCGACACCGGCTCGGTGCACGGGAAGGTGGGCGGACAAGCGCTGCTGATGGCGCAGAACGTCGGGATCACCGGTGCGTCCCAGAGTCGGGTCGACTACGACGCAAACGGGCAGCCGGTGCGGTATCTGTTGCGCGGCTCCTTGACCGACGACTTCGAATACCGCGGCGGCACCAACAACACCTACGTCGGCGCCGCCACGCCCGATAGCGAAACGGGCCGAGGGAGCGCGCATGCGAAGTTCGATGCGGAAGGCACCACCGAACGCATGGTGTCGTTGACCCTGGATCTCACTAGCCAGGAGAACCTGTCGGCCTACCGAAGTTCACCGACGGCTATGGTGCCGTCGCCCGAATTGCTACGCCGTCTCCACACCGACGGCGTGCTTACCTTCCAGGAGTACGCCGTGGAGCGGCAGTCCGGCGAGTTCTCGGTCGATGCCGGATTGGGGCCGCTCAATGCCGGTCTCAAAGGTGGGCCGGCCGACATGCAGCGAGTGTTGCTCGACGCGTCATACGTGCGGTTGGGTGAGCCCGACAGCGTGGACGCGAAAGGTCACTTCATCATGCGACCGGTGCCCCGCGATCCGGGAGTATTGGGCGGCGGCCTGGTCGACGTACCCGCTGTTTCGATGCCATTCTCGCAAGGCTGACCGGTCCCGGCTGGCTCCGACTGACCGGTTTAGGCGTGACGGTTGGCGGACTATTCAGGCTACGGCGTTGGGCGCATTGGTCGCATGAGCCCATCGTGTGGTATCTCGCCGGCCTCCGCCGGGGCGATCAACCCCGTGAGCCGGCGGAATTCGTGGGCGGCGCAGTGGTCCGTCTCTTCGTAGTCCAGGGCTGCGGCAGTGAGCGAGCCGGCTTGGAATCGGGCGTCTTCGGCTGAGGAACGCAGACGATCGCGCACGCCCATCCGGAACCGGTCGACCATGTCGGAGATGAGGCCGGCGTGGGTGGTTCCCCCGAATGTGTCCGGACCGAGTGTGGCAGCGTCGATCATGCGCGCTGAGACATCGCAGCAGTCTTCGGCACCAGCGCAGGAGGCTGCCATCGCGCGCAAGGCTTCGGGCCGCACGACCACGCAGTCATCGATCACGCGGGCGAGTTGACCAGCGGGGGACGAACGTCACATGAACGCCGGCCCGCTAGCCCGCTACGTCATCGTGAAGAGTCCGCGCGGAGATCACTGGTGGCCCGGCGATCGGGATCAAAAGGCGTGATGCAGCGGATAGTCCGCGCGACCGTCGGGGTGCAGCTTCACCGCCAGCACTTGATGCAACTGGATCGTGTTCTGCTCGAAGCCGAGCCGGGAACCGGCGACGAAGAGACCCCAGATCTTCCCGGTCTGCTCGCCAACCTGGGCCACACACTCATCCCAGTGCTCGACCAGATTGCGGGACCAGGCGGCACAGGTCAGCGCATAGTGCTCGCGCAGGTTCTCGCTGTGCCGTATCTCGAAACCTGCGTCTTGTAGCTCGGTGATGATGCGGCCGGACGACGTGATCTCCCCGTCGGGAAAGATGTAACGGTCGATAAAGCCGCCGCGTTTGCGAGCCGCGACGGTCGAGTTGGGTCGGGTGATGCAGTGATTCAACAGTCGCCCGCCGGGTCGTAGCCGGTGATGCAGAAATCGCACATGGTCCGCGAGGTGCCCGACGCCGACGTGCTCCATGAACCCGATCGAGCTGATCGCGTCGAAGTCGGTGTCCCGGAGGTCGCGATAGTCCTGATGCCGAATCTCGACGAGGTCGGTAAGCCCATCTTGAGCGATCGCGGACGTGGCCCAGGTGGCCTGCTCTGCCGAGAGAGTAACCCCGAGCCCGGCTACTCCGTAGTTCTTGGCCGCGTGACGCAGCATTCCGCCCCAGCCACACCCGACGTCAAGTAGCCGCATGCCCGGTTTGAGGCCCAGCTTGCGGGCGATCAGGTCGTACTTCGCAGCTTGAGCCTCCGCGAGCGTCGCGTGGTCATCGCGAAAGTAGGCACAGGAGTAGGTCATCGAACTGCCGAGCATGAGTTCGTAGAACCGATTGGACACGTCATAGTGATGATGAATCGCCTCGGCATCCCTCTTGCGGGTGTGGCGGAAACCTTCCAGAATCCGGCGCCAGTCGGGCAGCGCCTCCTGTGGCGGTGGCGGCGGCGGGAGCAATCGGGCCGGACCGAGCGACCTCAACACGACGGCCAACGTTCGCGGATCGGGCTTGCGCCACCGCAAGCCGCTGCTGATCGTGGTCAGCAACCGATACGGATCACCAGCTGGGACGCCGCGGATTTGTAGATCGTCCGAAACGTAGGCTCGCGCCATACCCAGCGACCCGGGCGCGGTCGCCAGGTAGGCGACGCCTCTTGGACTGGCCAGATGAATGCCGACCGATGAGTTCTCGGGCCCGGCCGAGCTGCCGTCGTAGGCGGTGAATCGGAATTGGATCGGTTGATCGGTCAGAGATTCGAGTACCTGTGCCATCGTGAGCCGAGCGGTTGACGTTAGTTCGGTGGCGCGAGGTTCAACAGAGAACGCCATCGGCCTACCCCTCCTGTATGCCGTTTGCCTGGGTGTCGTTGCCGGGGTGTCCTAGCCCGATTCGGCGCCATGCCGGATTGCCGTCCCCGAGTACCCATGCCGGAATGCCGTACCCGAGTGCCCATACCCGGGTGCCCATACCCGGGTGTCTTGCAGCGCCCGGCGAGCCGGCCGCGGGTTGCCTCGAAGGTGATGGCCCCGAGGCCGTGGTTCGAGCATCTAGTGGATCCCTCTATACACATATCACTGCCGTCAATACACCTCGCTCGCCCCAACCCGATGCAAAGGCGGCGGCAGTGAATCCGCGCACTGTGCGGCGATGCCACAATGGCTGGGTGAGTGACCTGGTGCGCGTGTACGCGACGAACGACCTAATGTCCGCCGAGTTGGTCCGTGGCCGACTCGAAGCGGAGGGGATCTTCGCGGAGCTCAAGGGGGAGGGCGCCGGCCCTTATCGGGTGGGCCCGGTCCAGGTGTGGGTACCACGCGAGGACGAGAGCGCGGCGCGCGAGGTGCTGGACGCCGTGGAAGCCGGTTCCTACCTGCTCAGCGAGGCAGATCAGGATCTGAGTCCGTGAGCCGGTAGGCCGGGTGCTGACGCATCGGAAGTCCACGAGGCGATGAGTTGACGTCTTCGGGGGTCCATCAGGCGCTGGCTACGAGGCCTGGCCGGGGCGGGCCCGGTCGAATGCCTCGTCGAATGCCCGGTCGAATGCCCGGTCGACCGCATCCGCGAAGTCGGCCATAGACGCAAACTCCAGACCATAGGAGAACTCCGCCGTTGGCTCCGGGGTCGCACCCCAGCCTGGGCGTCCGCCGCGTCGGTTGATCCACACCGACGCCAGGCCATTGCGTCGAGCGGGCACATGATCATGGAAAAGGCTTTGCGCGACGTGTAGGAGTTCGTCGCGACCTGCACCTAGCTCCTCGATGGTGGCGTCGAGAGCACGGAAGTGACTGTCGGCCGGCTTGTAGGCTCCGACGTCCTCAGCGGTGATGACCGCAGCGAACTCGCCTCGCAGATGTTCGTTGCTTGCCGCGAAGCCGGCTCGGTGCACGTTGGAGACGATAACGAGTCGATAGTGATCAGCCAGTCGAGCCAAGGCGTACGCCGAATCAGAAAATGCCGGCCAGTACTGGACCGAGTGACCCAGCCGCTCGGCCCACCGATCTGACACCGGCTTGCCCAGGGTATCGCCAGTGCGTCGGAAAGCGTTCGCCAGAATCTCCGGATAACGGTCCGCGGGTCGTTCTTGCTCGATGGCTGCTTCGTGCCCGCCGTACACGCCGAGCAACTCATCGGCCGAACACGATAGGCCCTGGTCTCGCGACCATGCGCCAAGCACTGCGGCGATGCCGGTTTCCCAGTCGATGAGAGTGCCATAGCAGTCAAAGCTCAGCACTCGATAGTGGGTCAGGTCCGGGTGCCTAGCGACGGATTCACTCATGGTGGTGACCTTACGACCCGCGCTGGCGCTTGATGAGCCGCACCAGTGCCCACTCGCCCCGCATGTGCGCTCAGCCGTCGCTCAGCCGCTCGACAGGTGATAGCGAGTCATCACGTCGCTCCACCAGTCGGTCTGCTCGAAGAACAGTCCGTAACGCTCGGTGAGCTCAGCCCCACCGTCGGCCGGCTCCTGGCCGGTAGCCATCAGGTGAGCCACCTCGTGAAAGAAGTTCTCGAAGCCGGCCGGGCTGATGATCTCGATCATCCGCGCCGGAGCCGGCCCGGCATTCCACATCGCGTGCGCCTCACCTCTTGGCTTGATGAGGTATCCGCCGGCACCGAGGACCACCTCTCGGCTCCCGGAGCGAAACCCGATCTGACCCTCGGTGACGATCGTGTATTCGTCCTCTCGGGTATGTCGGTGCGGTGGCACGAACGCACCCGGAGGAAAGGGGTGCTCCACTATTGACAGGGCGCCGGCGGTGTCCTTGCCCCAGATCTTGAAGTGCACGCCGATCGCGCCGAGGTCGCCGATCTCGCCCTCTCCGGGACGCACGATCGTTAGGGCCGGTGGGTCAGACTTGGTCATGATCAACTCTTTCAGAGACTGCAGAGGTGTGAGACCTGGCAAAGGGCGGACATGACCATCATGGCCCCAACTGCCATCGTTGGCGCGGTGGCGCCTGGCAACGTTCGCGGCGGCGTGATCGAACGCAACCAGTCCGGCGCCGCCCGGGACGAGCCGGCATCCTGATGCGGTTCGCGAGTGTGCTCCTGGTTGACGGGCGCGGTTGGTTGTTGCTCCAAGAGCGCGACGAGTACGCCGTGCTCGACCCGGAGAAGTGGGGCTTCGTCGGTGGCGGGGTCG
The DNA here is from genome assembly GCA_051657765.1 of Nocardioides sp. Lineage (GTDB taxonomy): Bacteria > Actinomycetota > Actinomycetes > Propionibacteriales > Nocardioidaceae > Nocardioides. Next base: position 4,518 of record JBOFLH010000344.1, on the reverse strand, counting down.
AACCAGGGGAGAGCTACTGTCAGGCAGCCCACCGCGAACTGCACGAAGAGACCGGGATTGCCGCGCACGACCTCCGGTCTTTCGGACAGTTCGACGTGTGCCATCAGATCGGCTGTGGCGGTGACAATCGCGACCGGCAGATGCGGCGTGACCGGTTCGAACTCTTCGCGGCCGGTACCGAATTGACCGACTCCGACATCCGGTTGGGGGAGGGGCGGCGCATCGTCTTCGTCGACCCGGTCGTCGCGCTATGTCTCGACCTGACGGCCGGCGCAGCCGTTGCTTTGCCCGGATTCCTGGCCTCCTTGACGTACTCCGTCATGTTCTCGCCGCCGGTGGCCTAAACTCGGGTCCATGGGCTACCTGGAGTCGATCACCGGCCCCCGCGATCTCCAGGACCTCAGCGAGGGTCAGTTGGCGGAGTTGACCACCGAGATTCGTGATCTGTTGGTGGGCACCTGCGCCCGTACTGGGGGACATCTCGGGCCCAATCTGGGGGTGGTGGAACTCACCCTTGCCATTCATCGGTCCTTCGACTCACCTCGCGACCGGGTGATCTTCGACACCGGTCACCAGGCGTACGTCCATAAGCTGTTGACCGGCCGCGCGCCGGATTTTGCCGGGCTCCGACGCGAGGGTGGCCTCAGCGGCTATCCGAGCCGAGCCGAGTCCGAGCACGACCTGGTCGAGAACTCACATGCCTCCACGGCGCTCAGCTACGCCGACGGCCTCGCGAAGGCCTACGCGATTCGTGGGGAGAACCGCCACGTGGTGGCGCTGATCGGGGACGGGGCGCTGACCGGTGGGATGGCGTGGGAAGCGTTGAACAACATCGCGATCGCGCCCGGCAGCCGGTTGGTGATCGTGGTCAACGACAACGGTCGCTCCTATACCCCCACGATCGGCGGCCTCGCCACCGCGCTGACCTCGTTACGCACCAATCCCCGCTACGAGCAAGCACTGGGCGTGGTGAAGAAGCGAGTAACCGCGCTGCCCGCGGTAGGGCCAGCGGCGTACGACGCCCTGCACGCGATCAAGAAGGGCATGAAGGACGCGCTGGCGCCGCAGGGTCTTTTCGAGGATCTCGGGTTGAAGTACGTGGGCCCGGTCGATGGTCACGACCGCGCCATGCTGGAGCAGGTGCTGCACTTGGCGAAGCGGTTTCAAGGCCCGGTGATTGTGCACGCCATCACCCACAAAGGCTTCGGGTACGACGCCGCGGAGCGGCACGAGGCGGACCAATTCCACTCACCGGGACCATTCGACGTGGACACTGGCGAGGAGCGCCCCAAGGGCCGGGTGTGGACCGACGTCTTTGCCGACGAGATCGTGCACATCGGCGAGCGTCGCCACGATGTGGTCGCGATCACCGCAGCGATGATGCATCCGGTCGGCCTGGACAAGTTCCAGCAGCGCTTTCCGAATCGTACCTTCGATGTCGGCATCGCCGAGCAGCATGCCGCCACTTCGGCAGCCGGGCTCGCTATGGGTGGCCTACACCCGGTGGTTGCGGTTTACGCCACGTTCTTGAACCGCGCATTCGACCAAGTTCTGATGGATGTCGCGCTCCATCAATGCGGTGTCACCTTCGTGCTGGACCGGGCCGGTGTGACCGGTGATGACGGGGCCAGCCACAACGGCATGTGGGACCTGTCGGCACTCCAGGTCGTGCCCGGTCTGCGGATCGCGGCTCCCCGAGACGGCACCCGGCTGCGGGAGTTGTTGAACGAGGCCGTCGAGGTCGCGGACGCGCCGACCGTGCTTCGTTTCCCGAAAGGCCCGCCGCCGCTCGACATCGAGGCCGTCCAACGTGTCGATGGTGTGGACGTGTTGTGTCGGCGCGGTACCAAGGACGTGCTGATTGTCGCGGTGGGGTCGATGTGCGAGACCGGCGTGGGCGTCGCGGACCGGCTGACCGCTCAAGGCATTGGGGTGACCTTGGTTGATCCGCGCTGGGTGAAGCCGGTTAACCCGGCAATCATCGAGCTGGCCAGGCGGCATCGCCTGGTGGTCAGCATCGAGGACAACGGACGTATCGGTGGCTGTGGGGCGGTTCTGCTGCAATCCCTGAACGACGCCAACGTGACCACTCCGTTTCGGCTGTTCGGCGTTCCGCAGGAGTTCCTGGCGCACGCCAAGCGCGCTGCCATCCTGGAGCGAGCGGGGTTGACTCCCCAGGCGATTGCTCGAAGCGTTATTGAGCAGGTCACGGTGCCTGAGCCGTCCTTGGTCATTCAGTAACCCAGCAGATTTGGACCAGCTGATTGGACTAGCAGCTTGGTCCAGCTGATCGGGCCAGGGTGCGTCGTCAACGTCAGATCGTGGATCGATTGAGTGCGAAGCGTCGGAACAAGACGGCGGAGGGGAGCAACCGCCGCTCAGCCGACCAGGAGACGCCGATGTCGCGAAAGGCCCCCGGATCGGTGATCCGCAACAACCGCGCCTCGCCTTTGCGGCGGGTGCCGAGGCTCATCCCCATCCGAGGCACGATAGCGACGCCGAGCCCGGCTGCGACAAAGCCGTGCACCATCGGCAGGTCGTTGCCCTCGAAGGCAACCTGTGGACTGAAGCCGGCGGCGCCGCACAATTCGTCCGATAGCCGCCGCAACTCCCAGGTCGGTCCGAGAGCAATGAATGGCTCCTCGGCTACCTCGGCAAGGGCCACATCCGCCCGTACGGCCAATCGATGGTTTGGCGGGATGGCCAGCAGCAAGTCCTCCGACATCAGTCGTTCCCAGCGGATGGTCGGGTGGGTTGGACGTCGGGAGGTGAACTCGACATCGACCCGGCTCCCCGCCAGCAGCGCCGAGCTTCGGCCGTCTTCGGAGTGCTGAAAGCGCAAAATCACGCCAGGGTGACGTTTCCGGAACTGGCTCACGATAGCGGGAATGAGCCAGGTGCCAAGCGATAGTTGAAACGCAATCGTCACCACGCCCGTCTCCGGATCCACGAGCTGGTCGATCGCGGCGAGGCCGTCGTCGAGTTCGTGCAAGAACGTATCGACATGGCGTTTGAAAGTAGCGCCGGCTTCCGTCAACCGGAGCACTCGGCCGCTGCGTTCCAACAGTGGTGTGCCGAGGTCCGAGTCCAACCGACTGAGGGCTCGCGACACCCCCGGTTGACTCACGCCGAAGATGTCCGCGACTTCGGTGACTGTGGTGCCGTCTGCGACATGTTGAAACCAACGTAAAGACTCAGTGTCCATATCGCATGACAATATCGCATGGATATGAGTACAGAACATCATTGGACGCATGAGTTGTCATTGGTCAGACTTGGCTACATGAACACACACTGGATGGACACCAGCGTCAAGATCGTTGACGAGGTGCGCGAACGCAAAGCGGCCAGGGCCGCGCGCCGCCAGCTGCGTGAGGAGTTGGCGACCTACACCACAGCCCACGAAGTAGCCGATCTACTCACCGTGGTCAGCCGGTTCGCCGACGAAGACGACGAAGTTCGTCAGATCCTCGAACAGAACCTCATCGAGCGGAATCGCGGCGAGCAGCTCGCTTCCTAACCGCGTCCGAGGCAGCGACGACGGTCGTCGCTGCCCGGGCCACCACGTCCGAGGCGTATCGGAGTGATGAGTCGGTCGGTGCCTATAGCTTCCGCTGAGGGATCGCTTCTTGTGCGCCCGCCGGCTACGGCACAGAACAGCACATCGTGCGGATCCCCTCGACCGCATTGGAAACTGGTCGCGGCGCGGGTATCGCTGTCGAGTCAGAACCCGACCAGTGGCTATCGATGATCAGTAGCGAAGTCGAATACCTGGGCTCCGGTGACCCACGTGCTGGGCCACCGCCGAGCCACGGTCCAGTACGGTGGAACCGAGCGGCTCCGTCTCTAGCCGTTCCCCCAATGACTTGCGCCGAAGCCAGGAGATCGCGGTCATGGTGATCGCCTTGCGCTTATCGGTCTGGACGGTGCGCGGGTAGCCATCGTAGTGGCAGCAGGGACACCACATAGGTCTTGGTCAGCGCCGCCCGCACGAGATCCTGGGTAGGTGTCGGTCGCCGATCGTCCGGTATGCGGCTCGACATCGCGGCCGGAGGCTTAGCATAGGCGTGGGGGAATATCGTCGGCACCCAGAGTGCTGGGTTGACAACCCACCGGTCCGGATACTGGCCGGGCGCCCACTGGCCGAAAGGAATCGTCGTGAGTGAGGCAGCACGCCTGGTACACATCGTGGATGATGTGCCCGAGCTTGCCGAAGCGGAGTCACTGACCATGGTCATCTCCCTGGACGGCTTCCTCGACGCGGGCCATGCGTCCGCGCTGGCGGCCAGCACGCTGGCCGACAGTGCGGATGGCCCGGTGGTGGCGACTTTCGACGTTGACCAGTTCTTCGACTATCGGGCGCGCCGCCCGGTCATGTCGTTCGTGCGGGATCACTATCGGGACTACCAGGCACCTCGACTGGTCGTGCGGCTACGACGCGACACTGCCGGCACGCCATATCTGCTGCTCCGGGGCCCCGAACCCGACACGCGCTGGGAGGCCTTTGCCCGCGGAGTG